>NZ_CP065957.1:1610498-1932598 GCF_017310505.1 Methylacidiphilum caldifontis | reverse complement strand
ATACAGAAGTAAAAAAAGAGAAAGACTCCATCATGCCTAATGTCAACGGTTTTGCTACAGGAATGCTTGACAGTGATAATTTCACGACCGGAGGAAGAAGTTACACCGTGGGTGTCTTGGGAACCATGGCTCTTTTTGATCCTTCCCGTGATCCAAGAATAAAAAGAGCTAAAGCCGAGGAAGAACAGCTTAGGCACGAAGAAAATGTTCTCAAAGACACTATCCAGACGAAATTGGCTCAAGCCGTTACCGACTTGGAAAGTGCCTATAGAGACTCAGAAATCCTTTACCGTTCTTTAATGGATGCCACGCAGTCTATCCTTATGACAAGGGATCTTTATAGGGAAGGCAGAAAGACCATTGCTGATCTTATCCAAGCCAGGGTATATGGCTTGCAGGTGGAAATCAGTTACCTTGAAAGCGTTGCCCGTTACGAATCTTCAAAAGCTAAACTTTATTTCCTTTCTGGCCAACTTGATGACTATCAGGTTGAAAAACTGGCAAGCGAACTTGGAGGTGAAAATTAACCATGGACGAAACTGAAACCAAAATACATGGTGGACAGTGGGCGGGAAAATTTATTGGGTTCTTTGCTCAATCTAAGATTACTCCTCTTTTGGTTTTAGCTTCTATCCTTCTGGGGAGTTTCGCCCTTTACCAACTTCCTCGAGAAGAAGAACCTCAAATCATCGTGCCCATTTTCGATGTCTTTGTTTCAATGCCAGGGGCCAGCCCTCAAGAAATCGAAAAAAGGATTGTTACCAATGGAGAAAGGGTTTTCTGGCAAATATCCGGTGTTGAATATGTCTATTCGACGGCTGCCCCAAACGGTGCCCTTTTCATCGTCCGATTCAAGGTTGGAGAAGATATGGAAAAAAGCTTAATCAAGCTTTACACCAAGGTCTATTCTAACCTTGATTTCCTTCCCCCGGGAGCAACCACTCCTTTGATTAAAACAAGATCCATAGATGACGTTCCTATTTTAGCCCTGACTTTCTATAGCCTTGAACGTTCGCCCATTGAATTAAGGAAAATAGTAGCCACTCTCCGGGATAGTATCAATCACCTTCAAGATGTTTCCGAAACAACTTTAATCGGAGGGAGAAAAAGACAATTCCAGATTTTTTTCGATCCTTCGAAAATCGCCAAAAGACTTCTTTCTCCCCAAGAAATCTATAAACTGATCCTTCAAACCAATGTGAGAATGCCCGCAGGGCATATTGAGTCTGAACCCAAACTCATCGATGTTGAACCCAATTCCTTTATCCAGAAAAAAGAAGACCTAGAAAATCTTGTCGTCGGTGTCAGTCAAGGGCAGGTTGTTTACTTAAAGGATGTAGCCCAAATTGTCGATGGACCTGATCAAGAAGAAAAAGAGGTCAGTCTCATCCCTGGTCCTTCTTGGGATGAAAAGGAAAAACTTTCGGGAAAAATCTCAGCCGTTACCCTATCCTTGGCGAAAAGAAAGGGATCTAATGCCACTTTTTTAGCCAATAAAATACTCGGGACGATCAAGGAATTGGAAGGCAAAATAGTTCCTTCCGACGTTCATTATGTCATTACGAGAAATTATGGGGAAACCGCTGCGGATAAATCCAATGAGTTGCTGAAGCATATGGGCATTGCCATAGTCGGGGTGAGTTTGCTCATTTGGTTTGCCTTAGGATTAAGGGCTGCACTGGTCGTGATTATCGCTATTCCGACAACCCTGGCACTAACGCTGCTTACCTTTTATATTTTCGGTTTTACGATCAATAGAGTTACTCTTTTCGCCCTTATTTTTACAATCGGTATTCTTGTTGACGACCCTATAGTGGGTATCGAAAACATCGTCAGGCACATTCATTTGGCTGTAAATCGAGGCAAAAGTCTACTCACTATAACCATCGGAGCTATGGAAGAAATTGTCAGCCCACTTGTTTTAGCCACGATGGCGGTCATCGCAGCTATTTTACCGATGGCTTTTGTCGGAGGTCTCATGGGGCCTTACATGCGTCCAATTCCTATCGGAGCCAGTGCTGCCATGATCTTTTCCATGCTCGTTTCCTTGTCTGTTACCCCATGGGCGGCCGATCTTCTGCTCAAAGGGATTAAAGAAACAAAAGATAAGGGAGAAGATCTTCTCACCCGTATTTATAGAACCATGATGGCTCCCCTCATATACAATGCCTTTATACGCTTTCTTTTCCTTCTGCTATTAACCATTCTTTTGCTTGGATCAGTCGCGTTGATTCCCTTAAAGGTCGTTCGCGCCAAAATGCTGCCTTTCGACAACAAAAATGAATTCCAGGTCATTCTCAATATGCCCGAAGGCACTCCCGTGGAAAAAACGGAAGCCGTACTCGATAAAATGGCTAAAGTGGCTTTAAACCTCAAAGAAGTTAAAAACATTGAAATCCAGGCTGGCACGCACTCACCCTATAATTTTAACGGTCTTGTCAGGCATTATTTCTTGCGGGAAAATCCCTATCAAGGAGACCTTCAAGTTAATCTCGTGGATAAACATAAAAGAAAAAGACAAAGTCATGACATTGCCGAAAGTATACGCAAAGAAATAAATACAATCGCTCAAGCAGAGGGCGCTCATGCCCAAGTTGCAGAAGTTCCCCCTGGTCCCCCCGTCCTTTCCACGCTCGTCCTTGAAGTCTACGGTCCTGAAACAAAGGAAAGAAGAGAGTTAGCTTTAAAACTGGAACAACTTTTAAAAGAAACGCCAGGCATTACGGATATAGCCACCTATGAAGAAGCGGATTTTCCTTTAGAAAGACTCGATATTGATATTGTCAAGTCATCCTTGAATGGTCTTTCTTCAGAGCTTATCTCCCAGTCTATCACAACCGCTTTACATGGACAAAGCCCTGGCCTTGCTCATGTAAAGGATGAACCTGAGCCTGTAGATATTGTCGTCAGGTTACCTAAAGAAGATAGATCACAGGATAGTTCTTTTCTTTCTATTTCTTTGCTTTCGAGGTTCATGAGGCTCATCCCCATCGATAACCTCGTCAGCAAAGTGATGGGCTACCAGCACCATTCTTTATACCACAAAAACCTCATGCCCGTGTCCTACGTCCTTGCGGATGTCACCAACGAGGTGGGTAGCCCGGTTTATGCGATCATTGATTTCCAGAAAAAACTAAACAAAATCACAGCCCCCGACGGTAAGCCACTGGAAATTCTTTTTACCCATCAACCTTACAACCCCCTTTCCTGGGCGGTAAAATGGGACGGGGAATGGCAGGTTACCTACGAAGTATTCAGGGATTTGGGTACAGCTTTTGGTATCGTCTTAATTCTTATTTTCATCCTTGTCGTGGGTTGGTTCCAATCATTTAGGACTCCATGGGCAGTCATGCTCCCCATTCCCCTATCTCTTGTGGGCATTTTGCCCGCTCATTGGCTTACCGGGATGTTCTTCACCGCTACTTCCATGATTGGAATGATAGCCGGGGCCGGAATAGTCGTCCGAAATGCGATCATTTTGGTTGATTTTATAGAGCTGCGCCTGGCTCATGGCGATAGACTCGAAGAGGCAGTGATCGAAGCGGGTGCTGTTCGCTTCAGGCCAATGCTTCTTACAGCCTCTTCTGTTATTGTGGGCAGTTCAGTCATACTGTTCGATCCAATATTTCAAGGGATGGCTTTATCCCTCATGGCTGGAGAAGTCGCTTCCACCCTCCTTTCAAGAACGGCTGTGCCAGTCTTTTATTACCTTCTGATGAAAAAAAAGAAACCAGAAGAAAAAAAGAGTCCCTTCAGCCCACCCATCGAAGCCCAAACCTAAACAGTAAAATATAAATATAATTTACTGTAAGTGCATGTAATATCCTGTTGATTTTTCTTTCGCTTCCGTTTATTATTGTTTTTAGAAAGGAGGATAAAGATGAGTATTGAAAGAAAAATAAGGGCTTTGGCAGGAAGTCTGGTATTGATCAGCTTGGGGCTTTCTTTCTTGAGCAAGTGGTGGCTTCTGCTTACCGCATTTGTTGGCTTGAATCTATTTCAATCCGCTTTTAGCGGGTTTTGTCCTGCAGAAATGGTTCTTAAGAAATTAGAAGAAAAAAAGCATCCCACCACCGCTCAAAAAGAAGCTCATTCTTGAGCAAGAAGAGGCTAAAGCAGGAGTTTTCCTGCCAATAGCCCTTCATAAATTTTTAGTTAATAGGCCTTGGCAAAAATCACTCTTCTTTTGCTTGGATTGCCGGAAAAAGGACAGATTCCTGGTTCATCCCCATAGCTAGATTTATAAGGAATACAACGAATGGTGATCTTAAGGTCTTCTTTAAGTTTTTCTTCTATCTCCCTAGAGCCATCCCAATGGGCATAGGCAAAGCCCCCTCCAATTTCTTTATCCGACGAATCAGAAGAGGAGAAAAACTCGTAAAAATCTTCTTTTGTATCTATGAGCCGGCTATGGTCTTTAAGAAAGCTTTCAGCCCGTGAATAGATCCCTTGCTGAATTTCAGAAAGAAGAAAAGGAAGTTTGTCTAGAAACTGCTGCAATTCAAGCTTTTCCTTTTCTTTGACCTCTTTATCCCTCCTTTTGATGGTCAGTATTCCAGAAGAAATTTCTTGAGGACCAATTTCTATTCGTAAGGGGACCCCTTTCTTGATCCATTCCCAGGACTTTATGCCTCCCCCAATTTCTCTTTTATCTATTTCTACCCTAATTTTTTCACCCGCAAACTCCAATCTTTCCATCTGGTTGATGAGCTTTTCAGCAAACTCCAAAATTGTCGGTTTCTCTTCCTCTTTTTTAATCAACGGTAGTATGACCACTTGGAGAGGCGAAAGGGTGGGAGGGAGGACCAATCCATTGTCATCCCCATGCGCCATAATTAAAGTCCCGATAAGCCTTGTGCTTACTCCCCAGCTGGATGTCCAGGCAAATTCCATTTTCCCATTCCTGTCCAAAAATCGAATATTATTCGCTTTTGAAAAGTTCTGGCCAAGGAAATGAGAGGTTCCAACCTGTACTGCCTTTCTGTCTTGTACCATGGCTTCAAGAGTATAGGTTGTATCTGCTCCAGGAAACTTTTCGCTTTCAGGTTTCTCCCCAACAACGACAGGCAAGGCCAAGTAACTGCGTATGAACTCTTCATAGAGATTTAAAATAGAAAGGGCTTCCTGCCTAGCTTCTTCCGGATTGGCATGGGCTGTATGGCCTTCTTGCCAAAGAAATTCAGTTGTTCTCAAGAAAAGCCTCGGTCGCATTTCCCATCTGACCACATTTGCCCATTGATTGATCAGCAAGGGTAGATCACGATAAGATTGAATCCATCTTGAAAAGGCTGCACCAATGATCGTTTCTGACGTTGGCCTGATCACCAAAGGTTCAGTAAGGGGAGAAGCCGGATAAAGCTTGCCGTCAGCCCTTTTTTCCAGTTTGTGATGTGTAACGACTGCACATTCCTTAGCAAAGCCTTCCACGTGTTCAGCTTCCTTTTGAAGATATTCAAGAGGGATAAACAGCGGGAAATAAACATTCTTATGACCCGTTTGTTTAATCCGCAGATCCAACTGTTTTTGAATTCTTTCCCATAAAGCATAACCCCAAGGTTTAATAATCATGCACCCTCGAACTTCGGAGTTTTCCGCAAGATCGGCTGCCGCAATCACCTGTTGGTACCACTCCGGGAAATCTTCACTGCGCCTAGGACTAATCGCATACTCTTTTTTTTGACTGAGGTTTGACATATCTCTAACCTTATTTTTTTTTACTGTCTAATCCATCCCTTTGGTATCATTATAAGAAGAAATGGAAAAGATGATGGAAAATTATTTTAAAGCCAGTTAAGGATCAAGAACAGCCTTATATTATTTTCATACTTGAAACTCGGTTTATTATCTTTTACTGCTTATAGCATGGAAAAGCTTTCAATAGACATAGATTACGTTGCCGACCTGGCAAGAATATCTTTAAAAGCTGAAGAAAGAAAAGTTTTTGGCGAGCAGTTCTCTTCCATTCTTGGATATATTGAAAAGCTCAAAGAGGTGAATATTGAGGATGTTATTTTAAAAGGAGAGGAAGAAGGGTTTAAAAATAACTTGCGAGACGATATTCCCACAAAGGGTTTAACCGTTGAGGAAGTGATTCGTAATGCCCCAAGCCATTTTAATAACCTTTTTATAGTACCGAAAATCATAGAGTGAAACTATTTGAATATTCAATTCAAAAGCTAAGAAAGCTTCTATCTCAAAAAGAAGTTAGTCCTGTAGAAGTAGTCGAAAACCTTCTGACTAGAATTGCAGAAGTCGATCCGAAGATTTTTGCTTACAGCTATCTTAATCACGAAAGAGCTATTGAAGCTGCTAAAAAGGCTGATATAACCCTTCCCTTGGGGGGTATTCCCATCGCCATTAAGGACAACATTAATGTGCGCGGAGAACCTTGTCGGTGTGCATCCCGTATTCTTGAAGGCTACCTATCTCCTTACGACAGTACCGTTGTCGCAAAATTGAAAAACATGGGTGCCATTTTAGTGGGAAGAACGAACATGGATGAGTTTGCTATGGGCTCTTCTACAGAAAATTCCTCCTTAGGGATAACTCGAAACCCATGGGATATTGATCGGGTCCCGGGGGGAAGCAGTGGGGGATCAGCAGCTGCTGTAGCTTCCCACGAAGCCATTTGTGCTCTTGGAAGCGATACAGGAGGCTCTATCCGCCAGCCGGCTTCTTTTTGCGGTTGCGTTGGTCTCAAGCCCACATACGGTAGAGTGTCAAGATACGGCCTGACGGCTTTCGCTTCCAGTTTAGATCAAATCGGACCGATAACGAAAACCGTGGAAGATGCTGCCCTTTTACTTGAAGTGATCGCCGGATTCGATCCATTCGATAACACTTCCGAAAAAGTTGCTGTTCCACCGTTTTCCAAGCTGCTGGAACAACTTTCTCTCAAAGACTTCGTCCTGGGGATACCCAAAGAGTATTTCATAGAAGGCATTGATGATGAAGTGCGACAAGCCGTTACCAAGGTTATTGCCCATTACGAATCCTTGGGAGCAAAAATTGAAGAAGTCTCTTTAGCTCATACTCCTTACGCGGTTGCGACCTATTATATTTTAGCTACAGCTGAAGCCTCCGCTAATCTTGCCAGGTTTGATGGTATTCGATACGGGAAACGGGCCAAAAATTATACTGATTTATTCGATTATTACGGGAAAACAAGGGGAGAAGGTTTCGGCTCTGAAGTCAAGAGGAGAATTCTGCTTGGAACCTATGTCTTAAGTTCGGGTTACTATGACGCCTATTATTTACGAGCCCTTAAGGTGAGGGAAAAGATAAAGCAGGATTTTTCTTTAGCTTTCAAAAAGTGTCAGGCTCTTTTAACCCCTACTTCACCTTTTTGTGCCTTTCGCATTGGAGAAAAAACAGCCGATCCTTTACAAATGTATCTAGCCGATATATTCACAATCGCTGTTAATCTAGCCGGCATTTGTGCCCTATCCGTTCCCTGCGGCCGATCGACAGAAGGTCTTCCCATAGGATTTCAGCTGATTGGCCCTCCATGGAAAGAAGATGTCATTTTGGCCCTAGGCTATATTTATCAAAAAACAACAGGGTGGACTCCTCCCCTCCCTCCTCTTGATGAACAAACCGATGGGTAGGATTAGATTAACTTTTTTGTAGCCCTTATATAACTACATAGAATAAAGCTATGGACTATGAAGCGATAATAGGACTTGAAGTTCACGTTCAGCTAAAAACCCAGACAAAACTTTTTTGCGGCTGTACCGTGGAATATGGAGCAGATCCCAACAGCCGAGTATGCCCGGTGTGCCTAGGCTTGCCTGGAGCACTCCCTTCGCCTAACAAACAGGCCATTATCTTAACGATCCAGACAGGGTTGATGCTTGGTTCGGAAATCTCCCCTAGAGGCAAATTCGACAGGAAAAATTATTTCTATCCCGATATGCCCAAAAATTACCAGATCTCACAATATGACCAACCCTTGTGCAAAGGCGGCTACATCCAACTCTACCCTTTAGCTTTTCCCAAGGATGCCCAAAAAGATCCTCAAGCCCAGATCCGAAAAAAAATCCGGATCGTTAGGGTTCATCTTGAAGAAGACGTTGGAAAATCCTTTCATTTCGAAGAAAACAGTGGGATAGATTTTAACCGTGCTGGAACACCTTTAATGGAGATTGTATCTGAGGCCGATATCCGTAGCCCTGAAGAAGCGTTTGCTTATCTTTCTGCCCTCCGCCAGATACTACGGTACGGGAATGTAAGCGATTGCGACATGGAAAAAGGCCAGCTTCGATGTGATGTTAATGTGAGTGTTAAACCCGTCGGAGAAGAAAAATGGGGAACAAAATGCGAGATAAAAAATCTCAATAGCATTAGTGCAGTACGCAAAGCTTTGAAATACGAAATTCAAAGACAGATTCAGGTTTTATCTATGGGAAATAAGATCGAGCAAGAAACGCTCCGTTGGGATGATCAAAGAGGACAAACCATACTGATGAGGACAAAGGAATACGCTCATGATTACAGGTATTTTCCTGATCCCGATCTTTTAACCGTGGTTACAGAAGGAGAATTGATAGAGGAAGCAAAAAAAAGGATCCCTGAACTACCTGAGCAGAAAAAACAGAGACTCTGTGAAACCTATGGGCTTTCCGAATATCAATCCAGCGTTCTTGCTGCGGATCCGCAGCTTGCCGATTATTTTGAAAAAGCGGCAAAGAGCGCTTCCAATAAAGTAGCTGTAGCCAATTTTCTCATCAACGATTATCTTGCCCTGGTATCTGATTTCGAAACAGCTATTCCGCTTCCTGCAGAATATTTTAGCGAATTGTCCAACCTTGTTGACCAAGGTCAGGTTCATATGAAACAGGCAAAAGAGATGGTCAAAGTGATGGTAAGCGAAAAGAAAAGACCTTCAGTGATCGTCCAAGAACAAGGACTGGGCCAGATAACCAGCGTGGACATGCTTGAAGCACTCTGTAAAGAAGCAATTGATGCTAACCCCAAGAGCGTCTCAGATTACCGAGCAGGAAAAGTAGCGGCCCTTAACGCCTTGAAAGGCTACGTGATGAAAAAGACAAAGGGAAAAGCTAATCCACAGATTATTCATGATCTGTTGGAAAAAAAATTAAGAGAAATAACATAAAAGGGTTTAACAATCTCTTAAAACCCAACGTTTCCTTGCAAACGCAGAGTTAAAAACGGATCTTATGTTATCCCTTTTCTGATTCCATTTCAGCAATGACCGCAGAGAGTAACCATCCTTTTTTTCCCAATAATTTAACAGCGGTTTTTTCATCCAGACCATAAAGGGTCATAAGGATACGCAAGGAACGATAACGCAGCTTCATGCTCTTGGGTTGAAGATTGATCATCAGGTTATCTTTGACCTTTCCTGTTCGAATCATTGCTATCGTACTGAGCATGTTCAAGACAATCTTTGTTGCTGTACCCGCTTTTAATCTCGTTGATCCCGCAACGATTTCTGGCCCAGTCGGCAAATCGATCGTTAAGTCCGCATAAGGGCAAGGAGGTCTACGAGGGTTACAACTCACTAAGATTGTTTGAGCTCCTCTTTCTTGGGCCGCTTCGAGGGCTGCAATGACAAACGGGGTTCTTCCACTTGCACTAATTCCACAAACAATGTCCTTTTGGGTTATACCCCGGTTCAATATACTCTTATAACCTTCTTCCCTATCGTCTTCTATGCCTTCCATGCTTCGTAGAACCGCTTCAGATCCACCCGCCATGATGGCTTGGACAATTTCAGGAGAAACATTAAAAGTGGGTGGCATTTCGCTGGCATCTAGTACCCCTAGCCTTCCGCTTGTCCCTGCTCCAACGTAAAAAAGCCTTCCTCCTTGAGACAATGTTGAGCAGACAGCCAAAACGGCCGATGTAATTTCTTTTCTGCATTTTTCCAATGCAGATTGGACAAAAGTCTCTTCAGAAATAAACAGATCGACTAGTTCATCTACTGTTTTCTTTTCGAGGGATGAAGAACGAGGGTTTCTTTCTTCAGTTAAAGCTTGGTCAAGGGCTTTTCTTTGCTGTTCATCGGGAAGTAAACTCTCACTTTTTATGGATAAGGGACTGGAAGAAAGTTTGAGTAATCGGAGAGCTCCCCAAGGCCCAGGGCTGTTACATACAAAATACCTAGAAAAAGGCAGAAACCGCTTCAACTCCTCCCCAAAAATCCGCACATAAAACGAGGAATTCTCAAAGAGTCCTCCAACCAAGGCTACCTGGGGTTGGATAAATTGCAACCTTTCGGCTACTATCTGTACTCGCCACGCCAGAGATGAAGCTTCTTTTTTTACTATTTCAAGTGAGCTTTCATCCCCCTTTTCTGCCATTTCCAGAACGATGGGAGCAAAAGAAGCAATAAAATCTTTTCTTCCAAATTGAGCCAGTACATAGCGAAGAAACTCGGAAAGATCGTTAAGACAACAATAACTAAGAAAAGCCTGAGCAAGAGCTGAATTTTTCTTCGTCAGATCAAAATCTAAAAAAATTCTTTCTAATCCTCCTCTACCTATCCTATAACCACTTCCAGGATCACCCAGTTGACCCCATCCTCCCGCTTTTTCCCAGACCCCTTCTTTGTAACCGATTACGTTAGAACCCGTTCCTCCTATAACTAAGATGCCTTGCTGACCGGGTTCAAAGGCTCGGGCATAAGCAGAACGACTATCTTCAGCAACGACAATTTTTTTAGACCCTGGCCAAGTATCTCGTATAATTTCTTCAAGAACAGTTTTTTCTTTTTCGGAATGGCATCCCGCAAATCCGACCCCTATTTGTTCAATGTTTTCTCCCGCTTTTTCCCTGATCGATCTGAAAAGAGCTACGAGTTGATCATAAGACAAAAGATGAAAATTTCCTATCCCCTCCTTACCTTCACAAATGACTTCTGCTTCCGGGTCGTTGACAACCATCCACCGAGTATAGGTTCCTCCACCTTCAATGCCTAATAATCTTCCCATAGTTTATCTTCTACGTCATTCTCTTGAGCTTTACAATGCCTTAGTACTTTAAAAAAAATACTCAAGAAGTCCGTATCGAAATCTTGGGATTCGTGTTCATTGGCAAATATAGTTTTATCGTATTGACTTACACTCCTTGATCGAGATGACCAAAGCAATCGATCGGATTTTGTGAGTGGAAACAAAAACGAAAGCCGCTAGAACATACTCTGGGCAATAGAGTACAATAATACTCATAAAAAGAAGTTTTCTTAATGAGCTGACCGGTCAGCAAAAGACAAATTGTAAAAAATGGATAGAGAAACCAACTTGAGCTTGAAAGTTCAAAAGCTGATCTAAGGGATTTAAAAAAACAGTTTACATACAAAAACTCTTATCTATCCCGTAACCCAAACTTGAATTTTGTCGTTTAAGGAAATAGGGTTCTCAACAGTTTCTATTAAAACAGAAATGTTGATCGCATCCTATTTCACATTTATTTTTTGGATAAAGTGAATAGAAAAAAGCCCTCTTCCTTAGAGTCACTTACTCCCCAAGAGATCAAGCAAAGACATGATGAGTTAGTTAAACTCATTCGAAAATACGACCACGCTTATTATGTGGAGTCACGCCCACTTATTTCCGATCAGGAGTACGATAATCTTTATCATGAACTGGAAACCCTTGAAAAAAACCATCCTGAACTGATCACTCCCGACTCTCCAACCCAAAGGATAGGTGAATCTCCACTGAGCGGTTTTTCCCAAGTTACACATGAGATTCCAATGCTCAGCCTCGAAAATACTTATTCTAAAGAAGAACTCTTTACTTTTTTAGATAGAATACGCCGGGCTCTTCCAGGGAAAAAAGTGAGTTACACTGTTGAACCTAAAATTGATGGCGTATCGATCAGCGCCCAATACAAAAACGGCCTATTTAGTTTAGGAGCAACCCGTGGTAATGGTACTGTTGGAGATGATATTACTCAGAACTTAAAAACCATCCGTAGCCTTCCCTTAAGATTGGAATTAGAAAATCCTCCTGAACTCTTAGAAGTTAGAGGAGAAGCATACATGTCTCCTAAAGATTTTGAACGGCTCAATGCGCAGAGAGAAAAAGAGGGTAAAGTTCTTTTTGCAAATCCAAGGAATGCAACGGCCGGTTCTCTCAAACAGCTTGATCCAAGAATAGTAGCAGAGCGCCCTTTAGCAATCGTTTTTTATGGGGCAGGCAAATTAGTTGGCTTTAAATGTAAAACTCAAGAAGAATGGTTAAATTTTCTTAAAAAAATAGGTCTTCCTGTTCCTATTCTTTTTTGGGTTTGCAAAAATGAAAACGAAGTCTACGAAGCGATATGTAAACTTAATGATTGTCGCAACGAACTTCCCTATCCAACCGATGGGGCGGCTATCAAAGTAAATGAATGGGATTATTATTCTATCCTTGGATATACAGCGAAAGCACCTCGCTGGGCATTCGCTTACAAATATGGAGCCGAAAGGGCAAAAACACGGCTGAACAATGTCATTTTCCAGGTAGGTAGAAGTGGAATCATTACTCCGGTAGCTGAAATGGATCCTGTTTTTCTCTCTGGAACAACGGTCAGTCGAGCTACACTCCACAATTTTGACCAGGTTAAAAGACTCGATGTAAAAATTGGTGATTTAGTCTATCTTGAGAAGGCTGGAGAAGTTATTCCCGAGGTAGTCGGGGTTGATACCTCCCAACGTCAAGGTACAGAAAAAGAAATTATCCCACCAGAGCATTGTCCTAGTTGTGGGGAAAAGCTTTTCTGGGAAGGAATTTTCCTGCGCTGCGGTAACGAAAACTGTCCTGCACAATTAAAGGAAAGAATTTTACATTTTGCCCAACGCAACGCCATGGATATCCAAGGATTGGGAGAGTCGCTTGTAGATCAACTGGTTGATAAAGGGATAGTCAGAGACATTGCAGATCTTTACGAGCTTGATGAACAATCCCTTGTAAAACTAGACCGTATGGGGAAGAAGTCCGCCCAAAATCTTCTTAAAGGAATAGAAGAAAGCAAAAAAAGAGATCTCTCCCGGCTGATCTATGGCCTGGGAATAACCCATATTGGCCAAAAGGCTTCCGAAGACCTTGCCCGTTATTTTGGAACCCTGGATAGGCTTTCCCATGCCACTGAAGAAGAACTCCTAGCTATACCTTTTTTTGGTGAAGTGATGGCCAGATCAATAGTTAACTATTTTCGAAAAGAAGAAAACCGCAGGCGGATCGAAAAACTACGCAAACATGGTGTAAACTTTGTTTCTTTGCTTCTGCAAACTCCTTCAGGTCCACTTTCTGGCAAAACCTTTGTTATCACGGGCACTCTTTCTGAACCCAGAGAAGCTGTTGCTGAAAAAATAATCTCTAAAGGGGGAAGGGTGAGCAACACCGTTTCAAGAAAAACAAATTTCTTAGTTGTCGGTTCAGATCCAGGATCAAAACTACAAGAAGCTCAAAAACTAGGGATAACGATTATTGGGGAAAAGGAACTCGTCGACCTTTTAAAAGGAGATTAACAGTATGCATTTTCTTTGTTGGCGATTGAAAGGATTGCTTTTCAAGCAATCATCCCTATCTTTTGTATTCCAGTTTTCTCTGCCTTTTCTTAGCTTTTTTTTGTTTTTCTTAACTCAACCTCTTTTTTGTCAAGAGAGCCAGGATCCAGAAACTCCTGAAATTGCAAAAAAACTGGATAGAGAGGAAGAAAAGAAAAAACTTTTAAAAGCCGTCGATATCCTAGATCAGCTTCAACAAAACGTAGAAACGGATTCCTTGAATATTCAGAACATTAAAGAAGAAATTAAAAGCCTCAAAGACCAAGTTTCTACGCTTCAAAAAGAAATAGAAAAAATAAAGATAGCTACTTCGATGGAAAAATCAGCTTTAACCGGGTCAAAAAAAGAAAAAGGAGCATCGGTTAAAAGAATAGTTCAAAATGGGAATGAACAAAAAATCGAGAAAGGTTACTATTATGTGATTCAAAAAAATGATAACCTAGAGAGCATCGCCGATGCCTACAGAAAAAGTGGGGTTAATGTGACCGTCGAAGATATATGCAAAGCCAACAATCTCTCCGCTCACTCTCCCTTAACAGTAGGCAAAAAATTATTTATTCCTAAAAAAGAATCCAAATAGACGACTTCCTTTCTTGGGTGATTTGGGGTAATTCCAAAGAGTCAACTGCCTCGAAATTCAGCTTCCTGGACTGTAAACCAATCCATCTGGATTGACCAACCACGAGAGAGCGAACCCTCTTATCCTTACTACTCCATTGCTCGATTGTATTGTATGGCGACTGCAGATGCGTTGTACATATCCTAAAACCACTTTAGCTTTCAACTCACATGGGCTTAGGTCAGCTATCGATAGCCAGCTCTCCACAAACTCCAGAAGACCCGGTTGTGGCTCCAGGTCTAGCTAAAAGCTGTCATCTCTGGAAAAAATGCGAATCGTTAACCTTAACCCCTTCCCTCCCCTATAGAGCCGCTTTTTACTCGATCATCCGAACAATTTTCTTAATGAACAGGCATGAAGAGGTGTTCATTCCAGGTTGTTCGATATATTAGGGTGGCAATTTTTTGAACTGCTCGAATCTTATGGAACTTTATACACTTGAACAGGAAAACCTTGAGTAAGACCTTGCAGTGCCTTGTACTGCATTCTTGGTAGACGGATCGAAAAAGCGCAGAGCCACTTTGCCAAGATACTTCTTATTAAAGTTAGAAAACGTGCCAACATAAACAATCAAAGAATTTAGAGAATTTTTTACTCAATCCATTTTGAAGCTTTATGAACCGCTTTTTTCCAGTAACCAAGAAGTCTTTCTCGATCTAGTTGCTCCATTTTTGGCAACCATTCTTTACTTGTCCGCCTCCATGAATGTATTTCTTCGATGTCATGGAATAATCCAACGGCTAAACCTGCAACAAATGCTGCGCCTAAAGCTGTGGTCTCCTGGTTTTGGGCTACCTGTAATTTCCTGTTTATAACATCCGCTTGAAACTGCATAAGCAGCTCATTTTTAACCATTCCTCCATCAACTTTGAGTTCGGCAATCTCCATTCCACATTCCCTTTGTATCGCATCAAAAAGCTCTTTAACTTGAAAAGCCGTAGCCTCCAACACCGCACGGGCCAAATGACTATCTTGACAATCCCATGTCAAACCCAATATTGCAGCTCGAGCTGAAGGATCCCAGTATGGAGAAAACAGCCCACTAAAAGCGGGAACAAAATATACTCCTCCATTGTCTTTAACTTTAGAGGCCAACAGTTCGACATCTTTGTCATCCTTTAGTTTAAACAACTCCCTTAGCCAACGCACTGCTGAACCAGCGGCAACTGTACTCCCTTCTAAGGCATAACATACTTTTTTTCCCTTCAATCGATAGCCAATGGTCGTAAGCAGTCCCAGCCGAGAAAAAACAGTACGATTAGCCGTATTGACTAAAAGAAAAGCTCCTGTACCATAGGTGCATTTTGCTTCTCCAAAGTTTATACAACCTTGTCCTATAAGAGAAGCCTGTTGATCGCCAATAATACCGGCTAGGGGTAAACCTTTTAAAATGCCTATCTTAGCCTCCGAAAGAATTGTATCACAAGGAACGACCTGAGGTAATAAAGAAGAGGGAATATCCATTTCTTCCAAGATTTCTTTGTCCCATTGCAAGCTATTGATATTGAAAAGCTGCGTACGTGAAGCATTGGTCACATCGGTGAGATGTTGTCCTCCTTGTGGTCCACCAGACAATTTCCAAAGCAAAAAAGAGTCAAAAGTTCCAAAAAGGAGTTCTCCAGATGCTGCTTTTTTCCTTGCTTCAGCTATATTCTGAAGGAGCCATAAAAGTTTGAGCCCGCTAAAATAATTCGATAAGGGCAATCCTGTTTTTTTATGGTAACGGTAAATCCCATCTTTCGATTGAGAAAATTCACGGACCAGATCAGTTGTGCGGCTATCCAGCCAAACGATGGCCCGGAAAACGGGAACTCCGGTATTTTTATCCCAAAGTATGGTTGTTTCCCTCTGGTTGGTTATGCCTAAAGCAGCTAACTGCCTTTTTAGGGTCGGTTTTTCTTTAAAGGCCTCTTCAACAAGCTTAAGGGTATTGTGATAAATCTCAAGAGCATCCTGTTCAATCCAACCTTTCTCTGGACAATACCAACCGTGTTCCTTAAAGGATGAATAAACAACATGACCTTTCCGATCAAAAACTAGAAACTTGGTATTTGTCGTTCCTAGATCGATTATTCCAATCCATTCACCCATAACATCCCTGGAAGGGTTCAGCTACTACCTAATCCTTCCTAACTTTGCTATGTCAAGCAAATCCTCATTGCAGCATAAAGCTAAAAACGCACTGAATAGACCTAGCTGATCCAACCCAGCCAACATCAATCGGCTAAGTGCTCAATCCGTTTAAGATAGCGTTTCTTTTTGCTTGCCCCAGCTGTAGAGTTAAACAGCTTAACCTAGTCTTTTGAGAACCGGTGACCGTAGAATCAATTTCTGCGCGGAAGGACGAAAAAGTCGATTTTGGTCAAACGTTGCTATTGCAGCAGTACCGAACAATATACTGCCACTTAGTCTAAAGCCAAAGCCAAGGGCAGGCAAGCTCAAGCACAAGCACTGGGTTTTCTGGTCAACAAAAGAATAACCCTTAAATCAAAAGTGGTGTTTTTTTTTGGATTTTTATCAAATTTTCTCCAATAAGCCGAATTCCTTTTAAAGTCAGCAACTCATCGATATATTCAACGCTACCAAGCTGTGAACAGACCAGTCGACATTGACCTCCGGTAGCCACAACAATGAATTTCTGAGGAAAGCCAAGCTCTTCTTTAATTTTCTCTAAAAGATACTTAACCATTCCTCTGTAGCCATGAACAGCTCCAACCCGCACAGCTTCTTCCGTAGAATGGGCAATAATTCTTAGAGGTTCTTTCAAATCCACTAAGGGTAATAGAGCGGTCTTTTCATGCAGATAAGTAGTCATCATATTTAACCCTGGAGCAATTATCCCCCCACAAAAAGCTCCTTTTTGATCTACAATATCAAAAGTTGTTGCTGTTCCAAAATCAATGGCTACCGCAGGATAGCCATACAAAAAAGCTAAAGCCACAGCATTAGAAAGTCTATCAGCTCCGATCTCTGCTGGATTAGGATAGTCGATCGGGATCCCTAAGGGAACTGAGGGATCTATTTTATATATCCTACCTCGAAAAGGCCATTCGAAATAAAGATCGTTCTTTGGCACCACACTACAGAGGATTAAATCTTCAAGGGGAAACTTTTGCGCCACCCTTTCGGTAAAATCAAATCCGATTTGAGAGGTCGGAATTTTATCTAATAGGCTTATTTTCCCGTCCTCAAAAAGTCCAATTTTTGTTACTGTATTACTTACATCGACAAGAATCATACCCTTTTAATGATACTTCTTATTTAAAGAGGTATGCATACTGACATGACTCTATTATAAATAAAGGTGTTTCTTTTCCCACCTTGTCTTCTAAAGCCACCCATTACTTGTTGGTTCGAGGAACAACAACAAAATGAGTCACTCCTTTGGACCACACCCTAAGGAGAACATTGCCCGTTGTTCCTTTTACGGCCTGCAAGGCCTCTTGAACCGTCCGTACGGGTCGGTGCTGGACCTCTAGAATAACATCACCAGGTTGCAAAGAGTTTCTTCCCGGCCTTGCTGCAGGAGACTCAGGGTCAACGGATACAATGACCACTCCTTGGATATCGGGGGGTATTTCAAACTGTTGTCTCATCATCCTATTCAGATCGGAGATTTCCACCCCCGACAAAAAGGTAGAATTTTCTTCCTGTTGTCTAGGAGCATTCGTAGAAACTTCCTCAGGCGTTCTTTCCTTGAGTACAGCTTGGATAATCTTTTCCTTGCCATCACGCCAAATTTTTAAGTTTACCCTCGAGCCTGGCGGAGTCTGGGATACAGCCAATCTTAAAGATCGAGGATCAGTCACTTTTTGTCCATTATATTCAAGTATAACATCCCCAGCTTTCATTCCCGCTTGATCCGCAGGAGTCCCCGGACTGACCTGCTCCACTAACGCTCCGGTTGCTTCGGAAAGCTTAAAGGCTTGAGCCAGATCAGGGGTTACTTCCGATATGGTCACACCAAGAAAACCACGAATAACCCGACCATTTTTTAAAATTTGCTCGACCACATAACGAGCCATGTTCGAAGGTACGGCAAAACCGATACCCAAGTTCCCTACTCTACCTGGGCTAACGATAGCGGTGTTTATCCCTACTAACCTCCCCTGGATGTCAACCAAGGCGCCTCCCGAATTCCCAGGATTTATCGCCGCATCGGTTTGGATAAAATCTTCATATTCTTCTATACCGATATCTTTTCTTCCTTTACCACTCACAATGCCCATTGTAACCGTCTGTGTAAGAGCAAAAGGATTACCAATGGCCAGAACAACATCCCCCACTTCCACCAGATCACTGTCAGTAAAAACGATGGAAGGAAGACCTGAAGTTTCAATTTTTACCAGGGCTATATCAGTCAATGGATCTTTGCCAATAACCTTTCCAGAAAACTCCTTTTTTTGTTCTCCCACTAGAACTTTAATCTCTTCGGCTACATCCACCACATGATTATTGGTCACAATATATCCATCCGAAGAGATGATCACCCCTGATCCTAAACCTGTTTGCTTCCTGGGCTTAGGCATAGGAAACATTCTAGGGTTATTCTGATCCTCGCCTCCATCTGGGGGTCCAAAAAACTTTCTAAAAAATGGATCATTGAAAAAAGGGAATATCCATCCCTCCGGAGCTTTAACTTTTTGGGTTGTGAAGATCTCTACTACACTCGGAGCCACTTTTTTAACAATAGGGGCAAAACTGGTCACCACACCCACGTTCTGTCTCTGAATAGGCGCATTATCAATCTGAAACTGAAAAGCTCCAGATTTAAATTCTTTGCTTTGAGAAAACCAATTCAAAGCTTTGACCGACTCCCCGAAGGGAAAGCAGAAAAAACAAAAAGTAGCTAAAATAAAAGAAAAGAAAAGTCTTTGGGAATTATTCATAACATTATGCATACAAAAAACTTGTCGAAAAAACATTAAAAATTGCTATTTTCAAATCTTCAGATAGACCTCAATAAAAAAGATACAAAATAGAGGGGCATTATTTTGTACTTTTCGATAAGATTCTATCTATCTTTTTTTTTAATATTATATTATATAATCATGCAATTTATTCATAAATCAAAAATCAAGGTTTCCTCGTAAAACGGAACTTGAAAGAATAGAGTAATTTAAAATATAACATAAGGAAAAGAAAAAACTTTTGGCTTCTTAAAGATGAGCAAACAATGGAATAAAATTGAAAAAAGGAAAAGAAGGAAACGTTATTACAAGAGAAAAAAAGAGAAAATGAGACTTTTGGGATCCCCCCACTCAGCTATGGGCTCAACGAATGGCTAAAAAATTATCACTTCTTCCTCTTTTAGTCATAGACGGCTATAGTGTCATCTATTGCTGGAATGATCTTAGGCTAGCTAAAAGACAAAGCTTGAGAAAGGCCAGAGAATTATTGATTGAAAAACTTATTCTATTGCATGATCTCGATATTTATCAGGTTGTTGTTGTCTTTGACGGCAACAATCCAGAGCCAGTTTCCATTCCTAAAGTTCCAGAGGATTTTACTATCGTTTTTTCACCCAAAGGATCAACAGCTGATGGGGTCATAGAAAAATTTGTGAGCGATTCGGTTGCCCAAAGGACGGTAACAGTCATCACGGCTGATCTCGAAGAAAAACGGCAGGTAGAATCCTTGGGAGCCTTCTGTATGAGTCCTGAATGGTTAATGCAAGAAATCGAATATAGAAAAGCCGATTTCAAGGATGTTATAGAAAAAGTACATCTCCAAAGCCGATTTTAGCCCTTTATTTGAACTGATCTTTTTTTCTAGCTACTACAAAAATAAATTGTTTATGTTGAAACGTGTTCTTTCTGGAATTCAGCCCTCAGGCCATCTCCACATTGGAAATTATTTTGGAATGATCAAGAGGGCGATTGAATGGCAGGATAAAGCCCAAACGCTTTATTTCATAGCCGATTATCATGCTTTAACATCCATAAAAGATCCGCAGAATTTAAGACAATATGTGAGAAAAATCGCGATGGCTTTTTTGGCTTGCGGACTGGATCCTATCAAATCCATATTTTTTAGGCAAAGTTCCATTCCAGAAGTCCATGAGCTTGCCTGGATTCTAGCTTCCATAACTCCATTTGGTTTACTTGAAAGATCCCACAGCTTTAAGGATAAAATTGCGAAGGGCCTCTCCCCTACTTTGGCTCTTTTTTCTTATCCTGTACTCATGTCAGCCGATATCCTCCTTTATCAGTCCGAAATCATCCCTGTGGGCCAAGATCAAAAACAGCACCTTGAAATTGCAAGGGATATAGCTCAAAAATTTAACAACACCTATGGAGAAGTTTTTCGTATACCAGAACCTGATATCCAGGAAGAAGTGGCGGTGATACCTGGAATAGATGGCCAGAAAATGTCCAAATCTTATAACAATACCTTGGAGATTTTTGGCGATCCGCAAGAATTCAAACGAAAAGTCATGAGCATAAAAACAGACTCTACCCCCATTGCTGCTCCTAAACCCATCCAGGGATCCATACTTGCCAGTTTATATAAATTAGTTGCTCAGCCCTCGGAATACGAAGAATTTATCGAAAGCATGAAAAAGGGAGGTCAAGGCTACGCTTATTATAAAAAACTTCTGCTTGAAAAACTAAATGCCTATTTTAAACCTATTCGAGAAAGATATAAAGAATTGGAGTGTAATCCTGGCTATGTGGATGAAGTCCTTGCTGATGGGGCTTACCGGGCAAGGTTGATATCTCAGGAAACCATACGAAAAGTTAGGCAAGCTGTAGGTCTTCTCGATTAAATCATTACCTATTATGGGCATAGAGGCTTTCCGCAACCAATTAGAAAAGATTGATCTAGAGATTTTAAAATTTCTCAATCTCAGAATGAAACTCGCCCAGGAAATAGGCGAAAAAAAAAAGTTTTATGGTTATCCTATTCTCGATACCTATAGAGAAGATCGACATCTAAAAAATCTTAAAGAGATTAATCCTGGGCCATTGCAAGACAAAAACCTTGAAGGGATATACCGGGAAATATTTTCTTCCTCCCGCTGCCAGCAAGGGGGGTTAAGAATTGGATGCCCCCAAAAACATTTTCTTCCCTGTCTTCTTGCCTCCCTATTTAGATTTGGGTCAAGCAGTACATTTATTCCCATTTCTCTGGATGAAGAAAATCAAACTCAAAAAGACAAGGAACATGAAGTAGACACTATTGTTCTTTCAACCCCTTACCTTGTAGATAGGCTTAAAGAAAAAAGGGCTGCTCTGCCCTTTCATTTTTTTTCTTTTTCGCTTGCCGGTGAAATTGATCTTTCTTCTCTTTTTCCTCATCTTCAAATAGAAAAACATTTTTTCTTTTTTCAAAACAGATCGATTCCCAAGGAAAATGTCGCTTACAAAACGGTGCTTCTTATCGGAGGCAGCACAATTTCCCATTGCCTGTTCGAGAAATGGATAGAAAATCAAAAAGCAAAAATCATTTTCTTAGAGAACGATCTCCAAAATCCACAAAATAGGCTCTATCTGTTAGAAAAAACGACAAAAGAACACAACAACGAGGAAATCGAATATTCATGGAAAAAGTTTACAGGTGGCCAAGGTTGGATAATTTTGATAGGCAGCTATCCATTGTGATTTTTAAATCGTAAAAGTTAAAACTATGGATTTTGAAGGACTATCCCAAAAGCCAGCAGGATATCCTTTCAGTTTTCCCCCCCAAGGAAAGCAGCTGGACGGTCATAGTCAAAAGAAAACATCATCCAAAAAAATAGGTCCTAGAAATGCTCTTCCTCCCTATCTTTCTGGTCAAAACAAAAAACATCCGCCTCCCCGCAAACTAGGTTACCATAAAAAAGATGGTCTAGCCCAAGGTGTTCTGCAACATTCTACCTTTCCTTCTTCATCTACTGGAATTTCCTTCCCATCTAATGGCCGAATTTCTTTTCCCAAAGCAGAAAATAACAGCAATAAACAAAATGCTAATCCTCACCACAGCCTTCCAGATCCGATTGCTGAACGAGCAATAAAAAAAAATCATCCCCCACCTAAGAATCTCCCTTCAACTTCCCCAACTTCGGCTGCGCCGACTAAAAAAACTTCTACTTTCTCTGCCCGGAGAAAATGGGTGGGGTTTCTTTTACGAGCTTTTCTCTATATTGGGACTATAACTGCCGGATTGGGTACCTATTACTCTTTCAGGGAAACTCGGGTTAATGGATGGATAGCGGTCAAAGGGATATCCATGCCCAAAGAGATTTATATTGTTCACGATTTTTCAGCTGACATTAAGGCATTAAAAGACAATTATTTTAATGAGATTGGACCCTGCTTGGAAGAAGTCCAGAACAAAAAGGAGAATCTCAAAAAAGCGAGAACTGATCTTACAGCTCTTAATGAAAGAATCAGGTTACTCAAACAGCAGGAACATGTTGCTGAAACAGAAATTCAAATTGTCGCTAAAGAATATCAGGAAAAAGTTGATCAAATCTGGAAAACCGAGGGTGCACTCCTTGATCAAGAATTTGATAAAAAACTTGAAGAACTCAGAGAGCGTTTTAAACAAAAAGCCCTGCAATTAGGCATCGATTTCAACATTTCATCGGCTGAAGCAAATTCTCCTGAAGCTTGGGTCAATGCCTATAATCTTGCCTTGTACAATCCTCCCCCTGAAATAGACCCTGTCAAAGAAAGGCAATGGGCCGAAGAGGAATTAAAAAATTGGCACAACTTTGAAAAAGAAAATGAAAAGAAAAGAGAAGAACTCAAAATCAAGACCAAAGAAATTCAGGCTGAAGTTGGACCCAAAGTCCAAGCCTTACGAGAACAAATACTACGCATTCAGTCTCGTATTCAGGACAGCCAGCTCGAAATCACACCCCTGGAACAAGAATATGCTAACAACGAAAGAGAACTAGCACAAGCAGAAGAAACAGAGAGAAAAATAAAAGAACGTTTTTTAAACGATCTTGAAAAGATACCTCAAAATAGCGTCAGGGAAAAAATACCCTTAAGTCCTGAAGGATATTTTGAATGGCGAAGGCTTGATCAAAATCCCAAGTTTAGTCCTGGTCAATATTTCTTATGGGTTGTTATAAAAAAAGAAGGTAAAGAATGGTGGTCCCTTTTTCCCTTTCCGATCAATGCCTATGCTTTAACTGAAATTGTTGTTCTGCCCGAAAGCTTTGTCCCTATAGATCTTTTTTTAAATTAAAAGCATTTCTTTTTTCACTGCTTCTATTTTTTTATAATACCTAGTCTCTGAAAGCTTTCTTTTAAGTCGAGCACCGAAGGTTGCCCAAGAGCCGCAGGCTTGTCTACATAGCCATAAACAAGACGTGATCCCAAAGCCGATAAAACCACCCGAGAAAGTGTCGAATAGTCACCTATACCCATTAAAGCCCATGGAATATCTGGAAACGAAAAGAACAGATTCGTCAAGGCCTTAAGCTGAGAAAGGTTTTCAATTCTAACAGCCAGCTTTACAAAGTCGGGTTCAAGTTGTTGTATCTGAGGAAGGGAAGAAACAAAGCCGTCAAGATCTAAAAAACGATCTAAAGTGTGGATAGAAAGAATAATTTTTTTCCCCCCTTTTTTATAAAGAGAATAAACTTTAAAAATCTTGGATAATTGCTGCCACTCCAAATCCACGCTATCCACAAAAGGATAAAATCTCTCAAAAAGATCTGACCGTTCAGAATCAGACAATTCGATCAAGCCTCCTTCTTTTTTTGATCTGATCGTAAGCAAAGCTGGAAGAGAGCGACAACAAAGGGCTCCCTGCAGTTCAGCAATAGCCTCTTTTAAGCTCAGCTCTAAAAGGATTGAGTCCAGGCGATATTCCAGAAGATCGATAGGAAGATGGTTCTCAAAAGCAGATTTAATTCCATATCGAGTTGAAATGGAACCGACGATGATCAAGGATTTTTCTATTGGAAAATTCATCTATACATTTAAAAAAGAATGAATTTACTTTTCTTTTTAAACACACTTAAACAAATATATGCTTGTGATGAAGATCTTATTTTCTAATACTTCCCTTTTTTTTCTCTCCTTTACAAGCTAAAAGCATATTTTTTCTTTATGGTTTAACCAGAAAACATTAACTTTATTCACAGATGAATTTAAAACAGAATACGGCTGCCCAACCCTCAGAGGCGATCTCTAAAAATTACCCCCGATTGCTAGAGGGAGGTAAGCAGTTCAGACAGAAGACCTTTTCTATCATTCGCTCCTTAAGTTCCTTTTTCGGCAATGATATTGGGATTGATTTAGGGACCGCCAATACCCTTGTTTATATTCGGGGAAAAGGGATCGTTATGAGAGAACCCACGGTTGTGGCTGTATATCAAGGGACAAAGAATGTTCTTGCAGTGGGTGAAGAAGCCAAAAGAATGCTTGGCAGGACACCCGGGAACATCGTGGCCGTAAGGCCCTTAAAGGATGGAGTCATTACTGACTTCCATTTGACCGAGTCCATGCTGAAGGCTTTTATTCAGAAGGTACAAACCCATTTTCGTCTTCGTAGACCAAGAGTTGTTGTGGCCGTTCCGAGTGGTATTACCGAAGTAGAAAGAAGGGCTGTTCAGGAATCAGCAAAACATGCTGGAGCCAGAGAGGTGTTTCTGGTTGAGGAGCCTATGGCTGCCGCGATTGGAGTAGGATTACCGGTACATGAAGCTTCTGGCAACATGATTATTGATATCGGAGGAGGGACTACGGAAGTAGCCATTATATCCCTTTCTGGGATAGTTTATAGCCGCAGTGTACGGGTAGCGGGTGACGAGATGGATGAAGCTATAGTCAACTATTTAAGAAGGGCTTATAATTTGATGATCGGGGAGAGGACTGCAGAAGAAATTAAAATCAAAATCGGTTCAGCTTATCCTTTGGAAAAAGAGACAGTCATGGAAGTGAGAGGTCGGGATTTGGTTGCGGGGTTACCTAAAACCTTGACAATAACTTCCCAGGAGGTAAGAGAAGCGATGATGGATCCCATTTCGGTTATCGTCGAATCTGTACGGGTTACTCTGGAAAGATGTCCTCCAGAACTTTCAGCTGACCTAGTCGAGCGAGGAATAGTACTTGCTGGTGGGGGTGCCCTCTTGCGAGGTATTGATAGGCTATTAGCGGAAGAAACCGCTCTGCCTGTATACATTGCAGAAGATCCCTTGAGCGCTGTGGCTGAAGGGACAGGAAAAATACTTGAAGAATATCAGTACCTCAATAAAATTGCAAAATCAGCAATGCATTAAGAGATAGTTTTCCTTGAAACTTCCTTTTTTTCACATGCGCAAATCTTCGGTAGAAAAAGAGAGTTCTACCTTATTTGAAGAAAAAGACGAAAATGCCTTTTCAAAAATTGCTTATTATAGAGCGGCTATTTTCATTTTTTTAGGCGCTCTATTCTTGATTTTCATTGGACTTGTTCTACCCAAGCCATGGCAAAATTCAATTCATCGGTTCGGATTGGAAGTCTTTTCCCCTGTGATTTGGATTTGGGACAAGATCGTTAAAACCATCGATGACTATACTTTGAGCCTTAAGACATTGGACCAAGTGCAAATTGAACTCAAAGAACTCAAACAAAAAAATGCACAATTGGCGATGGAAAATAGCTATTTGTCTCATCTGCGCCAAGAAAACGAACGGTTAAAGGAGATGCTTTCTTTTCGTCATTCTTCCAGGTACCGACTACTAGCCTGCAGGGTAATAAGCAGGGATCCCACAAATTGGTGGAACGACATACTGATTGATGTGGGTTGGGCAGATGAAAGTGAGCTTTACTCGGATTTACCTGTCGTCACTCCAAGAGGGGTTGTCGGAAAAACAGGGATAGTGGCAAGGCATACAACCGAAGTTATTCTTTTGACGAATGAAAACTGTAAAATTTCGGCGATGACTGAAGTCTCAAAGGACCAAGGGCTTGTTATTGGTGCAGGAACAAACAAAGAAAACAAACCTTATTCGCGTATGGTTTACCTGCCAAGGAACAGTCAGGTAGGAGTAGGAGAAAGGGTTTTAACCAGTGGGCTTGGAGGTGTTTTTCCCCCAGGTTTATACATTGGAAGCGTCGTCCAGGTTGAACCTTTGGATGCTTCTCATAACTTTGGACTTTACAGGGAAGCAATCCTTGATACCGGAGTTGATTTAATGCAACTCAATGAAATGTTTGTTATTTTGATTGGAAAACGCGAATAAGTTCTTTAGACCATGGTTTCTCTTTTGGTTTTATTTTTGATTACTGGATTTCTTTCAGTTTTCGGCCAAATGATCATTCCTGATTTATCATTTTTTAATTCAAAACCTGAGTTAAGCGCTCTTCTTGTTATTTATTTTACACTCAAAGTCCCTTTTTTTTACGCATTCAGTTTTGCTCTTTATGTAGGGATTCTTTCGGATGTCATTATGCCTGGCATTTTTGGAACAACTTCCCTTGGCCTGACCTCTCTTTTTCTTTTTGTTAGTTTCCTTAAACCCTATCTAGATAAAATAGGGAATCGCTGGATGATTTTTCTTTGTGCAGCCGTGGGAATTTTTTTCTATTCCCTCATTGACTATCTTCTATATGAACTTGAAAGCCACCAGTGGCATTGGTCCATGGAATTTTGGACAAAGCTCGTTGCCATTCCTTTTTTGTCTACTTTATTAGCGGTCCCTTTATATTTCATTCTGGATCTTTTCTTTTTTCTTCTCCATATTCCAACAACCAAAGAAGAACTTTTTCCCTCTTTTTCACAAAAGGATAATAATTTATCTTAGAAATATTGGATGTAGAAATTCTTAACATGACGACTCATCCCTCCAGTTTACGCCATTCTGTGAGATTTAGAATTATCATCCTTGTCGTGGGGGTTGTTTGCTCCATGATGATACTATTATCTAGGCTATGGGTAATCCAGGTCTACGAAGGCAAGTCTTATGCTTCCAAATTAAAAAATCAAACAACTATTTCCCTCCGTTTAGCGGGTGCCCGAGGACCGATTTTAGATAAAAATGGTATCGGACTGGCCGAAAACAGAGCGATGTTTGAAATCGATCTTTATCTTGACGAGTTAGTCAGGGATTTCCCTCGAAGGCATAAAGGAAAAATTCCTCGAATTGAGGTACAAAGAATAATGGGAGGTAATGTCGTTCTGAGAAAAGAACCGGATATTTACAAAATTGTGATGATTGATCTGGCTCCCATTCTCAAAGCTCTGCGATTAGCCGTAAAACTTGACCCCAAGGAACTCCAAAGGCACTATTTTGTAAGCCCCTCTGTTCCTTATTCGGTTAAAACGGATCTCGATTATGCTACGGTAGCCCGATTCGAAGAACAAAACCTGGGGGTCCCAGGTATATCCATCTCAGTTAAACCCATTCGATATTACAATTACGGGGCTCTAGCATCACATGTCCTTGGCTACGTTGCCCCACCCGATGATAAGGAAAGAGTTGCAGCAGATGGTATCTCGCTGGATATGGTGGGCAAATGGGGTATTGAAAAATACATGGATGGACAGCTTCAAGGCAAACCTGGAGGCAGGATCCTCCGTGTCAATTACCGGGGATATGTGGTCAATGAAGAAAGCTATATTGCCCCACAATTGGGTGATTACGTCTATTTAAGTCTCGATACAAGGATCCAATACATTGTAGAAACTGCCCTTCGCACGGTAGGAAGAGCAGCAGCTGTGATTGTTGATCCTAATACGGGTGATATTCTGGCAATGAGTTCGGTCCCAAACTTCGACCCTAACGATTTTATTCCAAAGATATCTCAAGAGAACTGGCAAAAACTTATCTCCGATCCTACAAATCCCTTGGTCAACAGAGCGATTTCTTCCTACCCTCCTGGATCGACTTTTAAACTCTTAATCGCTTTAGCCGCTTTGAAATCCGGGGCCATTACCCCTAAAACGGTGATTAATTCCCCTGCGGCTATTTATATCGGGGATCATCTGTTTCATGACTGGACGAAATCGGGTCGTGGCGACATTACTCTGTATGACGGTATCCGCTATTCATGCAATACCTTTTTCTACCAAGTAGGCATAAAAACAGGAATCCAAAATATTGATCAGATGGCATCTTTAGCTGGATTTGGTCAACCTACAGGCATTCCTTTGCCCGGTGAATCGGCTGGAATTCTTCCAGGGCCCGAATGGATGAAACAAAAATATCCTCTTGAAAGATGGTCGACCGCTCATACGGCCAATATTTCCATTGGGCAAGGTTTCCTACAGGTGACTCCTATTCAAATGGCTCTTTTTGTAGCTGCAATCGCTAACGGAGGCACCCTGTATTACCCTCGCATAGTTCAAGGAGTTGCTAATAATAATGGGGAAATCAAAATTTCTGTCCCTCCTCGAGTGCACTCTCAACTTGATGTTAATCCTCAGGACCTTGAAGCGGTAAAAGCGGCTATGCTTGGAGTGGTTGAAGATGGTACGGGAGCGAACGCTAAAATTGATGGGGTAAAGATTGCGGGAAAAACCGGTTCAGCTCAAGCCACTAAAAAACTTAATGGCAAACTCTATAAAGACACACGCGCCTGGTTTGTAGGTTTCGCTCCCTACGAATCTCCTCGGTATGCTTTCTGTATCATGGTAGAAGGAGGTGTGAGTGGAGGCGCTACCGCCGCTCCTATAGCAAAAAAGATTCTTCAAGGCATTTTTGACATCGAAAAGGGTCATAACCCTGAACTCACTTATCTAAAACCGGCCATTGGAAACTTCAACGGACTGACCGAATTTACAAAACATGAATCTGAACCTTCCCAACCTGCCCCTTCTTCCTCTAACCAGCATGAAGAAGAGGATACGGATAACTGATTATGGAAAACCATTCTTTTACTGAACAAAATCCAACAAGTAGGAAACAGAAACAATTCAGTTTTTTTGATCAATTTTTTAAATTTAACTGGTTTCTTTTTCTTATCGTGCTCGCTTTATCCCTATTCGGTATCACCGTGGTTTACAGCGCTACTTATTCAAGTTCAAGTGCAGAGTTTCGGAACGCACCCTTTTCCCAGTTTTTATGGCTACTGATAGGACTCGTTATTTTTTTTATTGTTTCTTTTTTGGATTATCATTTCATCGTTAAATGGAGTTGGATTTTTTTTCTGCTAACCATTCCACCCCTTATCCTTGTACTCCTGATAGGTCAAACGGTTAATGGAGCCAAAAGCTGGCTTCGTTTTGGAGGGTTTGGTATTGAACCTGCTGAGTTAAGTAAACTAGCATTTATTCTTTTTGGAAGTTTTTGGATAGATCGATTCAAAAATAGACAGCTTATAGCCTTTTCCACACTGTCTATTGCTGCAATCATTCCGGTGATCCTTATTCTTAAGCAACCCGCCCTGGGTTCAGCAGGAGTATTTATCCCTATTCTCTTTGCCTTGCTTTTTATTGGGGGCCTTAAAAAACGCTATTTACTCATTCCCATCCTCTTTATATTGGCTGCTTTACTCTATGCCTATATTGGAGTTGCTCATTTGGGCTGGGATATTCCGGGTTTAAAGCCATACCAGATGAACCGTATTCGAACTTTCTTTGATCCTAACCTCGATCCGTTGGGTTCAGGCTGGACAATCAACCAATCTTTGATCGCCATTGGGTCAGGAAGTTTTTCGGGGAAAGGTTTTCTTAAAGGGACTCAAAATATGCTTGGGTTTCTGCCGAAGAATATCGCTTACAACGATTTTATATTTTCGGTCATTGGAGAAGAATGGGGATTTATTGGAGGCAGCTGTGTGATTTTGGGCGAAGGGATAGTGCTCTTATTGTGCTTGCGAGCTGCTTTTTTTGCAAGAGATTTAATGGGTTCACTTGTTGCTGGTGGGGTAGCGGCAATGCTTTTTACCCATATATTTGTTAACATAGGCATGACCATAAAAGTCGTACCCATTACCGGAATCCCCTTGCCTTTTATCAGTTATGGGGGAACTTTTTTAATTATTTGTTTAATTGGATTAGGTCTTGTAGAAAGCATATGGATTCGACGGCAACCAAAATAATCATCTTTTATTCAATCTACCTTATCTTTTCTTGTTCACCGGTAGTCATGGAACTTTACAAACCTACAACCGGCCTTGACTTCTCTTATACAGCAGGTCAGGCAGATGGAGATTTTCGTTATGATTTTCGATCGTATCAAACAACTGGTTCGTCATCCCAAAAAGAAATCAAACAAAGAAATAGCGATAAGCTGTGAACCTTTAGAAAGGCGTGTTGCCTTACTTGACGAAGGACTTCTCGAAGAATTTGCGATCGAGAGAGGGAGTCAAAAAGAGATCGCATCAAACATCTATAAGGGAAGGGTCAACAATGTTGACCAAGGATTAAAAGCCCTTTTTGTGGATATCGGCATCGGGAAAAATGCATTCCTGCATTTCTGGGATGCCATTCCTGCAGCCCTTGACATCGGGGTTGAGCTTTTTGAAAGAAAAGGAACAAAATCAAAACTGCGTCCTATTCGAGCTGAAGATATTCCAAATATTTATCCTCCCGGTTCCGAAGTAATAGTCCAAGTCACAAAGGGGCCTATTGGGACAAAAGGTCCACGAGTAACAACAAACGTCACTCTTGCAGGAAGGTACCTCGTCTTGATGCCTTATAACGAGCAGTTCGGTATTTCCCGGAAAATTGAAGATCCTAAAGAAAGAGCAAGACTGAGGAAAATTTTAAATGAACTCAATATTCCTGAAGGGATGGGGCTTATCATAAGAACTGTGGGAGAAGGCCAAAAACTAAGGTATTTCGTAAGGGATCTAGCGATGCTTTTGCAGAAATGGGATGCAATAGAGAAAAAAATGAAAGAATATCCTGCACCTGTTTTACTCTACATGGAGCCCGATCTAATAGAAAGAACCGTGCGGGATTTTCTGACCGATGACGTGGAAAAGATCTACATTGACGATGAAAACGAAGTCAAGAGAATCAAGGATCTTGTTTCATTGATCTCCAAAAGATCACAAAAAAAAATCATTTATTACAATGAACCTATACCTCTTTTTGAAAAGCTCAATATCGAAAAACAGATAGACACGGCTTTCATGCGTAAAGTTGAGCTGCCCAGTGGGGGTTATATTATCATTGATGAAACCGAGGCCCTGGTTGCTATTGATGTGAACACGGGGAAAGCCAAGGTTGGGAAAGATCAAGATAATACAATCCTTAAAACCAATATCGAAGCAGCCATTGAAATATCCCGTCAACTTAGGCTCAGAAACATAGGGGGACTTGTTGTAATCGATTTTATTGACATGAAATCTCGTAGAGAACAGCATATGGTTTTCGAAAAACTCAAAGAATGCGTTAGAAAAGACAGGGCAAAAATAAATCTTCTTCCCATATCTTCATTCGGGCTTGTGGAAATGACCCGGCAAAGAGTCCAAGAGAGTATCTGGCACTCTCTCTACATCCCCTGCCCCCACTGTCATGGCCGGGGAATGGTGAAATCCCCTGAGACAATGAGCATAGAAATCCAAAGAGCGATCAATAGGGTCATCCGACTCCATCCGGAAATAAAAGAACTAAGAGTTTTTTTAAACAGTTTTGTTTTAGACAGATTAAAATCCGAGGATGAAGAGTTGCTTGTTGATCTAGAGCGCAGAATGCAGGGCAAGCTTTATTTCAGAACAGATCCTCGGATCAATTACGAGGAATTTAAAATCGTTAATGCTCAGACAGGAGAAGATATTTTATGATTTTGATACTACATTCCACAGAAAAACCATTTTTTGACTAAAGAAAAAAAATCAGCTCTATTTGATTTAAACTCATCTACTTTTTTGGCTCATTCTTTAATTAAAAAAAAAGATCGTCTATATTGAAAATTATGAGAATCTCATACCAGAACCTTCTTTCCCTTCTCCCCTACTTAGGCAAAAACCAGACCCTAAATATATTTTCTCTATCGATTGCTTCTTTTGAAACTATTATAATATAAAAGTTTTACTTTTATAATGTCGAGATTGAAAAAGTCCTAAGCCAATCAACCTCATATGCTAGATATTAATCTCATCAGGCATAACTTACAACAGACCAAGCAGAAGATAGCGCACCGGGCTAAGGAGCTAGAACCCCTCATTGATCAAGTCTTTGAGCTAGATATCAAGAAAAGAGGCTTGCAGACTGAAATAGAAAAATACCGGGCCTTAAGAAACAAGCAAAGCAAAGAAATTGGTCTAAAAAAACTCAAGGGGGAAGTCGATGAAGGACAATTCCTGGAGTTAAAAAAAATAGGATATCGAATAGAGGAAATGGAAAAGGAATTGATCCAGCTCGAAGGCGATATCAATAGAATACTGCTTTCTCTTCCTAACCTAGCTCATGATTCTGTTCCCATTGGTGGAGCCGAAGCCAACAAGGTTGTAAAAACATGGGGAGAACCCCTGCAGCCTACCTTCCCCTTGAAACCTCATTGGGAAATAGGCAAAGAACTTGGAATACTAGATCTCGAAAGGGGGGCAAAACTTTCTGGCAGTGGTTTCTCTCTTTTTATGGGAAACGGAGCGAAACTGCAGCGTGCGCTGATTCAATTTATGCTTAGCTTGCATACAGAACAGCATGGATACAAAGAGGTATGGCCTCCTTATTTGGTAAACGAGGATTGCATGAGGGGAACAGGTCATCTGCCTAAATTTGCCCAGGAAATGTATTCGATAGACCGGGACAATTTCTACCTTATCCCCACTGGAGAAGTCCCTTTAACCAATCTACATAGAGAAGAAATTCTTTCAGAAAGTGCTTTGCCCTTGCGTTATGTGGCTTATACACCCTGTTTTAGAAGGGAAGCAGGGAGCGCTGGAAAGGATACGCGAGGGATCCTTCGGCTTCATCAATTCGACAAGGTTGAACTTGTCCAGATTACAAAACCGGAAAACTCTTACCAAGCCCTGGAAGAAATGGTGAACCATGCTGAAAATGTATTACGTTCCTTAAAGCTTTGTTACAGGGTCGTTCTACTCGCTTCTCAAGATATGGGATTTGGTGCAGCCAAGTGTTATGATTTGGAAGTCTGGTCTCCAGCGATACAAAGTTGGCTAGAAATATCTTCGGTGAGTAATTTGGAGAGTTTCCAATCAAGGAGAATGAACCTCAGGTATAAATCCTCCACAGGTAAAAACATATTGTGTCATACCCTAAATGGATCTGGGACTGCCCTTCCTAGACTTGTAGCCGCAATTCTAGAAAATTATCAAAAAGAAGATGGTCGAGTATTGATTCCCGAAAAAATTAGGACTTATTTTGGAGAAGAATATTTATGAAGTTAAAAGTCAAATTTTTGTTCATTTTATCATGGTTTTTCCTTTCAGCGGGTTTTTTGAGTAGCTCTTTACTGTACGCCGACTTAACCGAGTCCCAATGTGCTAAAGTAGCAAAGACTGTAGCATCGCTGCTCCAACAAGCTCATTTTTCCCAAAAACCCGCCGATGAAAAGTTGTCTTTAGTTTTTCTCAAAGATTACCTCGATGCTCTTGATTTTAGTCATATGGTTTTCCTTCAATCCGATGTTGACGAGTTCAACGAAAAGTATGGTAAAAAACTTTTTGATTATATTTACCAAGAGGATCTCAGCCCCGCTTTCGATATTTACTCTCGATATATCAATAGACTAACCGAGAGAGAAGTGTTGATCGAAGGCCTTTTGTCTATTCCTCACGATTTCACAAAAGATGAGTTTTACCAGACTGACAGATCAAAAATGCCTTGGCCCAAAACCGAAGAGGAAGCCAAGGACCTCTGGAGGAAAAGAATAAAATTTGAACTTCTTCAAGGCAAGCTGGCTAATGAAAAGCCTGAACAAACCAAAAAGACCATAGCCAAAAGATATGCTCGGCTGTTGAAAGAAATGCGGGAGGCGGATTCAGAAGAAATTCTCGATTATTTTCTCAATGCTCTAACCCATGCCTATGATCCCCATTCCGATTATCAATCACCGAGTGAAGCGAAGAATTTTGAAATCAACAGTATAAAACTCTCATTAACGGGAATTGGGGCTGTCCTAAAATCTGAAGAGGGCTACCCTAAAATCGTCAGCCTTGTCCCCGGGGGACCTGCAGATCTTGACAAAAGGTTAAAACCTAACGACAGAATTGTTGCTGTGCAACAAGAGAATGGGGAACCCGTAGATGTTGTGGACATGAAGCTCAATAAAGTAGTCGAGATGATTAGGGGAGAAAAAGGGACAAAAGTCACTCTAATCGTTATCCCCGCAGATAGTCCAGACGATTCCGTCCGGAAATCCGTAACGCTTGTCCGCGATGAGGTAAAGCTTAACGAACAACGGGCAAAGGCTTTTGTTTATGAGAGAACAAACAAAGAGGGCAAAACAGAACGATATGGGGTCATCCAATTACCTGGTTTTTATGAACGATCCAGTGACGATGTCGCCCTTTTAATTAAAAGATTAGAAAAGGAGAGAATTTCAGGCCTCGTTCTTGATTTGAGGAAAAATGGAGGAGGAATGTTAGAAGAAGCCGTTAATATGACGGCTCTATTTATTAAAGACGGTCCAGTGGTTCAAGTTAAGGATTTTCGTGGCAGAATCCAACCTTTCCTCATTTCTACCAATCGGTATTGTTATGGAGGTCCTCTTGTTGTTCTTATCAGTCGGTTTAGTGCCTCAGCTTCTGAAATTGTAGCTGCCGCATTGCAAGATTATGGAAGAGCCATTATTGTAGGGGACCAAGTCTCTCATGGAAAGGGAACAGTTCAAACATTGATTTCTTTGTCAGATTTTATGCCCTGGGATTTTCATGGTGATCCAGGAAGACTCAAGGTCACTGTGCAAAAGTTTTATCGTATTACGGGATTAACGACCCAACAACATGGGGTTTCTTCTGATATCGTGTTTCCTTCCCTTGATGATTACTTGGAAATCGGTGAATCTTCTTTGCCTAACTATCTTCCTGCCGATCAGATCAGCCCAATGAATTTTCAAAAATTAAATAACGATCTGTCATCCATTCTCCCTGTGTTACAACGAAGATCAGCACAGCGCATTTCATCAAGCCCTGATTTTATTCATTTGAATTCGGAAATCGAGATCTTAAAAAAGAAGATGTCCGAAAAGCTTGTTTCCTTGAACGAAGCGCAGAGAAAAAAAGAAAAGGAAGACTTTAATTTGCTTAAGAAAAATTATGAAGCAGCAAGAGCAGAACAAAAATCTCCCTATGACAAGATTTATGAATATGATATCGAAACGGTTAAAAATCACAAAGAACCCAAAATCATCACGTCGACCTTAGAAAAATCTACCCCTTCAACGGATTTTTCACCGGATGAATCCAAAATTCTAGATGAAAAATTTGACGATAGTATGAATAGTTCATCCAAAAATGATTTTGTGATGAACGAAACTCTTAATGTTCTTAAGGACTATATTTTCGCTCTTCAAGAACCCAAAAATATCCTCGTATTAAAGAACGAAAATTCTTAACTCGTTCTTTAAATCATCTCAAAGATAAGTAAGATTTTGAGCTCTGCCTATTCTTCTTAAAACAGAAAGATCTTTAATCTGTAATTTCCTTGACAATCTCTATCCATGCCATACCATAATTTATAAATGATAGGTGTAAGATTTACGGTAATTATTCAGATGACTAACGGTTACCGGTCTAATCTTTTACAAAAAATTGGGGACAGTGATAATACTCATTCCCAAATATCAGAAAACGCTTTAGGTATGAAGAAATCATATCTGTTTTTTCTTCATAAAGCTAAGATAGGGTTGTAACTTTCTTTATATTTCTATGTCGTCAGCCAATACAATTGAGTTGGAAGGAACAATTGTAGCTATTTTACCTGGAACGATGTTTCGAGTTGAGCTCGATAACAAGCATCAGGTTCTAGCTCATATTTCCGGAAAAATGAGAAAGAATTTTGTGCGGTTGACTTATGGCGATAGGGTAAAACTCGAAATGTCTCCTCACGATTTGACAAAAGCCAGAATACTCTATCGGGTTGATCGAGTGCATTCTTCCTCATCCTCACCTCCACCGAAGCCAAAGGTCCCGACTAAAAAGTCTTCCCCAAAACAGTCATAACTTTTAAATTTTTTTAGAAAACCGATCGTGTAGAAAATTTTTTTATATAAAAAAGGGAGAATAAAAACCGATGACCTCCCGAAATATATGGAACCTATTATTCCCAGGAGAATCAAAAGAGGATCTTTTTTAAGAGTTTTGATGTCTTCCTTTTTCCGCAAAAGAGAAGGCATTGAACATAGGCCACGGTTTCCAAAGCTCAGTGCCGGGCAGATCTGCTTAACGTGGGTAGGACACGCTTCTTTTCTTTTACAAACTCCCAAGCATAATATCTTGATCGACCCCAACTGGGCAAATTGGATGCTCATTATTAGGCGGCTAAAAAAGGCTGGAATTGCCTTGGATGCTTTGCCTTCGATTGACCTTGTGCTTGTAACCCATGCCCATTTCGATCATTTAAACAAAAAGACTCTCAAGATGATTGCTCAAAAACAACCTATTATAGTTCCCAAGGGGGTGAAAAGCCTGGTTAAAGGATTAGGTTTTGAAAAAATTTTAGAAATGAATTGGTGGGAAAAAATAGAAATAGAAGGGACAGAAATTACATTTACTCCTGCCAAACACTGGGGTGCTCGAATATTAGCTGATTTTCATCGTGGTTATGGAGGATATTGTATCAAGTTTGATGGAAGATCGGTCTATCACTGCGGAGATACCGCTTATTTCGAGAAATTCCCAGAAATCGGTCAGAGGCTAAACCCCGAAGTAATATTGATGCCTATAGGTTCCTATGACCCTCCTTCTGGACGTGATGTTCATATTAATCCCGAAAAAGCTGTTCAAGCATTTCAAGAATTAGGAGGGAAAATCATGATCCCTATGCACTTTGGCACATACCGAATGAGCTATGAACCTCTTCATGAACCTGCTTACAGACTGATCATGGCTGCGAAAAAGAAGGGGATTTTGTCTTCTGTTCGCTTTCTTAATGAAGGAATTCCTACTCTGTTCTAAATTTTTCAGTTGAGAAAGAACCATTAAATGGACATTATTAACTCTACGTTTCCTCATTTTGATCATTTTTTTTATTCGATTTGGAGCCATAGCTCAATTGGTTAGAGCACTGCCCTGTCACGGCAGGGGTTGCGGGTTCGAGCCCCGTTGGCTCCGGGAATGAATTGGGAATAAACAGTGAAAGGGCTTATCCGAGAGCTTAACTTCATCTCTTTTTTTAGATCACTGCTGCTTGATTTTATATTTTTGTTTTTCTTTTTCAGCTTCTTTTCTCATAGCTGGGGACAAAATGAAAGACAAGTGCTTGTCAGATGGTATGGACATGCCTTCGTCTATTTAATTTCATCCACGGGAGTCCGGGTAGCCATAGATCCTTATGGAGATGAGACAGTTAAATACCGATTCCCGGATCACCTCCAAGCAGACGTTGTTCTCATCAGTTCTGAGGCTGAGGACAGATCAGCCGGTGAAAAACTTTATGGCACCCCGCAGATTTTCCGAAGCATTACAGCTATTGGTCCAAACAATGCCCGGGGTCATATCTTCAAAGGGATTCAAACTTTCCGTGATAAATCCCAAGGTTCTTTGCATGGGAAAAACACCGCTTTTGTCTTTAAACTTGACCATGTAACTTTTGCTCACCTTGGAGACTTGGCCCATACCCTTAACAAGGATCAATTAGCCGAATTTGGGAAGGTCGATGTGTTATTTCTTCCTATTGGCAACGAAATCCTTTCCAACGATGATCTCGATAAAATCACAGCTGATCTTGGCGCTCGAATAATCATACCCATTGCTTTTAAGACCAATTTAAGCGGGGATATGGATATCCGTCCTCTAGAGAAGTATCTTGAGGGAAAGAAAAACGTAAGAATGCTTGATGGTTCTGAACTATTGATTGGTCAAGCAGATTTACCTTCAGAGCCCTGGATTTATGTTTTAAAAGCCCCGTGATTTTTACTTCAAACCATTTAGATTTTTAGTAAAGTCAGCTTTATAAAAGATATTAATAAAAAAAGAATGTTGAGTTTATTTCGAATGAGGAATGCAGCACAGAATAATTAAATAACAAAATGAGCTTGGTTCGGTTTTGTTATAGGTATAAACCAATTCCTGTCAATGATCAACTCTATAAAAGAAAGGAAAGGCTTTGAAAATTCTTGTAATCGGAGGTGGGGGTAGAGAACATGCATTGTGCTGGGCTTTAAAAAAAGATCCTGCGGTAAAAGAAATTTTCGTTGCTCCTGGAAATGGAGGAACTGAGGAGTTTTGCAACAATCTTCCCATAAGTGTCTGCGATATAGACAACCTCTTTCAATGGGCAAGGGAAAAGCGGCCTGATCTCACTGTAGTAGGCCCTGAAGCCCCTTTGTGCGATGGTATCGCCGATAAATTTAAATCAATTGGATTAAAAATTATGGGGCCTAAAAAAAGAGCAGCTAGGCTTGAAGGGAGCAAAGCTTGGACAAAAGAATTTCTCCTTCATTATAAAATTCCAACAGCAGAAGCACACATTTTTGAAAATCCATTGGATGCCATTTCTTTTAGTGCAAGTTTTAAATTCCCTCAAGTCATCAAAGCAGATGGACTTGCTTCTGGAAAAGGAGTGCTCATTGCCCATGATCGTGAACAAGCTGAATATTCGATTCGAAAATTGATGAACCAAAGGCTTTTTGGTGCTGCAGGCAAAAAAATTCTTGTTGAAGAATTTCTTGAAGGAATAGAACTTTCCCTTTTCTTTCTCCTTGATGGCAAAAACTACAAAATACTAGCCGCTGTCCATGATTATAAAAGGATTGAAGACTCAAACAAAGGTCTGAATACTGGAGGAATGGGAGCATTTTTCCCAAGTCCACTTTTTGATGAGCGACTCAAAAACTCTATTGAGAAAAATATTATTTTCCCATTAATGGAAGCGCTTAAGCAAGAAGCTATCGACTACCAGGGAGTTCTCTATGCAGGTTTAATAATAACCCGAGATGGCCCCATGGTCTTGGAATTCAATGTAAGATTAGGAGATCCAGAAGCCCAGGTTATAATTCCCGCATTGGATACTTCTTTGGTGGAAATCGCAAATGCGATCGCAGATAGAAAACTTGATGAATTACAAATCCAATTTAAAAATGACATTCACTGTGTTGGAGTCGTGTTAGCTTCTAAAGGATATCCTGAAACCTTTGAAGTGGGCAAAGAGATAACTATAGACGATAAAAAATTGACAGAAGAAGAAAGATCTAATAGCCATCTTTTTCATTCAGGGACAAAAAGAATAAACGGCAAGCTGGTTACATCTGGTGGCAGGGTATTCTGTGCAGTGGGTTGGGGACAATCCCTTGAAAAAGGGATAGCTTTTGCTTATCGAAGGTTAAGCACAGCCCGGTTCGAGGGGATGATCCACAGAAATGATATTGGCCAGTTAAACTCAGCATATCTCAAGTCCTAGGCAATCCTATACTTATCCAGCCAGATCATCATTGACAACCGATTGGAGAGTTTAACTGATCCCAGTGGTAAGAAGCAGCTTGTTGCTCTTTTTCCTGCTGTTAGACAGTTTTAGGGCTCATCGGCTCTAAACCTCTCCCATAAGCTTGAGTTTCATAAAAGATATTAAAGGGCGTTTTTAAAACTGACTTTAAAAACCAAAGAAGTTATCAACCCTTTTTTAAGTTACAACCGATAAAAGAAACGGGTACTTCCCATGTTCTCTTTAGTTCTAGGTTACAGACCCACTTGCAAATTCTGAAAGCCCTCGTTATATATATAGCATGTTCAAACGCATCTTCTTGTTAACGCTTACAAACATCGCTGTAATCGTTTTGTTGACTTTGGTCATTTCCATACTGCACCTGGACCGATGGCTAAATGTATATGGAATAGATTATCAAACCCTCTTTTTATTTTCCATGGTCGTCGGTTTTACGGGTAGTTTTATCTCTCTTGCCCTATCCAAGTGGATGGCCAAAATGGCTTATAATATCCACGTTATACAAGAGCCCTCAAACGAAGCTGAAAGATGGTTGATCGAAACGGTTTCCGAGTTAGCCCAACGAGCAAATATCAAAATGCCTGAAGTAGGCATTTACGAAAGCCCCGAAGTAAACGCCTTTGCCACAGGCCCTTCCCGGTCTAACGCCCTTGTGGCGGTAAGTACAGGAATTCTGTCGCAGATGAATAAAAAACAGATTGCCGGTGTGCTTGCTCATGAAATCACCCATATAAACAACGGGGATATGGTCACAATGTCTTTGTTACAAGGTGTTGTAAATACTTTTGTGGTCTTTCTATCCCGCATTATAGGATTCTTTGTTGATCGGTTGTTTAGCCGCAATGATGAGAGAGAGTCTATAGGCATAGGCTTTTATTTAGGCATGTTTATTTCTGAAATCGTACTTGGTCTTTTAGCTTCGATCATCGTCGCTTGGTATTCTCGAATGAGAGAGTTTCGCGCGGATGCTGGAGGAGCTCATCTTGCAGGCAAAGAAGCCATGATCTCTGCTCTCAAAAAACTCAAGCAGATTATGGAAGGGGAGTCGGCTTTTATTGATGAACGTTCTCCTGCACTGAACGCTTTTAAAATCAATGGTAGACCAGGAGGTATTCTAGCCCTTCTGGCTACTCATCCACCACTCGATGAGAGAATAGAGGCTTTAGAAAGAATTCCTGATTAACAAGAATGGCTTTTTAGAAGGTAATAAAGATTTAATTTATTCGGCCGGTCGTTCAAATCGAAATTTCAAAGAAAAAAAAGCCTTGTTCTATTTCTCTAACCTGATCTAAATGATTTACAAACGCAACCTATTCGAGATTAAAAGATAAATACTTCGTTTCTAAAAATTCCTTTATTCCCCATTGTCCCCCTTCCCGTCCAATACCCGATTCTTTAATCCCTCCAAACGGTGCTTGACAGCAAGAAGGCCTACCATCATTGATACCCACAATCCCAAACTCCAATGCATGAGAAAGACGAAAAGCTCTTCTAAGATCAGATGTCATGATATAAGCTGCCAGTCCATAACGGGTACCATTAGCCCAGCTCACTACTTCACTTTCAGATTCGAAGGGTATAACTGGCAAAACAGGACCGAAGATCTCATGGGTAACAATCTGTAAAAGAGTATCATTGAGTCGAACAATTGTAGGACCAAAATATAATCCGGTGGCTTCTCCACGGTAGATTATTTCTGCTCCCTTGGATAGCGCATCTGAAAGCAAGGAGTCTATCTTTTTAAGTGCTTTCTCATTCACCAAAGGCCCAATGTCAACTCCTTCGTCCAAAGGATTACCTACTCTCAGTTTTTTGGTCTCTTCCACAAGCTTGTTGCAAAAACTACCGATAATTTTATTCTCAACATAAAGCCTATTCACAGCGATACAGGCTTGACCTGCATTTCTAAACTTAGCTTGAATTGCTTCTCTTACTGCTATATCCAGATTGGCATCAGCAAATACAATCATCGGGGCATTACCCCCTAATTCAAGAAGAACTCCTTTCAAGGTTTTAGCACTTTCCTGATAAAGAGCTTTACCTACAGGAACACTTCCGGTAAAAGATACCTTTCTTATTCTAAAATCATCGAAAAAGGGTTTACATAGCTTTTCAGGTCTTGAGGTTGGAAGAACCTGGAATACCCCTGGGGGACCTCCAACTTTATCCCAAAGAGAAACAAGGTATAAAGCCGATAAAGGACTATGTTCGGAAGGCTTCACAATAACTGTGCATCCGGCCGCCATAGCCGAGGCAGCTTTTCTTGTAACCATGGCGGAGGGAAAATTCCAAGGAGTGATGCAAAGAACCGGTCCAACGGGTTCATGAGAAACAATGATTTTTTTAGAAGATCCTGAAGGAGGAATCGTCATTCCATAAATCCTTTTGGCTTCCTCTGCGTACCAGTTCACAAAACTGGCAGCATAATCGATTTCCTTTCTACCCTCTTTAACGGGTTTTCCCATTTCAAGGGCCATAATCTCAGCCAATGTCGTTTTTTCTTTTACGATTAGTTGTGCCCACGAACGGAGGAGTTCAGAACGATATTCAGCTGTTGTATTTTTCCACAACTCAAAAGCCTTCTGAGACTCGTCTATAGCCCAACGAGCTTCTTCTGGGCCACAATCAGAAACAAGTCCAATCACCCTTCCATCAATGGGACTAATGAGCTCAAAGCTATCCAAAGTTTCTACCCAATCGCTTCCAATTTTGCCCTGTGTAATCCATTTTTGGTGCAATGTTTCTCGATACATAGCTTTACCTCTTTCTGCCACAAATCCAAAGAGTTAACTAAAAGTTGATCTAGGGAACAGTCTGAGGATGGTCTTTTTCAAAAGAATACCTCTCTACTTGAATCCACTGATCCCCTTCCTTAACGGGTTCTTTGTGAATTTTGATGTCACTGACTATGAGTTTTCCCTGTTTTTCATCAAACCAAAAATCAATGTCATAATATTTTTGAGGTTCATCTTTTTCACGAAAATCAGTGCAAGCAAAATACTGTTTTCCTGGAATCCTTCTCACAGGATTATGAATTTCAACAAATTCCAAGGAAAGATCTTTTCCCGTTTTGGGATCTTTCAGATGGAAAACTCCACCCCCTTCTTTCATTTTTTGTGCAACATACTCATGAATCGCTGCCTTAACTTCCCAAGCCCTTTTTTGTTCATATTCTCCTGGATGCTCTGTCGAGGGAAGCCACCACCAAGCTATTGGATAGTGAGTCTGTAGTACCCATTTATCTCCTTCTTTTTTGGGAAATTTATATACCCTTATATCCATGAGGAGAAGTTCATTGCCTTTAGGTTTCCACCAAAAATCCAGTTCATAAGGCTTAGTCGAATCCAGCTGGTCATGGAACTGGGCTGTAGCAAAATAGCCATACCCTGCTAAGGACCTCACTATACGGACTTTTTCAAAGACCAATGAAAGATCCTGGCCAGAAATCGAATCATGAAAGGTGAACAGTCCATCATGGGATTTTTCAGAAACATACTTCTGGACCGCTTGCTGAATCTCGCTTTTTGTAAATTCAGTTTCTTGACAATAACCCACAAAGGAAGGTGTTACGAAGGAAAAAAATACAATTACGTAAAAACATTTCCAAAAGCAATTTTTCACGGCATTGACCTTTTTGTGATTAACCACTTTAGAATAATGGATCGATTATATTGAATAGTTGTCAAGGATTGATTTTACAGGAAATGACATTCTAAGCTTTGACAAACCAATGGTAAAGCATGAAATAAACCAACACCCCTGTAATCGACACATATGCCCAACTTGGCCATAAAAGCCTAGTTATACGAGTGTGTCGATCAAATTGGTTTCTAAAAGCAAAATAGAGTGCCAAAAAAATAGCGGGAAGATTAATGATAGCCAGAATAGTATGCGAAGTTAAAATGGTGAAATAAAGAGGCCTTGACCAATCATGTCTTGGGAAGGGGGTTGCTCCGTGAAAGTAATGATAAGTCAGATAACAGGCTAGGAAAGCCATCGATAATGTAAAAGCGGTAATCATACAAAGTTTATGTGCATCTTTCTTTCCTTGTTTAATGGCTATATAACCTAGCAGGAGGAATAAGAAAGTAAGAGCATTCAAGGAGGCGTTTATCGCTGGAAAATCTTTGATAGACATTGTAATCTTTCTATAGGCAAAGATAAACAACTCCGTTCTGTTATTCTATCTCCTCATTATTCTTTCTTTGCGGTATATCTTTTTTATGTTCCTTTATTATTTTTCGAATCTTTTTGCAATAAAAGGAGAATATCTATGGAAAGCTCTTTGGGTGTTTTTTGACTCAAGCCATCATAATATTTTCGGATAAAACCTTCTTGATCAATTAAAACAAATTGGGTGGAATGGTAAAACTTCCCTTCAGTTTGTCTTTTATCTTGAGGATTTTCTCCCATTCCCAGGGCTAGGCCTTTAACTACAAAATCCTTGATATTCTGAGAGCTGCCCGTCAAAAAATACCAGAATGTTGGATCAGCATGGAACCCTTCAGCGTATTTTCTCAATATCTGGCCATTGTCCATTTCGGGGTCAATAGAAATGGAAACCAACCGAACTCCTTCTATCTTTCCTAATATACTCTGAAGCTGCGACATCCTTAAGGACTCCGTAGAACAGGGACCAGGACAATGGGTATAAATCAAGTCCGCCACCCACACCTTCCCTTTCAAATCATGATCGGTAACCGTCACGCCATCCGATCTGACCAAAGAAAAGGGAGGAATTTGCCTTATTTTAGGCATGTTCGACCTTTCTTTCCAATATTTAACCTGGAAATAGCTTGAGGTCAGATTGAGAAAAAAGGAAACAGCCACCAAGGATATAAAAAGCACTACAAGTGTCTTGACGAGATTTTTAGGATTTTCTTGATGTTGTAAACTCATGGATGTCTAACTTTAACTTTTTCAGTTACCCAAATACTTACAGCGGTTACCGCAATAAAGAAAAGCAGTGTTATGAAACAATACAATATCAATTTTCCTTGTTCAAGGGTGGAATAAGGGCTCAACCAAAACCGCAGTATCTCCAAGCCATAATAGAGAGGATTAAGATAAATCATCGTTTTAATCCATCCGTAGGCTCCTTCAGCAGGGAACAAAGCCCCAGACAAAAGCCATAAAGGCATGAGAAAAAGATTCATTAAAGCGTGGTAACCTTGAACAGAATCCAATGGCCATGCCAAGATATAACCGACAGCAGTCATCGCCATTCCCAGTAAACCCAAGCTCAAAACTATGCCTAAAAATCTTTCAAAACTAAAAGGAATTCCCATAGGTAAAGATAAAAAGTAAACCAAAAGCGATTGCAACAATCCTAACGTCGTTCCCCCTAGGAGCTTGGAGACAACGATCGAGCCACGGGAAATGGGGGCACACAGAACAGCTTGAAGAAAACCTTCTCTTCTATCTTCGATAATAGATATGGTAGAAAATATAGCGGTAAAAAGAAGAATTAAGAGCATCATGCCCGGGAAAAAGTAAATCAAATAGTTTTGACCGTGAGGTGACTGGAAAGACCTCCCGACACCTGATCCGATTAAAAGCCAGAACACCAGAGGAGTACCCAGGGCCCCAACAATCCGGTTTTTTTGACGCAAAAACCTGACTACCTCCCTTTTCCATAAGGTATATATGGCCAATGTATTGTTTCCGACTCTTCTAACTGGCTGTTGCATTGTCTTTTTCTCCTATTAAAAATTGATGACCAGTCAAATGGAGGAAAACATCTTCGAGGGATGGCTTGGAAATGGTCAATGCCGAGATATGATGATGATATCTTTCCAACAAATCGGCCGCAAATTCAAAAAGGGATTGATTATTCTCTCCCTTTCTCAATTCGACATGAAGCGCTCCATTAACTTTAATGGGAGTTCTGCCCAAGCTCAAGATTTCCTTTTCTAAAAGCTCAATATAGGAAGAATGCACAGTAAGAATAAGACCAGGAATTAATGATCTTAACCGATCAGGACTGTCCCAACAGACCACTTTTCCTTTATCGAGGATCAAAACCTTGTCGCATCTTTCAGCTTCTTCCATGAGATGAGTGGTAACCAATATCGTCAGGCGCAATTCATTACGTAAAGTAAAAAGATAATTCCAAATCTCTCTGCGGGCGGCAGGATCTATGCCTGTGCTCGGTTCGTCCAGAATCAAAATCTCTGGTCGATGTAATATCCCTTTTGCCACTTCTACCCTTCTTTGAAGCCCTCCCGACAAGGTTTCTACAAGATCTTTTTTTCTTTCAGACAGATGAAATAGCTCCAACAATTCGTCTATTCGTTGCCGGAGCTCTTTTCCCCGCAGATTATACAAATGACCTTGGTGCAACAAATTTTCTTCAACAGTCAATTTTTTATCCAAGCTTGGAGACTGAAACACAATACCCAATACAGAACGAGCCGATGAGCCTTCTTGGGGATAAGAAAACCCCGATAGTTTCACAGAACCCGAAGTCAAGGGCAGAAGTGTGGACAGAATCCTAAAAAGAGTGGTTTTACCACTCCCATTAGGACCCAGAATACCCGCTATTGTTCCTTCTTCTACTTCAAAACTAACACCGTCTAAAGCCTGACGATCTCCGTAAGAAAAAGACAAATTCTTGACTTCTACCTTAATCGGTAGCATCGATTTTGTTTCCCCAGTGGTCTTAAACTGAACGAATGAACTTAAACTCATTTTAAAAAAAATATCGTGTTAAAAAAAGAATTCCATAGCGTTTTAATTATATTTTGTTTCCTTTGCTGTTTCTTGAAGACCATTTTGCAACAGGGATTTTAATGAACCCTTCTTTTGATATTCCAAATAATTATACAAAATTTCTGCTGTTTTTCTTCCTACCCCCACGTTCTTTATAAACACTGACCTTGCTTTTTCTCCCATCATTTTCCTCAATTTTTCATCTTTAAGAAGAACTTCTATCTTAGAAGATAAATCCGCTTCGTCCTTGACAACCGTAAGGGCTTCGCAGTCTACAAAAAGTTTAAATAATAATTTAAAATTCTGCATGTTCGGACCAACAATAATGGCTTTCCCCGCTTTAGCAGCTTCTATAAAATTTTGCCCACCTTTGGCTGTTAAACTCTTGCCTACGAAAACAAGATCCGCCTTTTCATAGAGGGCCCTTAATTCCCCAGTTGTATTAATGATTAAAATTTCAGACGATTGCTGGAGGGAGTTTATTCTGTCAAGATCAGACCGCATCACAGGCATAAAACCATATTTCTGGCAAAGATTTTTAATTTCTTTGGCTCTTTCTGCGTGGCGAGGAGCCAGGATTAAGCGCAGATTAGGCCAATGCTGTTTAAGCCTGATAAACTCTTTCAGCAGGATTTCTTCCTCTCCACGATGCGTACTGCCCCCAAGAATAATTAAATGGCTTTGATCCCAACCCATTTTTTGCCACCACTCCAAAGTTTTTTCCTGACCACTTCTATAGTTAGCCACATCAAATTTCATGCTTCCCAAGCAAAATATCCTTTCAGGAGGAAATCCTACTTTGACAAATCTCTCAATTTCTAGCTCATGAGTAACCAGAATCAAGCTCAACTCGTTAAGAAAAGGTTTCATGAACCAAGAAAAAAATGTATACCATTTTTCAGTCCTTTCCGAAAGTCTCGCATTACAAAGGATTATGGGAACCTTTCTTTTCTTCGATTCTTCGATAAAATTTGGCCAAATTTCAGTTTCGATCAGCACAACTAACTTAGGATTCAAAAAAGAAAATGTCCTTTTTACTGCCCATGGGAAATCGAGCGGAAAATAGAATACCGAACATTTCTCTCTTGGTTCAGATAAAGCCATTCTATAACCTGTTGAGGTAGTTGTGCTAAAAGCCACTTTAATTTCCGGATTAAGCTTCCAAAGTTCTTTTAAAATCACTTTGCCAATCATCACTTCTCCAACACTCACCCCATGTATCCATATATCCACTCCGACACTGTCATGGATTTTATGCTTTGGATATAAACCAAAGCGCTGACCAATCCCTTCAAAAGGATTACCTCTCCTTCGTAATTTGAGGTAATAATAAGGTAAACAGAACAAGGTAAAAAGGCAGAAAAGCAAAGAATAGAGGAGTCGGATAAAAAAAGAACGCATAAGTTTCCTTTTTCAAGCTCTTGGATGAGCTCGAAAATAAGACTCTTTCAAATGCTCTGCACTGACCGCTGTATATATTTGAGTGGTAGAAAGATGAGCATGACCTAACAGTTCCTGGATACTTCTCAAATCCGCTCCTCCTTCCAACAGGTGGGTGGCAAATGTATGCCTTAATTTATGGGGACTTATTGATTGGTCCAAGCCTGAAATAATCAAATATTCTTTTAAAGCGAGTTGGAAAAATCGAGGTGTAAGAGCTTTACCCCGGGAAGAAACAAAAAGAAACTCAGAATCAAAAGGACAGCTTTCCAAATATGCACAAATTGAAGCGGTGGCAACTTCCCCAAGAATACAATATCTTTCTTTTTTCCGTTTCCCTTCCACAAGAATGGCAAGATCTGAAGGGAAAAAATTTTTCCTTTTAAGTGTGCTGAGCTCTCCAACTCGAATACCTCCCCCATAAAGCGTTTCCAACCATGCTTGGTCTCTTTTCCACTGCCACTCATTCCATCTGGATTTCTTTCCTTTTTCCTTTTCCTTTTCCCACTTTTGTCGAGGAGCTTCAAGCAACGCATGAACCTGTTCCAAACTTAGATATCGGGGTAAATTACGTTTCAACTTGGGCAATAAAATAGAGGAAATGGGATTATCTTTGACTATATTTTGTTCCTTATAATAAAATTTAAAAAAGGAACGGAGTGCAGCAAATCGTACCCGAATGGTACTTTGTCCTAAATCCGGTCTTTTACAAAGAAAGTAAAGATAATTGCGACATTCTTCAGTTCCCACTTCGTTACAAGATTGCCAATTTCCAAAAGAAAAAAATTCTTTCAAGGCCTGTTCATAATTTCTTAATGTATATAAAGAAAATTTCTTTTCAGAAAGATAACGGATATATCTTTCTATCCAGTCCGTTATCTCAGCTGATAAAAGAGCCTTCTTTTTTAAATCCATCGAAAAACTTTTTCTTTTATAATCTTTCTTTCTAGAAAAAAGAAAAGATTAAAAGCAACGAATTTCCAGCTCAAGGCTAAAGAAAGAAGTTTAAGCAACTATTCGTATTCTATTTTAAAAGTTGTTGAAATTTTTGCCAAAGATTTTTCATTTAGATGGCGTTAATATTAAAAAACAAGTGAAAGTAGTTTTTCATATCTCTCCAGAACATGATTTTTCTCTACTCTCTAAGACTATCCATTTTCTGGGTGATACTTTAGGAAAAGTGATCACGAACTTGGAAGGTGAAACAACCTTATCCATTGAGGAGAACATAAGAAAACTGGCCAAGGAAAGTCGGAAAGGAAAAGCAGAAGCAACACAAAGATTGTCTGAAATCGTGCAAGGATTGGATACAGAGATGGCTTACCGGATGGCTATGGCTTTTACATGCTACTTCGAACTTGTCAACATGGCTGAAGAAAACTACAGGGTTCGCATTTTAACAAAACGGCGGTTAGATCAACTCAATCATCCCAAAAAAGCTATTCCCAAGGAGTCCATTGAATCGGCCTTTTTCGAGTTGAAAAAAGCTAAAGTTAGCAAGGAGGAGATTCAGCAAATCCTTGATAAAATGGAAATAGTCCTTGTCTTTACAGCTCACCCCACAGAAATAAAAAGAAAAACCATATTAAACAAACTTTGTGAAATTTCTTCTTACCTAAAAAGAGAATCCCTCAATTCCAAGCCTTCTCAAGCCGTTCATTCTACTATAGAAAGATTGATCGCTTCCTTATGGCTTACCGAAAGATCAAGATCAAAGAATCCTCAAGTCCTTGACGAAGTACGAACCGGACTTTGGTACTTTGAGCATACCCTCTGGGATGTCATTCCCGAACTCCACAACGAACTTAAAAGAGTCTTGGGCATTTATTACCCTGGAGTAACCTTGAAATCCAAATGGATATCCTTTGGTTCATGGATTGGCGGAGATCGGGATGGCAATTGCCAGGTTACGACTTCGACGACAGCGGCTACTTTTATTCTTCATCGCAACCTTGCACTGAGCAAAATTTCCCAAAGTCTTGAACGACTTTCTGAAATCTTCTCGGTATCCAGCCTACGTATTGCCCCTACAAAAAGAATTATTCGGATTTTGGCTGAAAAGCTTAAATCTTTCCCTTCGCTCCGTGAAGAATACGAGAGATACCCCAACGAACCTTATCGGTTGGTTCTCTTGGCTTTAAAAAAAGAAGTGGAAAAGGCCATAAGCACAATCTCTGAGAATGATTTACTCGACTTTTTCAATGAACCTAAACCCGACAATACCCTTAAGGCAATTACCGAAGTCCTCGATGCATTAAAAGAGAATTTTAATGCTGCAAACACAGGGATCCTTCTGGAAGGAGAATTTCAAAACCTTACGCAGAGACTTGAAGTGTTCGGTCTCCATATTTTTTCTCTGGATATCCGCCAACATTCCTCCATTCATCAAGAAGCTCTTGAAGAAATTTTGCAACTTATCGGTTACACTGAGCCTTCTTATGCTTTACTTAAAGAAAAAGAAAAAGTTGAACTCCTTAACAACCTATTAAAAGGACCATTTCCTTCCCTTTCTTCTCTTTATCCCCGAGCATCGGATAAACTTAAAGAAGTTCTTGGACCCATTCTTGTCTTTTCTAGATCCATGGCTATCCTCGGAAATGAAGCTTGTGGTTGTTATCTTATAAGCATGACTTCTGGACTATCCGATATTCTTGAAGTCCTCTATTTGTGTAAAATATGTCATTGCACTATTGATATTGCTCCCCTTTTTGAAACGCTTTCAGATTTGAAATCTTCTCCTCAAACAGTTAACAACCTTCTTTCTCATCCTTTTTACAGAAAGTACCTCCAAGATCGGGCCAATAGACAGATCATCATGCTGGGATATTCAGATAGCAACAAAGATTGTGGATATATGACCTCAAATTGGTGGCTTTATCATATCCAGGAAAAACTTCATGAGGTCTGTCAATCCCATGGCATCAACCTCATTTTATTCCATGGCAGAGGAGGAACAATTGCTCGCGGTGGAGGGCCTGCAGCAAAAGCTATTTTAGCTCAACCTAAGGGACTCTTAGACGGCAAAATCATGATTACCGAACAAGGAGAGGTCCTTTCTACACGTTACCATGATTTCGATATCGCTTTCCGTATCCTTGAACAAACCACTTATGGCGTTCTTTTAGCTGTCCATAAAAGTAGAAAAAAAAGTATCCTGCCCAAATCATGGCAAAAAGTAATAGAATATATTGCCGAAGAGAGTTATGCCACCTATATCCATTTACTCCAAAATGAAGCTAATTTCTTGCGGTTCTGGCAAGAAGTCACCCCAATCAATGAAATCGGCTCTTTAAAAATTGCATCCCGTCCTATATTCAGATTCCAATCAAACAACTTTGAAGATCTGAGAGCTATTCCCTGGGTGTTTTCTTGGATGCAAACCCGTTTTGTCATTCCCGGCTGGTATGGTATTGGTTCTAGTTTGCAAAAAACTATTGAAAGGAATCCAAAAGCCTTGTCTGTTCTTCAAAGGATGTATGAAAAATGGCCATTCTTTCAAACGGTTATTGACAATGCCCAACTTTCCTTGGCAAAAACAGATCTCGATATCGCCAGATTATATTGCACATTGGCTTCAGACAAGGCATTAACCGAAAGAATATTCTCTATAATAGAAGCCGAATATAAAAAGACAGTCGATACGATCCTTAAAATTACCCAACAGGACAAGATCCTTGATAATGAGCCCATTCTTCAAAGATCGATTCAACTAAGAAATCCTTATGTTGATCCTCTTAACTACATACAGGTGGAGATGATTAGACGCAATCGAGCCAGCCAAGCAACCACTCCATCTGAAATAGAAAAAATAAGATCGGTGATCGAGTTGACCATAAACGGGATTAGTGCAGGTCTCAGAAATACCGGATAGATGATCAGTTCCGATAAGTATCCCTGATTTTGACCTTCCAATCCTTGAAAAGATAAAAAACCTTTCCGTTTTCGTTGTAGCACAAGCAAGAGCCCATAAAAACAAGAATAATTTTGCTCTTAGAATCCCCAGCTTTAGCTCTGAGTAGATTGAGTAGAACATGAGCCAAGTCGATAAGCTTAAGCTACTTATCGACAACAGCCATGTAAAGAATATAACTCTTTGTTCATAAATTTATTATCAAAAAATCAATAAAAATATAAAAATATTTTTTGCTATTCTATTATTTATGTTAAAGGTTATTTTAATGGACAATAATTATAAAAACTTTGAGCATCATCATTCTTACGATCGGGTTACTTCCCGATTTAAAAAAGAGCTCGATACGACTTCTTTGTCCATAATTTTAGCTCTGGTGATCGGTTATATTTTGTTCATTTTGTTTTTGAATTTTGATCATTTCATCCCTTATTTAAGGCCAGAATCCGAAATCTTTGATATTCCACCCACTCCCTTTTAGCCCTCTTTTTTCCATTTCCAATAGGAAGAGCCAACAGAATGTTTCTGTGAAAAGAGACAATCTATAAGAGCAATGCCTTATTGACGGCATTGAGATAAGCTTTTATACTGGCTTCCAGGACATCAGTCGAAGCGGCTTTAGCCGTAATCAAGTGTTTTGAGCCAAAATTGACCTTAACGGTGACTTCTCCAATGGCATCTTTTCCTTCCGTCACAGATTTTACCTCATACTCAACCAGATGCCCATGTTGACCTGTAATCCTATCCACAGCTTTCATGGCTGCATCTACAGCCCCATCCCCTGTGCTTGCATCGACAAAAACTTCTTCTCCATGCCTAAGCTTTATCGTTGCCATGGGAATACCACCGCTACATACTGTTACAGCTGCATATTCAAGCTCATAAGTCTCCTTTACCCTAGTCATTTGACCTTCAACAAGAGAAATCAGGTCATCGTCGTAGACAAACTTTTTCTTGTCCCCAATTTCTTTAAATTGAGAGAAAATGTTGTCGATCTCCTCTTTTTCTAATTCAAAACCAAGCAGCTTAAGCCGGTTTTCCAAAGCAGCCCGGCCACTATGCTTGGTTAAAGGCAGTTCGCTTTGCTCCCAACCAATGATCTTTGGATCGATGATCTCATAAGTCTCCCTTTTTTTCAAAATCCCATCTTGATGGATTCCCGCTGCGTGAGCAAAAGCATTTTCTCCAACCACTGCTTTATTGCGTTGAACCGCAAGCCCAGACATTCTGGATACAAGCCTAGAAGTTCTAAGAATTTCTTTCAGTTGGATCCCTGTCTCGATCTTGCCAAAAGCGTCGGCACGAGTGTGTAAAGCCATAATGATTTCCTCGAGGGCAGCATTACCTGCCCTTTCCCCAATACCATTGATAGTCCCTTCAACTTGCCTAGCTCCGGCTTTTATCGCTGCCAAGGAGTTGGAAACAGCAAGCCCTAAGTCATTATGACAATGAACACTAACAACGGCTTTATCAATATTTTGAACATGGTCAAACAGGTATCGAATAAGGGAGGCGAACTCTTCAGGAACGGCATAGCCTACGGTATCTGGAATATTAACGGTTGTCGCTCCCGCTTCTATAACTTTCTGAATAATCCTAGCCAAAAACTCAGGCTCAGTTCTAGAAGCATCTTCGGCAGAAAATTCTACATCATTAATATAGCGCTTCGCCAGACGGACACCCTCCACAGCGATGCGCATGATCTCCTCTTCATCCTTGGCGAGTTTGTATTTTCGGTGGATTTGAGAGGTAGCAAGAAAAACATGGATCCTGGCTGCTTCTCCTGCAGCTTCCAATGCTGAAGCTGCAGCTTCTATATCCTTAGGCAAACACCTAGCAAGGCCACAAATCTTGGGTCCTTTGACCTGGGTTGCAATTTCACGCACCGATTCGAAGTCGCCCTGGCTTATAACCGGGAACCCTGCCTCAATCACATCGACACCCAGCCGCGCTAATTGCTTGGCTACTTCCAGTTTCTGCCTGGAAGTCATACTGGCTCCTGGGCATTGTTCACCATCCCTTAAGGTGGTATCAAAGATAATAAGCCGATTTTGCGTCATTTCCAATTGTTTACTGGTCCTTTAGCAGCTTTCATAAGCAGCTTGTACACCTTGAAGATTCCTTTTCTTAAGCCAAGGGAAAAGGGCGCGGATTTCTGCACCCACTTTTTCAATTTGATGCGCAGCCCCTTCCTCAAGTAATTTCTTGTAATTCGGTTTACCCGCTTTGACTTCTTCAATCCATTGCTGAGCAAATTGTCCGTTTTGAATATCTTCTAGAACCTTTTTCATACTCTCTCTAACATGACCATCAATGATTTTAGGACCCACAGTCAGATCTCCCCATTTGGCGGTTTCCGATATGGAAAACCTCATTCCAGATATTCCCGACTCATAGATTAAATCAACAATCAGTTTCATTTCATGAAGACATTCGAAATAAGCCATTTCAGGAGAGTATCCACTGCTTACTAATGTTTCAAAGCCAGCAGTAATCAAAGATGTGAGTCCACCGCACAAAACAGCCTGTTCACCGAAAAGATCCGTCTCCGTTTCTTCCCTGAAAGTCGTCTCAATGACACCCACTCGAGTTGAACCTATACCCTTTGCCCACGCCAAAGCGATATCTTTTGCCTTCCCGCTCTTATCCTGAAAAACTGCGATCAATGAAGGAACCCCTCTTCCCTGGACATATTCCCTCCTGACAATATGACCAGGACCTTTTGGAGCCACAAGAATAACGTCTACATCAGGCGGAGGAACAACAAGCTTGTAATGAATAACGAAACCATGGGCAAAAACAAGAATCTTTCCTGCAGAAAGATTGGGGACAATATGGGTCAGGTAAATTTCAGGAATGGCCAGATCCGGTGCAGCAAAAAAAAGAATATCAGCTTTCTTTGCCAGCTCATCATTAGTTAAAATCTCAAAACCATATTTTCTAGCCACTTCTATAGATTTACTCTGTGGGTAAAGACCAATGACGACATTCAGCCCACTCTCTTTTAAATTCAAAGCATGGGCATGTCCTTGCGAACCAAACCCAATCACTCCAATCGTCTTATCCTTAAGAAAGGACAAATCAGCATCTTGATCAAGGAATACGGTTTTAGTCATTTTGTTCTCTCCAAAGTGATGATAAATAATAAAAAGCCTCGGTGTTTATCTTACTTTGTCAACCCCTTTCTTTGAGTCAGCATGAAAAACTTGTTTTGTTCTACCCGCTATCCCTGTTTTCTAAATTCTTGGCAAGGCGATTTTACCTGTTCTACTCAAATCAATTATTCCAAAATCCTGCATAAGAAAAATAAATTTTGAAATCTTGCTTTCATCGCCTGTTACTTCGATAGTCATATTTTTGGGCTCTACATCCACAATTTTCGCACGGAAAATATCACATATTTGCATAAGTTCAGCTCGGCTTTTGTTTCCCGTTGCCACTTTAACCAACACAAGTTCTCTATCTATATATTCTCCATCCCTGAAATCCTGAACCGCCAAGACATCAATAAGCTTGTTTAACTGCTTGGTTACTTGGTCCAGAACCTGATCGTCACCTTTGACGACTATTGTCATTCGTGAAATGGATTCGTCATGCGTTGGCCCCACATTAAGAGTATCAATATTAAAACCTCGCCCGCTAAAAAGCTCGGCGATCCTTGTCAGAACCCCAAACCGGTTAGCAACTAAGATGGATAATGTATGTCTCATAGAATGAATCAAGAGCTTCAGTCGTTTGCATTGTAGAAAAAGTATCCTTAGTGATGCCTTTCCCCTTCTGGGGATGGACTAAAAAAATTCTTTTCTTTCCGCCATTTCTATAAACACATAGCACATCAACGAACGATATGAAAATGAATATATTTGCCTTCAGCTTCTCCCCAAATAAAATCCACATGAGAGATATAAGACTTCATGTGGCTATGGGTCAGTTCTCTAATAAAATCCTTTATAGTCTGTTCTTCTCCCTCCACAATCAACTCTACTCTTCCATCCCTTAAGTTGCGCACAATGCCATCAATATTATAAAACTGGGCAACTCTCCAAGTTGTTGCTCGAAAGCCTACACCCTGAACATGTCCATAAAAATAAGCTTTCAGTTGTTTCTTCACGACAATAGGAATGGCTTTTATAAAACTGAATTAATGTTTTTCAACCGACAAAAATAAGCTTTTTATATAAGAAATACTTAATGAAGCAAATTTTCCATGGCTGCGATGAGGATTCATTCCAAAGCAACTGCATCCCTTGATCCTTTTTGCCTTTCGCTCTACAGAGCATTAATAGTATTGTCATGATTGAAGGAGGGGTCAAGGTATTTCCCAGAGGATTGCTATTTCGCTTTAAAAAACCTTTGGCTAAAATTGAAGTTCAGTTAAACTTAGCGTGGATATGTAAAGGAAAATAAGCTACAAAGTTTCGGAACAGCCCTATACAAAGAGAGTTATGAGCGGATATTTTTCTTCAGACAATGCGCTCTGCGATGGGGGAAGATTTCTCATCGTAGGACTGCCTGCAACTGGCCTTTCCAAGGATGAAGTTAATGTCATTCGTGAAGTACAGCCTGCAGGATTCATTTTTTTTTCTAGAAACTTGGAAAATCCCCTCTCTTTTAGAAATCTTGTCGATCAATTAAGAGATCTTGTTGGGCATGAGCCTATTTTTACAATCGATCAAGAAGGAGGAAGGGTGTCTAGGTTAAAAGCTTTTGGTAGTGAACCTCCTGGTGCAAAAGAACTTGGAGAAAAAGCGGATTTAGAATTGATCAGAGCACACGGGGAACTGACTGCTCAATTGTTACGGCTTTTTGGTCTTAATTTCAATCTCGCTCCCGTTCTTGATATGGATACTCCCGAGAGGGAACATAACTCTTTAAAAGGAAGATCTTTTTCATCAGACCCTCAAGAGGTATGTCGCTTTGCTAGAGCATTCATAGAAGGTTTAAAATCTCAAGGGATTCTTTGCTGCGGCAAACATTTCCCTGGATATAGCTTTGCTCCATGTGATCCTCATCTTGAATTACCGCAGTCTTTCAAATCGAAAAATGAACTCGAAGCTTTTGAATGGATTCCCTTTAGAACCCTTCAAAATTTATGTGACAGTTTCATGATCGCCCACATCCGTAACTTGCATTTAGACCCAAGTGGCCTACCCGCATCTCTATCCTCTCCAATCATAGATATTATAAGGAAAGAATGGCATTTTGACAAACTTCTCCTTTCAGATGACATCGATATGGGGGCTATCATTAATCATTATTCTTTAAAAGAAACTCTCGAATTGTCCTTGAAAGCCGGTGTCGATATCCTTTTACTCTGCCACCGTTTCCACCTGATTAGGGAAGCTGCCGCTATTTTAAGTGCGCTGCCTGAATCGGTGAAGGAACAAGCGGCTCGAAGAGTTGAAAATTTTAGAATGCATCTTGCTCCTCCACTTCCTTATTCCCAAGAGCAGTTTCAACACATCGACCATGAAATATATGCGCTTCGCGAAAAGGTCCTCGGCAAAGAAAGAGCAAAGCAGAGGTCTATTGAAGATGGGAAGCGATCACCCGTAGAAATATTCTGAAAAAGATTATTATGCAATTGAATTTATCTAGGAGGAGGGATAAATTGATGACCTCTTAGAGTTGACTTCAATTTCAAGGAATGACCTAATGGACTGGATCGGTAGGGAATGGATCCCCTCCTCTCAAGGGGCTTTATTGTTGATTTATACGGCGACACTTCAAGATGTGGAGCAATTCGAGAAAAGCCTTTCTAGACAGCTGATCATCGCTGTAGGAGAACTGAAAGATGTAAAAGAGGAACAGGTCCTCGAAAAGGGATTTCTTTTCCTAGAAAAAACGAACAAAGAAGAGGCTGTCCGGTGGCTACAAGATAAACTCAGATCGAATACTTTAGTCGGTATCATCCTACGGCTCACCCAACTTCCTGAAGGCAACGTTACAAGTTTTCCTCAATTTGTTCTCGATATGATTGAACATATCGAATCCTTGGTGATCCCCGTCTGGATCGATTCTTTCTGGAATAATTTTTTCAGCCCCCTTGACTCTTCTTATCCTTCTACAAGTAGGGTCATTGTAGGTGCTCCCAAAACCCTCCATGAAGATTGGAGGGATTGGTTAAGAAAAAGCTTTTATGATCTTTCTTCCCAAGCTCTGTTGTTACGGCCCGAAATTGAAGAGAATATCGGTTGGCAAGCTATTTATTATCTAAAGCAGAGAAAAAATAATCCCATATTCATCGATGGGCATTCCCAGAAGGTCCTTACAGGAAAAGTCTTACTGGGAATAGCCTTAAGAGTTGCTTCTTGGATTTCTAAAAATATAACCGAGCCTCGAATAGGTGTACTGTTGCCCATAGGTGCAGGAGCAATAATTATCAATTTAGCCGTTGTTCTTGCGGGAAAGATTCCTGTCAATTTTAATATGACAGCGGGTTCCGCAATGAACCTCATTGCGATTGAGAAATCGAAAGTCAAAACTCTATTTAGTGCAAAGATATTGAGGGAAAAACTTCAAGATTTCCCATGGCCTAAAAGAACGATTGAAACGGAAAGTTTTCTCAAATCTTTTTCTAAGCTTTCTTTCTTTTTTCACATTTTTATTGCCGATCTTTTGCCTCCGAAGACCGTGGCCACTCTCTGGGGCATTCCTAAAAGGGGAGCTAACAAAGAAGCCATTTTGCTTTTTACGAGTGGTTCCTTTGGTGAACCCAAAGGAGTCCCGTTATCTCACAAAAACATTTTGGCCAATATCGCACAAATCAAAACCATCCTCTCTAGTATTCCGATTAAAAAATTGTTGGGAGCCCTTCCTATTTTTCATAGTTTCGGTTCAACAACCTGTCTCTGGTGGCCGATATTAGGAGGGCCGCTGACGGTCAGCTATGTTAATCCTCTAGAAATCGATAAATTAGCCACCCTCATTGAGCAGTATCAGATCGAACTGCTGATCACAACACCCACTTTTCTCCGTCAGTATGTTAAAAAAGTACCACCCGAAAAACTACGCAGCCTCAAAATTGTCATTACGGGATCAGAAAAGTTACAAAGACAACTTGCAGCAGATTTCGAATCGAAGTTTGGAATACCTGTTTGTGAAGGATATGGGACAACAGAAGCCTCTCCCGTCATTAGTTCCAATGTGATAGATCCTTTCCAGACACTGAGCTCAACTACCTATAACCAAAGAAACAGGCCGGGAAGCGTCGGACAACTTGCAGCGGGAATATCCATCCGGATATTTGACCAAGAAACACTAAAAGAACTTACTCTTTCAGCCCGGGGAATATTAAGTTTTAAAGGGGCAAACATCTTCGGTGGTTATCTCGATGACCCGCTCAGGACAGCCGCTTCCTTTCGAGATGGTTGGTATGTCAGCGGAGATGTGGGATCATTGGATAACGATGGGTTTCTATACATTGAAGATAGGGTCAGTCGATTTTCTAAAATCGGAGGTGAAATGGTTCCTCATGGGACTATCGAAGAAGGATTGAGAAAAGGATTACAAGAAGTATTGGGAGAAGACTTTGAAATTGCGGTCGTCGGTATTCCAGACATTAAGAAAGGTGAAACACTTGCCGTTTTAATCAATCGAAAGGTTTATAATTGGCAAATAAGAAAGTGTTTAGTATCACAAGGTTTTTCAAGACTTTGGATCCCCAAGCATGTACTTGTTCTTAATTCTCTTCCCAAGACACCCTTGGGTAAAATCGATTACCAACGCTGCAGGCTATTAGCTTCAAAAGAAGAAATCCAATCAACTCCTTCCTCTGCAGCTCCAGAAAATAACGCTCAAGAGCAAGATAATTCTGATCAAATTTAAAGGATTAACCAATCTTTTAGGTTTTGATTTTTAGGGTTTGAGACAATCCATTAATCTCTTTCTTGTTTCCCACAATTTTTTAGCTCCACTCGAAGAGGCCTGTGCATAGAGCTTATCTATTGCTCCTCCCTCTAGCCCATGGATTGATAAAAGCCGCTTTTCATAAAGCTCCACAATCTTTAAACTCACAGCTGTTTTTTTTATATAACCAAGGGCTTTCTTAAGAAGGTTAAAACTTTCAGGTATAGGTGTTCTTTCTTCAGTTGTTTGAGCAATTAATTCCGCGAAATAATTGGAACAAAGAAAAGTCGGCCAATTATTCCTCAAAGCAAGCATGGGATCGACAATTCGATATTCTTTTAACAAATAAAGATCGCTTTTTTTTGATATGTAAAAAGTAATCTCACATTCATAAAAAAGATCTATTGGAGCAAAAGAAGCTGTCCCAGCTCTTCTTGATCCTTTGGCAAGGGTTTTTATACAGCCTATAGGACTTATCCAGTAAATAATCGAGCTTGTTTCAGAAAAAGGATATTTTCTATATGCGATCGCTAGGGTTGATGCAATATGGCCGGGGCTTTTATCCATGAAATCAAGCAAATCCCAACTTTTCCCAGATTGACTTAAGAATGAACTCCTGCTGCACCTCCATCTGTTTCCGTTCTTCTTCTCTACGATCATCCATCCCACAAAGATGAAGCATGCCATGAATTCCATAAAGCAGAACTTCTTTTAGGACAGGAATAGACCGGCTATGGGCTTCTCTTTCAGCAACCAAGGGACAAATCAAAATTTCACCATAATCAAAACTAATAACATCCGTTGGACTGGGATCATTAAAAAAAAGTCCATGTATTTCTCCCATTGTTTTAGAAGACAAAAGAACAAGGTAAATTTTTTGAGGTAAATGCAGCTGATTAGGAATGAACTCCACTGCTAATTTCCATCCCTTCCTTAGACTGGATAAGGGCAACAGGACCTCTTTCTGAAGATTCTGAATCACCACCACTCGATTTTTCAACGTTTTGGGTATTCTTGGGATAATGAATGCGCGTATGCAATATCGTTTTCAACGAAAAAACAAAACTTTTCTTTATTTCAGTAATTTCTTTCATGCTCAATGGACATTCATCAAGCTGATGATCATGCAATTTTTGAGAAACAATATCTTCGACAAGTTGTTCAATGTCTTTAAGACTAGGTTTTTCCAAGCATCGCGAAGCACTTTCAATGGAATCGGCAAGCATTAAAATACCGATTTCTTTTGTTTGAGGCTTGGGACCTGGATACCTAAAACGAGACTCGTCAATTTCAGGCAGATCTCCTTCATCCATATTGAGAATTTTTACTCCCATTCGACAATCTTCAATATTCTGCAAAGCTTTTCTGTAAAAATAGTAGACTAAAGAAGTTCCATGATGTTGCTGAATGGCATCAATAACGGGTCGTCTCAAATGATGCTCCAAAGCGAGGTCGACTCCATCCTTTACATGAGAAATAATCACCAAAGCACTCATTGCTGGAGTTAGACGGGAATGGGGATTATCGGCTCCCTGATTTTCAACGAAATATTGAGGGTTAATCACCTTCCCAATATCGTGAAAATAGGCCATTACTCTGCATAGACTGCCATTTTCACCTATCGCATTTGCCGCCGCCTCGGCAATATTAGCAACCATTAAACTATGATGATAGGTTCCCGGAGCTTCAGCAGCAAGCCTCCGGAGTAAGGTGTGGTTGAGATCAGATAATTCAAGCCATGTAAAATCGGTGTTCAATTGAAAGATTTCTTCAAGAAGAGGCAAAAGAGTGTTTATCAGTACCGCTGTAAAAAGCCCTATGCCAATGCTCAAAAAAGCTTGCTGAATGAGGACGTCAGTATCTCCTCCATTGATTATTCCAAATCCCACAGCACAAACTAGACTTGTAAGCCCAACAGCGATACCCGCCTTCAAAATATCTCTTCTTTGGCAGATCCTCTGAATAAAATAAACCCCAACAATTCCAGAAAGAAGATTGCTCGCTAAAAGGGGTATGCTGGGATTAACGAGTAAGGAAATAAATACACTTGAAAGCACAACAACGATAACTCCCGCATTCACGTTAATCAAGGCCGTAACCAATAAGGGAGCTACAGCGGTCGATACATAAAAATAGATCGCTCTTGATTCCAGCCCAGGTTGATGGATTGACCATACATAGACGGACTTGGCAATCAATAAGTTGATCGCGATCACAGCAAAAACCAAAAGAAGCTTTGAGTTACTATAAAAAATCTTAGGTAGACTCAAATTCAAAACCATGGCTGTACAACTTGTCAAAATTAAGGAAAGGAAAACCAGAGAATAAGTAACATGGCCAGTGGCGAAAAGCCCTAACACGATACAGAAGAAGATAAAAAAGAGAAAAATAGCAATGCGAATGGGCTCGTTGGTTTCGAGTTGATTTTCCCATTTCGGGATAACAAATATTCTTCTTTTTCTATCTTGTTGCACTCTTTTAAATCTGGCTAAAAGATGCTCCAATAGAGGTTTCATAAATTACTCTTAGAATTTGCCCTATGTATTCTATAAGCTTCCACAATATCTTTTACAAGTTTATGCCTAATGACATCTTTTTCGCCAAACTCGCAAAAATATATACCCGATACCGACTTCAATGCGTTAATCGCCTCGAAAAGACCAGAACTCCTATGCTTTGGAAGGTCTACCTGGGTAGGATCTCCAGTTACTACACAGCGAGACCTCTGGCCTAGACGAGTTAAAAACATAAGCATCTGTTCGGTGGTTGTATTTTGAGCTTCGTCAAGAATGATAAAACTGCCACTTAATGTTCTTCCCCTCATGAAGGCAAGAGGAGCTAATTCTATTATCCCCTTATCAATCATTTTTTTTAACTCCTCTGGATCAAGCATTTCTTCTAAAGCGTCATAGAGGGGCCGCAAATAAGGGAAAATTTTATCCTCAAGCTCTCCTGGAAGGAAACCAAGTTCTTCGCCCGCCTCAACAGCAGGACGCGTCAAGATGATCTTTTTGATTTCGTCAGCTCGAAAAGCGGCTACCGCAGCAGCAACTGCAAGAAATGTTTTTCCAGTACCTGCAGGACCCAGCCCGAAAACAAGTTCATGTTCTTTTATAGCCTGGATATATTTTTTCTGATTCAAAGTTTTAGGAACTACAGGTGGTTTCCTGGAAGAAGTTTCAAGTTTTGCTCTCTGAAAATCACTGAGAACAACCCCATTTTCTTTTTCAACAAACTCCATAGCATTATGAATATCCTTCTTGCCAATTTCTAACCCTTTATCCAAAGCATCTTGCAACTGATCAAAAACTTTTTTTGTTTTCTGGACGCCCTCTGGGGCACCATCAATACGCACCCATCCATCCCTTGTTGTGACTTTTACTCCAAAACGTTCTTCTAAGATACGTACATTTTTTATTTCATTGGCAAAAAGTTCATGAACAAATCGACCATTCTCAAAAGAAATAATTTCTGAATGAATCATGGGCTGAGATAAGGGTAAAAGAAATTGAAGGCAAAGGGCTTATCCTTATATTGCCGACAAGAAAAGACTAGAAAAAACAAATAGGATAGAAAACAGAAGAAACTTAACCTTAATCGATGAGAAAAATCCAAAAAAATTGATGAAATAATCAGTCTTGATAATTTGCTATTAAAAAGAAAATACTTTCTACTACAAATCATGAAAATTATAAATCAAAATCAATCACAAAATTATACAATTTCTTATTTTTTATTTAATCATTACCATCTTTTAAAAGTGGAGTCAATGTCAAAAAAGTTTTGAAATCGAAAACACTAAAGATTATCGAATTTTGAAAAAATTCAGTTTAACCCAAAAGTGTTTCGTCTTCGTATCGAAAAAAAATTTAATCCTATGCTAAAACATAACGACTCAATAAGGCTTGAGCTTTCAATGATTAAATACTTTCACAGCAGAGGAAAACAGATCGCATGCGTTGTGTTTTCTTCTAGTCCAATCCTTACAAAACTATGTTAAGAAGACAGCCAATCTGCACTTATAAATTAAAATCTAAGAAAATTTAGTGCCTTCGCAACTTTAAAGCTGGAGTCCAGCATCCTATAAAAGTAAGAAAAACAGGGATCTGGTTAATACTACCGATGATTAGGACAGAAAAAATTTTCTTAGGATAGGAATGCAAAAAGAAGATCTTAAAGAGCACTTTTTCTCACAAATTCCAAAAAACCCACCGATTGCTCAAGCATTTTCTTTTGGATATCTTCTCTTTTAATACCACATCTGCCATCAAGAAGTTCATCGACTTTGGGTAAATACAAAGGAAAAGGATAAATCGCTGCTCTTCTATAAAAGAGAATAGATTCAAGATGCATGGACGCCCTCAAAGCTCCAAATGCTCCATGAGCCACACCCACCAGACAAACCGGTTTTCTTGCAAGAGCTTCTGGATAAGGAAGAATATCGATATAATGCTTTAAGGAACCGGGTATACTGCCATTGTATTCAGGATAGACGACAACTAGACCTTTGCAATCCACTGTTCGTCTTACCATAGGTAGAATTGAAAGGGGAAGTTTCTTAAAAACCGTTCCTGACCATGCTTCTTTTGGCAAGGCTCCCAAATCAATCACCTCTATTTTCTGATCAAGCTTGGCGTACAGCCGTACAAGCTGAGCTGCGACAAGCCTACTTTTACTGCCGACTCTATTTGTTCCTACTAATATGCCGATCATAAACTAAAGAAAAATCTCTTTAATACACATTCACAAGACTGTACAGTAAAAACTCCTTTTGACATAGCCTTATCTAAAGGCGATCATTTGTCGAAATCTACCTTTATATGAGTTTTTACAATAAAATTAATCTGATCAACCCTATTCAGTCCACTCGATAGATATTATGCACATTGGAGTTCCTAAAGAAATAAAACAAGGTGAATATAGAGTGTCCCTTAGCCCTTCAGGAGCAAGACGCCTTGTTGAGTTGGGACACTCTGTATACATAGAAAAAAATGCCGGAGAAGGCAGCGGCTATACGAATGAAGATTATTGTAGAGCTGGTGCACAGATCGTACCTACAGAAGAGGCATGGAATAATGAACTGGTCATCAAAGTTAAAGAGCCCCTACAGGAGGAATATCATTATTTTAGGAAGAATATGATGCTTTTTGCTTTCTTGCATCTGGCAGCAAACCGACAACTGACCGAGATTCTCCTTCAAAAAGAGGTCACTTCTTTTGCCTATGAAACTCTTCAGCTTCCCGATGGAAGTTTACCTCTTCTGATTCCGATGAGCGAAATTGCCGGCAGGGTTGCAATCCAACATGGAGCTCGGATCCTCGAAAAGAATCACGGAGGAGCAGGAATTCTTCTAGGAGGGGTACCTGGAGTAGAACCCGCGCGAGTAGCTATTGTAGGAGGAGGAACGGTTGGGAGCAATGCAATGAAAATGGCTTTGGGACTAGGAGCTGATGTTACCGTATTTGATAGTGATCTGAAAAGGCTACGATTTCTGGATGATCTTTTTGGTGCTAGAATTAAAACGATTATGGCCACTCCTTACGCCGTTGAAGAAAGGATACAATCCTTTGACCTCTTAATAGGAGCTGTACTTAACCCTGGAGCTAAATCACCCAAAGTGATTACACGGCAGATGATCAAAAAAATGAAACCCGGCAGTGCCGTCATGGATATATCCATTGATCAAGGTGGTTGTATTGAGACGGTCGATAAACCGACTACCCATGATAATCCTACTTTTGTCAAAGACGGAGTCATCCATTATGCAGTAGCGAATATTCCTGCAACTGTTCCCAAAACAGCAACAGCTGCCTTAACAAATGCTACTTTCTACTGGATCGAGCTTCTTGCAAATAATGGACTTGCAGCTGCTCAATATAACCCTTCAATCAAAACCGCTATTAATACTATAAAGGGAGAACTTAGCTGCAGGGCTGTTGCTGAAACCTTCAACATGCCATGGAGCCCTATTGAAAAGTTCTTGTGAGAGTTTTCTCAGCGCATATAATTCCACTCAATGCTTTTATATTTTCTTTCTTCTAGCTCTATCGCCCGAGTCCATACAGATGGATCAATATCTTCCTTATGAAAATCAACTTTAAATGTTTCTTCAAAACCTTCAACAATGGCCACTGCTATATCTTCAAAAGAGATTTCTTCGGGAATAACGATACTGCCTTGATGCAGAAGTCCTTGCCGATTTCTCCTTTGTGCTGCTCCAGCAATTTTTTTGCTTCCCCACATCAAATCATATTTGACTGGTTTCAAAAAACAAAAGCTCCCATCATATTTTTTTTCATCTTCATAAAATTCTGTTTTGAAACCTAACCGACGCATTCCACTATCTAGAGCCTTATGAATGGAATAATACGATTCTTGGGCAGATAAGTGAACCAGATGATGATCTTTGGGGATTACCAAAGCATAGATACAATCTTTACCATGATAAACGGCACCCCCACCCGTATAGCGACGCACAAAAGGTTCGTCCTGGATAATCTCTTTCCATTTTTGGAAATAACCGATAGAGAGCATCGGTTCTGCAAACCTATAGATCCTCAATAAAGGTCGTGGAACAAAACCAAGATAGGCCTCGTCAAGAGCCATGTTGAATTCTCCATCAAATGGATCATTAATGACTAAACTCCAAGTGTGAGGCTCCGGAAACATTTCTCAGTCCAGTTAATCTTTGCTGTGAATAATCTTTTCTAAAAGTCCCATCTCTTTTTTAGGAGAATTAAATTTCTTTTCCAAAAAATCGATTGAAATATGCCATGCGGCTTCAGCATTAGTGGGATCGTAATTTGAACTTGAAGGATCGGCAAATCCTTCCTGGGTATCAAAACTATAAAAAGCGAGCGGCTTTTTTTCTTCTTCAAGCATATTGACAAAACGAATTATTTTTTCTTTAGAAATGGTTTTATCCTTTTCAGCATAAAAATAACAAAGAGGAACCCGCAGCTTTGCCAGTTTCTTTTTTTCGGTGTCCACTTCTCCATAATAAATAATTGCCGCCTCTATTCCCTTTATGGTTAAGGCTGCCTCAAAGGTATATTCTCCCCCTAGATCCCATCCCACTATCCCTACCTTATCCGTATGAAACCTTGGGCTTTCGTGAAGAAATCGTACAGCCGCCGATATCACTCCTAGGGCTGAATCTTCCCTAACAAATCGGCTAAGATCGGCCGCATAGGAGCTATCTTTAGGAACTATTCCATTGAAAAGGTCCACAGCCAGAGCCACGTAACCTTCCTTGGAAAACCGATCGGCAAGAAATTTAATGCCTTGACTCATTCCCCATTTTCCTGGAACAAGAACAACTCCACCCTTTGGTTCCTGGTCAGGAATTGAGAGATAACCCACATCGTCTGAGCCAAAATCTGTTAATTTTACCAATGCGCCTCGTAAAATGGGTTCAGCCGGCTGAGGAGAAGGATTTTCTTTTTCTACACCAGCAGGTTTAACAAGTATTGATGAACTGCTTTCAGATTGCACTAAACCGCTAAAGCCAAATAGACTTTGAGCCAATAATGATACAACCAAAAGGAAACTGAATAATGTTATTTTACTCTTTTTGCACATTTCAGATTGATGAACAATTTTAATGAGAAAAAGGCATACAATCGAAAAGAGTTAGTTAAAAGATCAAATAAAAATAAGAAAAAACTCTTGAATGTTTACTCCTTCCCGTTCAGGGGAATATCCCCCGCATCTCTTTTGCCTCAGCTACCTTTTTAATACCTAATGAAAGAGCTGCAATTCTTGTAGATACCTTTTTTTGATGAGAAAATTTCATTACAGAATTTAATGCCCCAGATAAAATACGACATAGAGCATTGAAAACTTCGGCTTCTGACCAAAAATAACTTTGCATATCTTGTACCCATTCAAAGTAACTCACAATAACTCCACCTGAATTGCATAAAATATCAGGAATAATGAATATATCATCCCTCTGTTCTAGAATACTGTCAGCTTCAGGTGTTGTAGGACCATTTGCCCCTTCAGCAAGGATCCGACACCGCAATTTTTCAGCAATACCCTCAGTAATCACTCTTTCTTTAGCTGCGGGAATCAAAACATCGCAATGTTGGCAAAGCAACTCAACCCCATCCATTTCATCTGCTCCAGAAAAACCAGCTAATTTCCCTGTTTTTTCTTTATAGGCAACCAGGCGCAAGTAATCAATTCCCTTAGGATTATAAAGAGCCCCTGTTAGATCTGAAACCCCCACAAGTATAGCTCCTTCTTTGACAAGTTGATATGCACATACACTTCCTACATTGCCAAAACCTTGCACAATAATTCGCAGCGGACCGGATATTTTTAAAAACTCGATCGCTTTTTTGACAAGAAAAGCGACTCCCCTACCCGTTGCTTCTCTCCTTCCCAAAGATCCCCCAATAGTCACTGGTTTTCCCGTAACCACCACAGGCACAGGATAGCCAACCTGCATGGAATAGGTATCCATCATCCAAGCCATGATCTGCTCGTTTGTCCCTATGTCTGGTGCAGGAATATCTTTTTGCGGCCCAATAAAAGGGATCAACTCTTGCGTATATCTTCGGGTCAATCCTTCAAGTTCCTTTTTACTCATTTCCATAGGGTTGCAACATACACCCCCTTTAGCTCCTCCAAAAGGCAATCCGACTAAAGCGCATTTCCAGCTCATCCACATAGCCAAAGCCGATATCTCTCCCAAAGTTACATCCGGATCAAATCTGATCCCCCCTTTAGTCGGTCCTAAAGCGAGATGATGTTGAACCCGATAGCCTGAAAACATCTTTATTTTTCCATCATCCATTTTCACAGGAAAAGTCACGGAAAGCGATCTTTGAGGCCATTTAATGATCTTTTGAGTTTTTTCAGGAAGATCCAAAAATTGGGCTACTCGATCAAATTGTTTACAAGCCATCGAAAAAGTAGGATCAGAAAGAAGAAAATCCATGGTTTTATCGGGTAAAAGATTAAAAAACTCGTTCTTTAAGAGACAGAAAATTTTTTAAAAGCCTTTTTCCTTCCTTGGTCAATATAGATTCAGGATGAAACTGTACCCCAAAAACGGGATTCTGCGTATGAGCAAGCCCCATTACTTCATTTTCCTCTGTCCAAGCAGTAATTTTAAGACAAGAAGGAATGCTATCCCTTTCAACAATCAGTGAATGATACCGAGTTGCCTCAAAAGGATTAGGCAAACCAACAAACAGATCTTCTCCATTATGATAAATGGGAGAAGTTTTCCCATGCATTAACCTTCTTGCCCTAACCACTTTTGCTCCATAAATCTGACCTATACATTGATGTCCAAGACAAACGCCTAGAATGGGAACAAAAGGGCCTAACCGATGGATCAGTTCACAAGAAATACCCGCATCATCCGGCCCTTTGGGACCAGGAGATATGACAATAAAATCAGGGGAAAGTTTAACAACCTCATCGACGCTGATCTGATCGTTCCTAAAAACTGTGGGTTCTATACCCAGCTCCCCAAAATATTGAACAAGGTTATAGGTGAAAGAATCATAGTTATCGATGACAAGAAGCATAAAAGAATAAGGCTTCCAAAAGATTATCTTATAAGAAAGATTCTACCATAGCAAGAGCTTTCAAACCCGCTTTTGCTTTATTCGATGATTCAAGATATTCTCCCAGAGGAGTACTATCCGCTACCAATCCCCCTCCGGCTTGAAGATAAGCAATCCCTTCTTTGATAAGAATAGTTCTAATCGCTATGCAACTATCCAAATAGCCCGAAAAACTCAAACAACCCACAACTCCCGCATAGGGACCTCTACAAGTGGGCTCAAGTTGAGCGATAATCTGCATCGCCCTTACTTTAGGTGCACCCGTTACGGTTCCTGCAGGAAAAGTAGCCTCAAGGACATCGAATGGAGTTATCCCCTCACGTACAATCCCTTCAACAGAAGAAACCAAATGGATAACATGACTGTATTTTTCTATGACCATCAATTCCTTTACCGTGACTGTGTTAAAAGAACATACCCTTCCAATGTCATTTCTAGCCAGGTCTACAAGCATAATATGCTCGGCTTTTTCCTTAGGATCATTCTTTAACTCCTCAATAATCTTTTCCTCTTCCTCCGGAGAGGATTGATCCCTAGGCCTTGTTCCTGCAATAGGCCTGACATAAACTCTGCCCTTATCATACCTCACATGCACCTCTGGGGAAGAACCTACCAAAGAAAAATCTCCTAATTTCAAACAGAACATATAAGGAGAAGGATTGATTAATCTCAGGGCTCTATAAACATCGATAGGATTTTTTTCACAACGGACTTGCCATCTTTGAGAAGGAACAACCTGGAAAATATCACCCGCCCTAATATATTCCTGCATTTTTTCAGTCATCACTATGTATTCTTCCTTGGTCATATTGACTTGCGGACTGATATCTACGCTTTTGTGCTGATTTAAAAAAAGGGGATGATAAAAAGGTTGAGAAAGAGCTCGTTGAAGATCATCTAATTTGCGTTTAGCTTCTTTGTAGGCTTCAAAAGGGTTATCTTCAATAATGGCATTAGCCACCAAGAACATTTTTCTTTCTTGATGATCAAAAATAATTAATGTATCAGCCAAAAGAAAACAGAGATCTGGAACGTTGAGATCATCTCTACTCGCTCTGGGGACAGAAGGCTCAAAAAAATGGACCATTTCGTATCCCAGATATCCAACACATCCCCCAGAAAAATCAGGAAGTTGTGCTAAAGGCATCGTACGATAATTCTCCATCTTTTTCTTTAATTCATCCAGCGGATGGGAATCCGTCCAATACTCCTCTTTTTTCCCATTACGATATTTTAGGGTGATCTTTCGACCATAGGCGCTAATTAAGAAATAAGGATCCGCACCTAGATAGGAATATCTTCCAAACTTTCCTCGATCCGCTGATTCCAAAAGAAATGAATAAGGTGAAGAAAGAGAAATCTTTAGATAGGCTGATACAGGAGTATCCAGATCAGCAATGATCTCCCTGACCACAGGTATGACGTTAGCCTGGGATGAAAAGAAAAGAAAATCCTTCAGGTTGGGAAAATCCATATAAAGGATACTTTCCTAGAAAAGAAAAAGAAAACAACACTAAAAATACAACTTTCAGTGCCTTGAATAAAGCGTAAGATTTAAAAACTATGCCGACACTAGGAATTAATCTTAAACCGGATGGGGACGTCAACATCCACATCTATAGGCATACCTAACATGGTCGGGGGTTTGAACCTCCAATATTTTCTGACCGTAGTTTCAGCAGCCTGATCTAATTCAGGATAACCTGAGGATTTCCCAATCGTGACCGATGTGGGGTATCCATTCGAAGAAACATGAACTCGTAAAATTACCAATCCTTGATGTCCAGCTGCTTTAGCTGCCGCAGGGTAAACTGGGGCTGGGTTTCTTAAATATCCTGGCATGGTCATCTTTCCAGCAGCAGGTCGAGGTGTAGTAGAAGGCAACCCTTTGGGTTTTATAGCCTTGGGTTTTGGTGGTGGCTGGACTATAGGTTTTGGGGCTTCCTGAGGAAGAGCCATTTCCTCATGAACAGGCGGAGGAGGAACCGGTTCAGGAGGGACAGGAACCTCAGGAGTATTGATAAGGTCAACATCGACACTACTCTCTCCCACACTAATCCCATATTCAACTTTTTGAATAAAGAAGTACCCTACAACAAAAAGAAGAGTAGCATGAATCAGAATTGAAATGAAATATCCAATATAATCGTTACGTTCCATTGGCTAACCCGCTTTTTTGAGTTTGTGGTTGTTGAGGCTTGGTTGTCTGAATAGCAATTTTGTTTATTCCAATTTTGCGAGCCTCATCGATAATTTTTACAACTAATTCGAAACAGGCGTTAGGTTCACCTGTTACAAAAATCTTGGGATCGGCGTTAGATGATTTTATTTGGTTTAGTTTTGCAGTTAGAGCTTCAGAAAGAACTTTTTCTTTATCAAAAAGATAATTTCCATCCTCCAGTACCTTTACGGTGATCTGATCGGGAGGAGTTTGACTTACAGCAGTGGTACTTTTAGGCAATTTTATTTGGATAGACTCGTTTTTTAACATCGTCAAAGAGACGATCATAAAGGTTGCCAAAAGAAAAAACATGACGTCGATAAACGGAATGATCTCTAACCGAGGTCGATGTTTTTCTGTCTGGATACGCATTCTCATAAATCAAAACTCCCCCAATTGATTGCTCTTTAATGAGTCATTTCTACATCCATCCTGTTGCTGCTTTTCTTCGGTGCCTTTTTCAATATCAACTCAAGCCTCGTACAATAACCTTCTAACTCCCTTCTGACTTTTTCTGCTCGGGCATTGAAAAAATTCAAAGGAATTATGGCTAAGATCGCTATGGCTAAACCAAAACTTACCGCGATTAATGATTCGGCTACCCCTCCCGTGATTGCGGCTTGTTTTCCAGCAATCTCTCCTGTACCCACGATACTAAAGGCATGCATCATTCCGGTTACTGTTCCTAATAAGCCTAGAAGAGGTCCAAGGGTCACCGCCGTATCTAAAACAACCAAGCCGCGAGAATATTTTTCTATCTGGGCACTGGCTGCCTCTATCATGGCATCCACAGGCATACTATTTCGATGTCTAAGACCTTCAACAATCACTTGAGCTACATTATACTTTGATTTTTCTCCAACAGCTATCGCTTCCTCATACATCCCCTTTTCAGCCAACTCCAAAATTTTTTGAACCAGCTTGGGGTTACGTATACTCTGTTCAGAAATTAAAAAAATAGCTTTTTCTAACAAAGCAGCCAGTGTGACCAAACCAAGGATTAAAATAGGCCACATCACTGGTCCACCCTTGAAAAAAAACTCAATCATATAAAAACCTCTTTCCTATTCTGTTAAAATCATCGAAAAATCCCATCCCTTCTCAACTAAAGAATGTAGACTTTGTTTTGATAATCGTGTTATGCAGTTTAAAGAAAAATACCATAAAATCATTTAACTTTTTGTGAATTTATTATGACAACTTTATGGAGATATTGTGACAATTTTGAATTTAAGAAGTGCTTGTATTCTAACTAATTATAGAAGATCAATGTTTTTTTTAAAAAATATAATCAAAAAGTAGATTTATCGCATTTTTGATGATCAAGGATGATAGCTCTTTATTCCTATGTTCTTTTCTCAAGAATGACCAATCTCCTTTTTTTATTTGGCAAAGAAAATCAAATAAATATTATAGATTAGACCCTTAACAACAACTGATTCTAAAATTGCTATCCCCGTTTCTCTTTTGCACCGATTTTGATGGTACTCTTCTTTCTGTCGATAAGGAAAGAAAGATTGCAGATGAATTTTACGATCTGTTGCTCAAGAAAAAAATCAAGAACAATTTCATATGGGTCATTAATACGGGAAGAAGCTGGGAGAGTCTTCTTGGAGAATTGCAAAGGCTTCGAATCCCCTTTTGTCCAGATTGGGTTGTACTGTATGAAAAAGAAGTGTACAAGGTTAATGACTTCGATATTTATCCTCTAGAGGAATGGAACTCTTCTTGTAGGACACTGCAGGCTGTTTTATTTGATTCAATGGGATTTTTTTTCGATGAGCTTAGCTGTTATTTAAACAAATATACAGGAGCCAAAATCCATGGTTCATCCTGCTCACCCGTAGAGATCGAAGCTTCAAGCTCAGAAGAAGCTGATCAGATTGCTTTTTATATTGATCAGAAACTTCGAAACTATCCTTCCCTTACCTACCACCGGAATTTTGTATATTTCCGGTTTGCCCACAAAAATTTCCACAAAGGTTCTGCTCTCAAACAGATTCAGTCCCTTTTAGACATTAACCCTCAAAACTCCATGGTATGCGGCGATCACTTTAATGATCTTCCCATGCTCGACCTAGAGATTGCTTCTTACCTTGCTTGCCCAGCAAATGCCATAGAAGAAGTAAAAGAAAAAGTGGCCATTCAAGGAGGCTACATAGCAAACAAAGAGGCTTCTCTTGGGATTATTGAAGCCCTTTTAAACCTTGAAGAACAATTCTCTGCTTTTTCTCGGTTCTCCATTTAATCTAGCCAATCTCCCTTTCCCTTAACTTTCTGCAAAATGTTCTTTTTTTCTAAAACCGCAAAATAGACCTTTAAAGTTTCATTCAATGCTTTTTGCCAATCATTTTTTTTTGCAGTTTCAAGCGCATTATAGCTGAGTTGCCTTCTGAACCCAGGCTGTGCAAGCTGATTGTATGCGGCTGCCAAAGCCTTTGGGTCATCTGGATTTTCTATTTTTAGCGCATTCTCTCCTTCTTTCGCAACATCCCATGCTCCCACATCAGCTGACAAGATCACTGGTAAAGCCGAGGCCATCGCTTCCAGAACAACCATGCCAAAGCTTTCAAATTGAGAAAGAAGGATAAGAAAATCTGCAGCCTTATAAAATTGTTCAATCCCTTCAGAAATTAAACCAATGAATCCAACCTGATTTTCTATGCCTTTTGACTTTAAAAATAACCTTATCTCGTCAGGATTTCCCCTCCCCAAGACAAGAAGATTAACCGTCATTCCCCATCTTTTTGCCTCAGCAATCCCATGACAAATTTGAAGTAATCCTTTGAGCCTCCAATTATTACCCACAAAAATCCCGATAAGATCACTATCATTCCATCCAAATTGATCTAATATTTTTTTTCTGCATTTCTCTTTATCATCCATACCCATAAATCTCTCTGGGGCTACACCAGGATTTAGAACCTTAACTTTAGAGATAAGATCTGGATAATACCGTTCAAAAGCTTTTTGAGCACGTGTTGAATTGGGCAAAATCCAAGAAAGATTTCGAGAATAAAGGGTTTTTTTTTCAAGAAAACACATCAACCGATTATAGAGAGATAAAGTTCTTTTTTTTTGTATTTCCTTTACCCAAAACAGATGAGGCACACCAAAGGTAATAACGTCACTATTCATGACGAGATCATGGCTATGCACAAGATCAAAATTGGCTTTCTGAATCAGGTTGTAAGCGTTCCAGCAAAAAGAAAGTCGAGTCGTATACCGATTTAATCTCACAAGGGGAACTTTATGACAAACAATTTGAGGGCCGACTTCTTTCCACCGGGATGCTAAAAGATGAACCCTTATCCAAGGAATATGACTAATCCTTTCGGTTATCTCCCAAACAAACTTTTCAGCTCCCCCTTCAAACCCGTATTCCATAGAGACTACCGCCAGCTGCAAGGGTTCCATATTCTTGTCCAAGGGCTATAGTTTTAGACCCGTAGCAATAACAGTCCGTCCAAGCATCAGATCAAGAGAATTGATGAGTTTAACGTAAGGAAGATTCTCTTTTTGAATGGTTTGGTACTTTGACTTCTCCTTAAAAAAAGAGAGAGCAGCCAAAAATTTGATCGGCAGATAAAACAAACTGAGGGCCAAAATCGAAGATCGTTGATACTTATCGGTAGAAATTTCTATGTGAGAAAATCCCACTTCGTGTAATCCATGAACCATATAGAAAAAATGGATGGGGCTTATATGCCCATCGGTGTCTTCTCTCTGAACCCGGTCAAAAGGAAGGGGACCAAAGAGATTCCAAAACCCAAAAGAAAAAAAACGGAGCCTAGACTTGATGTTCAGTAGATTTGGAGTGGATAAAATAACCAACCCTTGGGGTTTTAATACCCTATAGATTTCCCGAAAAAGACCCCGGTAATTTTCAAGGTGCTCAATGACTTCTGTACAGGTGACAATATCAAAAGAATTATCGGCATAAGGTAAAGATCCTGTATTAAGATCAACTACCTCTACTTTCTGATCGCTAATCTCCATCAGTTTGTCCGTATAATCACAGGCAAAAGTCAACAGATTCCATTTTTCCCTTACTTGCCGAATAAGCTCTCCTTTGCCACTGCCAATATCTAAAAGCCTTGTTTGAGCTGTCAAAGGTTCCTTTTTTTTAATTTTCTCGATGACAGCATGGTAAATGGCATATGTACTCATGTTCAATCCTCGGTGGCCTTTCTCGAAACGATAATCAAACTGCTTCCACCAAAAATAACGGGAAAAGACTCGTTGTCATCCATGCAATATTTTTTTCTTCTGGAAAGTGGTTGAAACTTGCCATATAGCCAGACAAGAAGGGCGATGGGCCAAAGAAAAAAAATCTGTCTCCACTTGATCTTGTCCTTTTCCAGAAAAAGAGGTTCCAGTCCATTCCATTGGAGAATTTGTTTCATTTCGACCCAAGTCATCAGATTCTGATGATCAAAACCGGTTCCATTTTTTTTAAACTCCTCTGGAGGAATAAACCGATAAAAACAACCTCGGAAAAGAAAATTAAGTCTCTCTTCAAGGTTACAAATATTTGGAGTAGAAAGAATGAAATAGCCTCCCTTACGCAGGACCCTGGCAATTTCCCTGATAAACTGAAAGGGATTTTCAAGATGCTCAATGCCTTCCAGAGAAACAACCAACTCAAAAAAATCGTCTTCAAAAGGAATAGATTGATTTAAATCGGCTCTCTTGCGAACAATAGCAGGATCGATTGTTGCAGATTGATTCAAATCGATGTCCGCTCCATAAACTTTATATCCATTGCGATGCAGAAAAACACTCAATGAGCCTGGCCCCATAGGAACATCGAGAACCTTTGAACCTAGGGGTAAGTTTAATTTTTCTATGAGCAATGTGACTACTCGATGAATTTCCTCCCTTGCCCTTGGCTTAGGAATAGCTTGGTTAGCTATCAACTCTTGTTCCCTCTTTTTGCAATTCTTTTCTTCTGCATTTTTCACGCAAAGCTTTAAAAACAACTTGAAGCTTTTATTTCAAGCTTTTAATCTTTAGATAAAGCAGATAAAGAGCTTTCCTTAAAGCCCTTTTCGTTAACAAAATCAAGTCTGTATTTGGGTAAACTTTGAGGATAGTTTTGCCTAAGGTAATCGATTATTTTTTCTCGGACAAAACAGCGAAGATCCCAAAGTTTTGATGAGTTTTCCGCACTCACAAGACACCGAAGCTCCATTGCCTTATCCGTCGCATGGGTAACCTGAATCACGGCTACTTTCTTATCCCAAAGAGGACAATCGGAAAGAATTTGCTTAAGATGGGCTCGTAAAAAATCAACAGGAATAGAATAATCGACATAAATATGCACTGTTCCCAAAAGCTCAGAAGAATGCCTTGTCCAATTTTCAAAAAGATTAGAAGTAAAATAGCTAATAGGTAAAACCAACCGGCGGTGATCCCATATATGCACCACAACATAGGTCAAAGTGATCTCTTCAATGGTTCCCCAATATCCCTGGACAACCACAACATCGCCAAGCCTAATAGGCTGAGTGATCGCCAGTTGAATCCCAGCAAATATATTTGAAAATATATGCTGGGCAGCAAAACCCACAATGATGCCCAAAACCCCAGCTGAAGCAAGCATACTGGCCCCGATATGTTTTACTTCAGGAAACAACATTAATATCGAAGAGACGGCAAAAAGAATGATAAAAAAATAGAGTATTCTTTCGATAACTTTAACCTGAGTATATACCTTTCTTCGGGTAAAATCGTTTTCCGCTTTCCGCCATCTATAGATGATAAATTCTCCAGAAACCGACACCAATTCGAAAAAGACATAAGACAAAAGAACGATAAGCAAAATTTCAAGAATTTTATTAAGCACTCTACGTATTTCAGAATGAAAAGGATAAATTTCTATCGCTCCGGCAACACCAATGACAGGAATAACCACATAGATTACTCGAGCAAGTCGACCAATGATGATGTTCCAAAACTGCTGATCGTTCCCAAACTTGTTTTTGACAAATGCTAAATTAGCCTTAGAAAGGCGGAATAAAAAAACAAAAAAAGCAACATACCAGACAATGGATAACCCCCAGAAAAGCTCTATAAAAGAAAGGGTTAGAGAAAACTTTTCTTCTACAAATAGAGTTAAAAATATGGCTCCTATAATAGAAAGGGAAAAGAGAAAAGCTATCCAAAAGGGCACCCAAAAGCTGCTAAAGAGCACTTTTAAAAGGTTTAGGGGCTTGCTTACATCTTCTATTTTCAGTTTTTTTTCTATCCAACGACTAAAAGGCCTACTTAAAAAATACAAAAGAGCAAAAGCCAAGAGTATAAGACCAAACCGAGCAACTGGATATAAAAGGGAGTAATTAAAACCAAGCATCAGATCCTCCTCTTTAAAATTTTAAAGGAGCAATTACAATGACCCACAGATTTTGGAATAACCCTTTTATTATATCTTTTCTAATAATGATCGACAATAGATGTTTATTTACCACCAGTACAATCCTGGACCCCATCCCCATGCATGGAGATTTCCTTCAGGCTGATCAAACCAATTCGAAGAATTTTTCCCATAAGACATTTTTTCTTTCCATGGCATAATTCTTTTAACCCGGATGAGGGGTAACAAAATCCCTCCTTCAGGAAGTAGTCCTGGAGCTTTTCCCATCACATTTCCAATCATTGTCAGAGGTGTCCCAATTGTAAATAAATCGGGATCAATCTGCTGTGATACTTCGGCTATAAATTTTCCACCTGACGGATAATCGATCTGAGGCCTTCCATTATCATCTAAGGGAAGTTCAATAACTTCCATAAGGGTTTTTTGTCCTTTTTTATTCAAAGCCGCAACCGTTCCTCCAAGCCAAACCTCCTGGCCTTTGTATTTCTGCGGCTTTGCCAGGAGTTCTAAAAAAGTGGGCTGCTTTTTTACACTCTCCATTCTAACGTTCGTAAAAGGAGCACAACTTGTCAGTTCAAAAAGAACAAAAATATTAAATAATAGAATCAAACTAATTTGACCATTAAACATTTTCTTTTACATAATTTTAATTAATAAATTATTTTTTTTTAAACTAAAAATCCGCTTTCCCGACAAAAGTTATGTGGTTGGTCAAATTAGCCTTAAAAAAAACTTATACTATCGGCGTATTGGTCATTCTGATTTTTTTCCTCGGTTTCTTTAGCATTAAAACGACCCCTACCGATATATTTCCTGAAATTGATATTCCCGTTGTTGTAGTGACTTGGCAATATCTGGGACTAGTTCCAACTGATATGACCAATTACATAACCACATTTAGCGATTATCAGATTGCAAATTTTGTCGATGGTGTAAAACGGATAGACTCAAATGTTTATTTCGGTTTTTCAGTCAGTAAAGTTTATTTTCAACCTTACGTAGATATTTCCATGGCAGTTGCAGAAATCACAGCCGTTCTTCAACCTATCATAAAAAGAATGCCTCCTGGGACAACCCCACCTCTTATATTTAAGTTTAATGCCTCATCTGTTCCTGTTTTACAAATTGCTGTTTCCAGTTTTTCTCTTTCTGAACCTGCTCTTTATGATTATACCATCTGGCAACTGCGCCGCGATCTATTGTCGGTTAAAGGGACAATGTTTCCTCCCCCATGGGGGGGAATAGTTAGGTGGATGACCGTAGATTTGGATCCCAATCAACTCCTTGCTAGGGGAGTTTCAGCCCAAGATGCATTGAATGCACTTGATGGGCAAGTGCTCAATTATCCTTCAGGGGATATAAAAATTGGGGATCGGGATTATTTTGTAACCTTGAACAATGTGCCAAAGAACCTTTTTGAAATTAATGATTTTCCGATAAAAAGGGTATATGATCCTAGCTTCGCTTATGTGCGAAAAAATATCAACGATCGGGTAATTTATTTTCGGGATGTTGGCACAGTGCACGATGGAGGGGTTCCTCAAGTCAATGTTGTCAGATTAAATGGAGTTCGTGGTATTCTCATGACCACACTCAAAACAATGGGAGCTTCGACCATTCAAATTGTTGATCAAATTAAAGCGCTCCTGCCCGAAATACGTAAAGCAAACCCAGACAAAAAAATTCAAGAACTCTTCGATCAATCCGTATTTGTTCGTGCAGCCATAAAAGGGGTAGTCTCTGAGGCTGGCACAGCTGCCTTTCTTACAGGACTAATGATCCTTTTGTTTCTAAGAAGCCCAAGAAGCACTTTTATCGTTCTCACTTCAATTCCCCTTTGCATATTAACCGCTTTATTTCTGCTTAAACTCTTGGGCCACACCTTGAATTTGATGACGCTTGGGGGTCTTGCTCTAGCAGTAGGCATACTTGTTGATGATGCAACAGTAGCTATCGAAAATATTCATAGAAATAAGGAGTTAGGGAAACCCAATTTGCAATCAATAATGGATGGCTCTCAACAGATAGCTCTTCCAGCACTCGTTGCCACACTATCGATTTCTATAGTCTTTACTTCTGTCATATTTCTAGAAGGTCCACCGAAATACCTTTTTATACCCATGGCTCTTGCCGTTGTTCTTGCTCTGCTTTTTTCTTATGTATTATCACGGTCTCTTGTCCCCACAATGGTTCTTTTATTGGAATCTCAAGAACATAAAGAAAGCTGGATCGATAAGCTTTTCTCCTTTTTTTATCCCTTCCAGAGTTCCTTTTATCGAAACTTTGAAAGATTTCGTCATTCCTATGTTAACACCTTGAGGGTTGTTTTAAACAACAGAAAGAAATTTTATAGTGGGGTGCTTTTGTTCATCTTAGGAAGCCTATTAATCCTTCCCTTTATTGGAAGGGATTTCTTCCCAACAGTCGATGCGGGAATCATGCGCTTGCATGTGTACACTCCTACGGGAACCCGTCTTGAAAAAACGGAGGAGTACTTTTCCCGAATCGAAGCGACCATAAAAAAAATAATCCCCCCTACTGAACTCGAAACCATTGTGGATAACATGGGCTTACCCATCTATTTTATGGCCACTCTTGCCATGTCCGATTCCATGAACCAAGCCTCTTTCGATGGGGAAATCATGATCAATTTAAAGGAAAAACACCGCCCTACTGAATTCTACATGAAAAAAATCAGAACAACTTTAAGAAAAGAATTTCCTGATTGTACTTTCTTTTTTCAACCCGCAGACATGGTTAATCAAGTTCTTAACTTCGGTACTCCTGCACCTATCGACATTCAAGTGATTGGTACTGACGATAAGATTGCCTGGCAATTTGCTACGGAATCTCTTTCCAAAATCAAGGGGATCCCTGGAATTGTAGACGCTCATATCCATCAACGGATAGATTATCCCACCCTTCATCTTGAAGTGGATAAAGTCAAAGCTGTTGAGATGGGTCTTTTTCAAATTCATATCGCTAATAATGTGTTAAATCAACTTTCAACAAGTTATATGGTCAAGCCTACTTACTGGCCAGATCCCAAAACGACAATTAATTATCCATTGCTTGCTTTCAGCCCACAAATTAAGATTAACTCTGTCAACGATTTATTGAATTTTCCTTTAACCTCCATCACTACCCCTTTTTTGGTGGGAACTTCTCCTCCAGTCGAATCAACGCAAACCCTTCTTGGCAACGTCTTAAATTCCGAGCTCTTAGCTAATGTCGCCAAGTTGACTCATACAAAAGAACCAGCTATGGTCAGCCATTCAACTATGAAACCTGTTTTCGATATCCTTTGTAATATCCAGGATACAGATTTAGGGTCAGTCGCTTCCGCTATAGAAAAAAAACTCGAGCCCATTAGGAAAAAACTTCCTCCTCTCTATCGAATCAACTTAACTGGACAACTGACAAGCATGAACAGCGCTTTTCAGCAGCTAGGATTTGGAATTATTTTTGCCATAATACTCGTTTATCTTTTGATGGTGGTTAATTTCCAGTCATGGAGAGAACCTTTCATTATTCTTACTGGGCTGCCTATTGGAGGATGCGGTGTCTTATGGATGTTGCTTTTAAGTCATACCACTTTTAATGTTCCTTCACTCATGGGTATGCTCATGTCTGTAGGAGTTATTACATCAAATAGTATACTTCTCATCACTTTTGCTAATCAGAGAGTCAAAGAAGGTCTAAATCCTCTTGAGGCTTCGATAGAGTCTGGACTCATCCGATTTAGACCCATTATCATGACGGCTTCGGCTATGATTATAGGCATGCTTCCTATGTCATTAGGTTTAACTGAAGGAGGTGAACAATACGCACCTTTGGGTCGAGCTGTCATTGGTGGATTACTCTTAGGGACAGTTGGGACTTTATTTTTCGTCCCCGCAATGTTTACCACTATTCGACAGAGAAAATTATAAAAATGTGAATCGATGACTAAAAGAATTAAAAAAGACATAGAGAAAAAAGAAGAAAAGGAGGATAATCCTCGTTTTGTAAAAAAAAAAGGAATTCTCTTTTTCTTCCAATCTGTGATTCACTTTTTTAAAGGGAAAAGCATTGGTGCCTTAAAGTCTTTAAAAGAAAAAAAACCATTGTTTATTTTAGGGACACTATTTTTTTTACTTCTCATTTTGTCTTTATTTCAAAGAATCTTAAACTGGTTTGAGCTTCAAGCCACCCTGAAGGAATCCCAAAATGTTTATGTCAAGGTAATCCATCCAGAAAAAACAAAAGAGTTTACTTCTTTAGCCTTGCCTGGGACAACTCAAGGCTTCTATGAAACCCCAATCTGGGCTAGGGTAAACGGTTATATTAAAAAATGGTACGTGGATATTGGTGACAAGGTCAAAGCGGGACAACTTCTTTGTGAAATTGATGCACCAGAAGTAGATAAGGAAGTTGAACATGCTCGAGCTAAAGTAGAGATCGCAAGGATAAGTTATGAAAGATGGAAAAACCTTGCCTCTACCCGAGCTGTTTCAGCTCAGGAATATGACGTTCAAAGAACGGGTTATGAAGCAGCTGTAGCTGAGTTGGATAAACTGTTGCAGTGGCAAAGTTTCGAAAAGGTCACCGCACCCTTCGATGGGGTCATTACAGCAAGAAACATTGATATTGGAACCCTTGTTGCTGGACAAAATGAAGCGGTTCAAGGAGCCCACAAACAACTCTATCGCATTGCTCAGATTGACATTTTAAGGATTTACATCGCTGTCCCTCAGACCTATTCTTTTTCGATCAATGAAGGCATGGCGGCTGAAGTCATTGTACCCGAGCAACCTGGAAAAATCTACTCGGGTAAAGTAGTGCGGACATCTTATGGGCTTGAATCGGCTTCAAGGACTCTACTGACGGAGGTCGACGTGGAAAATTCCGATATGAAACTCCTGCCTGGACTCTATGTTATCGTATCGATCAAAGTTCCAAGCATTGCTCCATGGACAATACCCGTCAATACATTGTTTTTTAAAGAAGCTAAACCCTATGTTTCGACGGTAGATCAAAATAATATTTGCCATCTTAAAGAAGTCGAAGTGGGAAATAACGATGGTTATAAAGTGGAAATATTAAAAGGGGTTACTCCACAGGATAGGGTAGTTCTCAATCCACCTGATGAAGCAAAAGTCGAAGGTTCTAAAGTGATCGTTGTAGGCTCACAGTAAAATAAGCTTTCTTCTTTTCACAATCCCTTTATAATCACTTTCGATACATAAAAGGTTTTTTTAGTTTAAGCTATAATTTTTTCCCTGGAATGCACAAGACACTGACCCAACTTTACTTAGAACACGAAGGAAAGATAGCTCATAAGTGGATTTCATATCTCAAATTTTATGATTCCGTTTTTCTTAAGTTTAAGAATATGCCTATTAATTTACTCGAAATAGGCGTTCAAAATGGAGGATCTCTTGAGATTTGGTCTCAATATTTTAAAAAAGCGGCAAAAATCGTGGGTTGTGATATTAATTCTCGTTGCAAAGAGTTGATTTTTTCAGATCCCAGAATCCGTGTAATCATTGGTGATGCAAGCCAAGAAGATACAAAAAAACAGATTATTTCAGAATCATCCACCTTTAACCTCATTATCGACGATGGTTCCCACAAGTCGTCTGATGTCATTAAAAACTTTGCCCTCTATTTCCCTTATCTCGAAAATAATGGAATTTATATTGTAGAAGATCTCCATTGTAGTTATTGGAAAGAGTTCGAAGGAGGTCTTTACTACCCTTATACCACAGTCGGATTTCTCAAAAAACTTGTGGATATTATTCATCATCCCTATTGGGGTGTAGCTATGAAAAGGGATGATTTGATAAGGGGGTTCGAAAAAGTTTATGGCATTCGGATTGAAAATGAATCCCTTTGTCAAATTTATAAAATAGAATTTGTCAATTCCATTTGTATGATAACTAAATCAGCCGAAGAAGAAACTTCTATTGGCAAACCGATTGTTGCCGGAAAAGTAGCTCAAGTTATCCCTGGGGTAAAAGATTCGGAGGGTGCTGTATCCTTTCCGGATCAAAAAGGAAATTTTTGGTCTAATGAAACGAATCCCGATTTCGTAGAGGAAAAACTCCTTCAACAATTGGCTGAAAAAGAAGAAGAAATCGAAAAGATAAAAAATTCCTTCAGTTGGAAAATAACCAAACCCATTCGGTTTTTCCAAAAACTTCTAAAAAACACTACGAAATATCAATAGGTATTGTAATGGATAATATCAAATTTTGACCTAATATGAAAAACAGTGATGAGTTGGGTGGAACTTTGAACAGGTCCTCCGTAACCCATCCCAAAACCAGGATACATCATTGGTCCCCAAAACGGATCTCCAAATCCAAAAGGATATCCCAACATCCCATATCCATAACCCATACCCAGAGAGTCATAATAGGTCTCAGTTCTTTTCTCCCTTAATACTTTCGAGTAGAGTCGAACGACTCCATTGGCATGCTTATCTCGGGCTTTATCGACAGCTTTCTTTATGGCCTCTTTTTTTTCTTTATCAACCTTAGCCCAGTTCTCTGTAGTCCGTTCATCCATAAGAACCCCATCGATCCAATAACGCATGGCAGGACTACCTTTCAGCCATACATCAACCCTTTTTATCCTCACTACCTTACCTCCATTCCCGACCCTCATCTTTGGATGCTTATATGCAATATATTCAGTTGAGGCATGGGTTAAAGAAAGAGAAAACAAAATCAAGAAAGCACACAATAATATTTTTCTTTTCCACAAACAACTCTTCATACATAACCCTTTTTTGATCAAATAAAAATGAAGTATTCTAGCTGCTATAACCTTGAGATAAAGAAAAAGTTCCTCGAAAGAAAATAAAACCTGTAAGAAACTCTTTTCTCCCCCTCATTATTGGAATCGCTACTAAAGTAGAATATTTTTCACTATGGTAAATGAAACTTTTTTTCTAGAAGAAAATTTTTCGCTTGTTAAGGCCTACTATTCCTCAATGTCTACATTTTGGCATCCGGTTTGTCCTTCTTCATTTTTATTAGACAAACCTCTTGGAATTCAGCTATTGGGCAGGCGTCTTGTACTCGCACGTCTTAATGGGAAAGTAAGCTGCTTTGATGATCTCTGTCGTCATCTAGGTGCTGCTCTTTCCGGAGGTAAAATTGAAAAAAAGAGTTTCTTGAGATGTCCTTACCATGGTTGGCTTTATAACGAGGAGGGACGCTGTATAGAGATCCCTTCTCGACGCTCCCTTCCAATTCCTTTAGACGCTCGCATCCGTTCTTATTTAACCCAGGAATCCATGGGTATGATTTGGGTAAGCCTTGTATCTAACCCCAAGTATCCTATTCCTCGTTTCGAAGAGTTTGAAAATAACGATTTCCATCAACTTGACGAAGGAAAATGGAAAGAAAGCCATTGGCGAGCAAGTCCTCAGAGAATTGTTTTAGGTCAGCTCGATGATACCCATTTCGCATGGGTCCATCCTTCGACTATAGGTCATCCTGACATTGTTGAAGCCCCCTCTCATCGAGTCACTAAGGAAAATGGATTTATCCTCTCTACTTTTACCATCTGCCAAAGAACAACGGCTCCTTCATCCGGATTTAGTAGGGCAGAAACTGCAAAAAAGGAAGATACCAATACGGTTCATTATACAATAGCTGCTGGAATCAATTGGATTCATTTACGAAAAACCAATGACAAGGGAGAAGCATGGGTTCTTCTTCAACTTATTTCTCCATTAAGCTATCATGAAAGCAGGGTATTTTGGAGAATTGCACGAAATTTTGATAAGCTGTCCGAGCGTGATCCTATTTATGAAAAAATCCAGATTCAGATCATGGAGGAAGATAGACGCGTTATAGAAAGCCAAAGACCATGGTTACTCCCTCCAATGTCTTCAAGCTTGTCAATGTATTTGCGTCCCAGTGATCTTCCTTTAATTGAGTATCATAAATGGATGGAAGAAGAAAAGATACCCCCTTTATAGGAAAACTCTGAAATAGGAACTTCTTAAAACAAAGAAAATATTCGAACCATTACCGACCGCTAGAAACTAAAATGGGTTGTCCTTGGGGAAAAGGAATCGGATTATTCTTGGGTTGGGGCAAAGTTTTTCGGTTGGGTTTTTGTTCTTCCCAAAAAGGTTCTGTAGATTTTTTAAGATTTTTCAATAACTCTTGCTGGATTTTAAATAGCTCTCTTTGTTTTTCCAAAAAAAGAGATTCAAGCTGAGATAGTCTTTCCCAAAGATCATTTTCCCATTCCTCCAAAGAAACTATCTCTTGATTAACCCTTTCTAATATCTTTAGAGCTTCAGGATCGGTTGGGCTCAAAACTTTTCCATTATTCACAATGACTATTTTTCTTTCCGTACAACCACAATGAGTATCTTTGCCTAGAAGGGTCATAGGCAATAAAAACATCGTAAAAGCAAGACTAAAACCAAGTATCGATTTCATATCCCTCCCCTTCTTTTCTTACTTGATTTAAAAAATATTAGAGATTTTAAACTTTGCAAACCTAAGCTATCGAACTCCAGTAATCGACTTTTTATGGAATATCCATTTTAGTGTCACGAGGGTAACTTTCACTACTAGAGAAAGTTATCACATATTTCCTTGATTTCTCGTGGAGTAGTCGCTAAGTTTGCCCCTTTCGCCAGTAACGACCAGTCCAGTCAATCACCATTAGAGGTTCTGAAATTTTCCTCCGCTTGCGGAATTCATCAACAGCAGCCTTACAGGAACTCATTGCATAATCGTCAATAATGCAAAATCCACCAGGAGAAAGCTTGTCATACAAGGACTCTAGAATGTCCATAGTTGAGCGATACATATCAGCATCAGCTCGAAGGAGCGCAAGCTTCTCAATCGGGGCATTCGGAAGGGTTTCATGGAAAAAACCCTTGAGGAAAACCACCTTGTCATCGAGGAGCCCGTAACGGGAAAAGTTGTCCCGAACCTCCTCCTCCGAAACAGACATAAAGGCTTCCGCTGCACTATTCTTAACAGTCCAATGACGGTCTTCTCGATCTTCCAGTCTTGGATTGGGAAAACCAGCAAAGGAATCAGCGACAATAACCCGCCGCATGTCTTCCCCATAGGCGTAGAGTAACGCTTTCATGAAGATCGCAACTCCACCACGCCAGACCCCCGCCTCGAGCAGATCGCCTTCGATCCCTTCGGCTAAAATCGTCTCGACACAAGCCTGCACGTTCTCAAGCCGTTTCCAGCCTACCATGGTATGACCATCGATTGGCCAAAAAGATCCCTCTTCGGTAGCTGACTCGGGGAGTTGTCTCAGAAGGACCATGCCTCAATTTGCGAAGGGTGGTAGCGAGAGAATCCGGTCTGTGATCCAACGAGCCAACCTGGCTGAGAAGGAGTTTGACTGAAAAACCGGGCTGAGATGGGTACGCCATAGCCGGCGCGTCAGCGTTTTTTTAATCAGCTTGAGGTAGTGACCCCGCAACTCTTCAAGTCGAGAAGCCATATCGCTTTCTTTTCTGCATTTTAACTCAGCTGAATCTTGCATGTTGCCGTTGTTTCTTTTTACTCTGATCTAAACTTAAATTTCCGATAAATCTCCCTTTTTATGGAGTGGGGAAAATAGATCCAACGCATCAAGTTGATCAAAAACGGCTTGACTCCAGTTTCTTATCCGTTGCCTCAGAAGAAGAGGAATAGATTTATCATCCAATGCAAGGGATGGTCTTAAACCAGTTTTAACCAATTGTTGCATCGCCTCTTGCAAAAGTGAAGAAATTTTAATTTCATAGGGTAAATAACTTTTTCTAAATTGTTGCCCAGATTTAGAGTCGTAATAATCACTGAAATGCGCAATTTTTGAATGCATCATATTTTTTGCAATGAGATATTTACAATGATCCTGAAGAACGGTCGCCCAATCGAATATTCCTCCAGTAGACCCAGGATAAGGAGTGATCGAACCCACGGCCACTACTTCTACTTTCATTTCTGTAAGCACTTCAGGAGTAATTAGCTCTTTCCACCACCCCTTGATTTCAACTCCACTATTAGCTGGAAGATCGACAAGAGTAAACTCATTTTCTGCTGCCGTTTCTAAAACCATGTCACATTCTCTTGCACTGCGTATGTCAAGTTTAAGACTCTCTCTAAACCAGTGGCTTATACCCCCTGCTTTCCCTGAATTTTCCAGATCAGCTTCAATAACCTGGACACTTTTGCCCTTCAACAACAGCCAATCAGCCAAAAGAAGCATAGCTGTAGTTTTCCCTGTTCCTCCTTTAGACCCAATGGACATTAAAAGGTAACTTTTAAGCATGAAAGAGAAAAAATTTTAGAATTGCTGAGCGGGCATAGTTTACAAAAATAAATAGGAACGGTCAATAGACAGCAAAAATATTTAACAATTGTAACAATTTTTTAACAATTGTAACAATTTTTGCTTTGTTTTTTCTTTACAAGGAAGATTTAAAACCAAAAGGGATCAATCTAGCGGTATGTGTAGTCTTCAAATGCTTTTATAGCTTCAATGACATTTTCTTTTAGGCATACGGGTGGGATAATCTGTTGAATGGATTTCTTAATAATCTTATTCAGAGGGTCCTCTTTTTCTTCTTTTAAAACAGGCTTTCTTAGAGTCTTAAAGCTCAATGAGTTATCCATTGCAGAAATTTTATTATTTCTTTGTTTATTCCAAGCTTTATGAATAACCCTCTTCAATTTGGAACTTCCTTGTTTAGACTTTTGCTTTTAATCTTCTATTTTTCTTTTTATTAGATCTTTTTGCAAGAACTAAATCTCGTAAAAGCTTCTTTCCACGAAATATCCTAGACATAACAGTTCCAATAGGCACTTTTAGAATCTGGGCAATATCTAGATAAGTCAGTTCATCCATGTAATAGAGTAACAAGGCGATTCGGTAAGGCTCCTCAAGTTGAAGCAGGCAGTCCACAACATACTGGCAGTCAACTCTTAGATCTCCTTTATTTTCTTCTATAAGAAAATTTTCCATCTCTTCGATACCCATGTTTTGATAGCGTTCTTCTTTCTTTCTCAAACGAAGAAACAACCGATACAAAGTGGTAAAAAGCCAGTTCTTCACTTTCAAACCATTCTTTAATGCTTCCTTATGTGTATAAAGAAGAATAAAAGCCTGCTGGACTAAATCACATGCTTGATCGACATCTCTACAAAGAGACAAAGCAAACCGGTATGCATCCTTGTAATGTTCTTCAAAAACCTTTTCAAATTCTTCTCTATTCATAACCCTTTTGTCCTTTAACTTTCTTAGAAAGATTTGTTGGACTGAAAATTTATATTGCAGAGGGTAAAAAGATTACCCGGGACTAAAATTGAGGATTGCTAGGTTTTCCTTTCTCTAAAACTAAGTCAGCCTTAAAATTGACATTACCTAAGAAAGAAAACGACAAGGAAATTCATGACTCCCTTATCTAGCCCTAGCTTTATCAATTAAGAAAAAGATTTAGGAGGAGGACTAAGGGATAAAAGACAAACCGAATCGAGATTTTTCTGGATCTGATAGAGAGTCTGTAAAAAAAGGTTGTTTCTTTTTACAACAATAGTTAGAGAAGGCGTGATCATGGGAGAGGCCTTTTTCAAGGACTTCGACCATGCCATTTTCTTTGCTTCCTTAAATTGTTCTTTTGAAACTTTTTTACAGATAGAGCAGGGATGTTTGCCATCAAAAGTCATTGTTATTCCACTCTCCACTCCATAATTAGAGGAATATTGGGAGATCATCTTCCCATAGGCAACAAAGAGAATTAAAATCCAATGTAGCCCCACTATGCCAAAAAGAGATAGCAAGGAAAGAATGGAGCCAATCTTTTTCACTCCTCTTTCATTGGATTTTTTTCTTATCTATGTCAATACTATTTTTAATTTCTCGGTAGAAATCTGTAATATCCTTTGCTGGAAAAATCCAATTTTGATCTTTTCCATCTTGCATTGCTTGATTTTAAAAAATTATTCATTCTTTTCTAAATCCCATCAATACTCTCAGTAAACATAGGCATAATAATGCTCAAAGAACTCATTCTTATCTTTTGTCTTAATTTAAGCTTTTCTATCTTCCCACCCTAATCTTCTCATTATTGGTAAAATTCAGGGTAATGTTCCTAAAGTAATCTTTTGCCTATAGCTCGGATGAACTTATCAACACTTTCTATAGCTCATTCTTTGACAGTCTTTGTTGAAATTCTTAGCTGAAACAATAAAAAAACTCCCTAGCCATAAAGGTCGCATACATATTTGTCTAACTTTTATATAACGACCTATATCCAAAAAGAAAACTGTTTCATCAGACTTACTCATTCCAGCTCAAACAGCAACAGAGCTAACTTCCTTCTTTATCGAGACCGGTTTTACTTCGGCCTTGTGACTGAATCCAGAGCCTTTCTCTCTACAGGCTTGACCTCCGGCGTGTGTCACGAGCCGGTCATGCCCCTTTCCGCGTCGATAACGGCAGCACATCGATCGCCTACCCGCACGCGGAGCACCTCTTAGCTACTGGCGAAGAACCGATCCGCCACAAGCACCAAGCCGCCGTGCCGTTCGGGCTTGTATTCCAACTGTCGCCGGAACTCGAAAAAGCCCATGTTGGCAATAGATCGAGCCAGAGGGCGGTTTCTGCCCCTCCCACGCGCATTCAGCACCTCGATGGCGATGGTGTGGAATCGCCGGCTGAGGCTGGATATAAGCTTGTGCAGGGCCTCCTGTCAGATGTTTGGCGATGCGAGCGTAAAGCTATGTCTGCTTTATACACGCCTTCGCCCAGTTGCGCGAAAGACGGCACAAGAGCCTGAGCAGACGCTTGAGCAAGGCCGTGTTCGTCCTTTGGGCCGAGGAGGGTCTCTCCCGTCAAGAGCGTCGCCTGGGCCGCAACGCCCAAATCCATCCCAACCGTGCCTTTGTTTTCCGCGCGGCCTTTTCCCCTAGGCTTAGGGATTTTCGCCCACCCGATCCAAAAGTTCATGAACGCTTCGACTAGCTAAATGATCGCCATCTGCAGGGCGCATTTGCTGACGTTCTGCATACAAGAGAAAAGCTCGCGCTTGATGGCACCCAAGCTGTCGGCGCAGTGCCAGCGGCACGGGCAAAGTAGGTTGCCTGCGTGTTGTTGGGATCAAGGGCGATTATGTAAGTCATCAGCATGCCTGCGTCTCCTCAACCGCTTTCTTCACGCCATCGAGCAGCTTCAAGTTCTTGCAGGAACGTTGCCGCAGAGCCGAGCACTGAACACTGTGATGATCTCCAGTACGTCCTTGGCTAAGTCTTCCTCGAAAATCGTCTTCTCGCCCTAGTTGAAAATGGCCATTTCAACACTCTTTGCCTCGCAAATGGCAAAGACCAGTTCCGCGCCGAAGCACAGTAGCCGATCTTCATGCGTGATGACGAGTCGGTCAACATGGCTTGCAAGGATGGCATTGAGCAGCCGCTTCAATCCCTTCTTGAGGTAGTTCATGGCCCAACACAGGTTGGCAATGACCTCAAAAGTCCATCCCTGACGGTCACAATAAAGTTCTAGCACTTGTTTTCGCCGCTCCAGGTCATCTTTCTAACCGTGGCTGGACAGGCGTGAATAGGCCACAGTCCGGCGCTAGCGTCCGCCTTGGCACAGAATAATTCAGGCTTGATCTTGGCCAGGTCATAGCAGCGATGGCCGCCTCACCGTGTGTTCGGTGTCCAGTCTGCCCGTCGCCTCCCAGCGGCGCAGCGTCGTAATCGATACGCCCAACACCGAGGCGGCTTCACCAATGCTTACCAATCTTTCCATATTGGAGAGTATCGAATTTGGAATTCAACCTAACTGTTCAAGCCCTTAAAAGGATAAACTCAAATCGTTACTCTTTATACCCATTGAATAAACTACTCCCGCCAAGACTAGACGGCTATGGCCTGAGTTTCGTGCTTCGACGCAGCGTGACTCTCTTATAAAGAGTTTTCAAAACTTTTTCAAGGGAAAAGTCCGTTTCACCACCCCCTGAACCACCATGCGGTTACAGCAGGCGGGGGCACTGCGACGCCTTCTGGGGTAGATGGTAAGGGTATTATGGGAAAAAAAAGATCAGATCATGCAACTTCTTCCCTGCCATCCAAGAGAAATAACCCTGTTGTTTTCTACCAGAACAGGCACGCTTCTTGATTGGGTGATTTCAAAAAGCTTTTGTAAAGCTTCGAGGTCGGTCTCACAATCATATTCGATGAATTTCTTTTTTTGTCCAATCAGCTCTTCCCTCAACTCTGCTGTAAATGGACAACTTTTTGACCCGAATAGTTCCAAAATAGGCTCTGAATCAACAAGAGCTTCGCAAAGCTGGTGATAGATCGTAGCCTGCACTTCCTGTATTCGAGGAATATAATCAGAACGAACAACAATGGGAATATGGGCTAACTGTCTTCGGACAACTTCTCCGCCTTCATTACCGAGTAAAGCTACGGTCAATAGTTCCCTTTTGTTTGCTTCCTCAAGAGCATGGATCACATTTTTGGAACCTCCACTCGTGGATAGGACAATAGCGACATCATCCGGTTTCGCATGGGCATGGAGTTGTCGAGAAAAGAGGACTTCGACCCCAATGTCATTAGCTAAAGCTGAAAGAACCGCTGATTCCATGGCCAATGAAATGGCTGGAATGGGATTAGCATTGGGAATAGGCGGATTAATCAAATCCAAAAGAAAATCGTTAGCATCTGTTGCTGAACCCCCATTGCCTATAAGGATAAGTTTCCCACCTTTTTTTAGCCTTTCTTTAACCTCAATAATGGCCTGGATAATTTTTTCTGATTCTTCATCAGCAATTTTTTTTCTTAAAACCTCAACTTCCTTTGCCTTAGCCATAATGGATTGAGCAACCTGTTCAAGGAGTTGATCAGTTTTCTGTTTTTCTTGTCCAAGAAAAGGATAAAGAAACGAAGCCTGCTCAAGATCAAGGCCCAGCTCACGATGTTCAAAAAAAAGATGTACAGTTTCCCAGAGCATGTGATAAAGCATTTCGACTATTTCTTGAAATACCCAAGGATCTGTAGTCGGTGAACAAAGAGCATAGCTGCCATCTTTACCTGGCAAAGAAAATGTCATTGCTCCCCTTGAATAAGCCCATTGCAAGGCTTCTTTTACTGCTGAATCTTCTTCCAGGGGAGAGAATCCAAATACAATATCCTTTGAAGAACACAAAACTTTTAGCCAATGGGTAAAATCCACTGAAATATCCAAAGCGGGAAGAGCTCTTTTACCTACAATGACCGGATGTACAAATTCCACAGCGATATGTTGGGCATCTGTAACAGCCTGTCCTTTGCCAAAAGCTAATATTTTTGCTCCATCCAAAAACCGCTCAGCGATCTTTTGACTCATCTGAGCCAGCCGAAAAGCTTCTTGCTGGAAAAAATCCCTGCAGAGTTGATTTCTCTGTTCAATGCTTTTGTTGATCCATAAAAGCTCCTTGTTCATTTGGATCTTTAACATATTCTTGGAAGGGGATCTCCTATAAGCATGTCAACACGCCGACTGCCTCCATAAGAAGACACAGCCAAGACTACTCCAGCAGGTTGTTCCCTTATTTCACCTATGTGGGTAGCCTCTTCTCCTCCAGGAACTTTTCTAAGTTCTTTTAATATCTCTAAAAGCAAATCTTTTTCAACTATTGCTACAAACTGCCCTTCACAAGCAATATGCAGAGGATCAAGTCCAAGGATTTCACAGGCTCCTCTAACCTCTTCTCTCAAAGGGATCATCTCCTCAAAGAGGACAACTCCCATTTTTATCTCCCTGGAAAGTTCGTTGAGAGCCGTGGCTACCCCTCCCCGAGTGGGATCCCTCATCCATTTGACCGCAGCGGGATGAACCGAAATCATTGCTTTAATCAGTGGCCATAAGGGTCGGCTGTCAGACCCTAAATTAGCTTCCAATTCAATTTCTCCTCTAGCGAGTAGAATCGCAATTCCATGATCACCAATTGGACCAGAGACAATGACTTGATCACCAGGCTTTATCCTCTGTGGGGATAGATTAACCTTGGGATCAACAATCCCAAGCCCTGTTGTGGTTATGTATAAACCATCGCCTTTACCATGCTCAACAACTTTCGTATCTCCACCAATGACGGGCACAGTAGCTATTCTTGAAGCCTCAGCGATAGCCTGAATTTCCCTTAAAAACACATCCATGGGAAGACCTGCTTCAACAATGAGGCTTAGAAGGATAGCCCGAGGTTGGGCTCCCGATACAGCCAAGTCATTTACCGTGCCATTAATAGCCAGCTTGCCAATCGACCCACCAGAAAACATTAATGGATGAACAACAAAACTATCCGTGGTCAGAGCGATTCGTCCTGCTCCATAATCGACGACGGCAGCATCAGAAAGACTTTCCAAAATCGGATTCTTCAAGGCGGGTAAAATAGCCGATCTGATTAACCGATACGTTGATTTTCCCCCAGATCCATGCGCCAGCTCAATCTGTTGTCCCAATTGCTCGCTATTCATTATCCATTAAACTCTCACTTATTTCCTTTTCATTGAAATTTATCTTTCGACCTTTTGCGTCCATTAAGCTCTAAAGGCTATCAGTGATCCCTTCCTTCCGGCCAGTATGTTGATAATAAGCGGCACATGCTCCTTCAGAAGAAACCATTAGGGCTCCTACAGGGTGCTCAGGATTACAAACTTTGCCAAAAAGTTTGCACTGATAAGGTTTTAACACCCCCTTGAGCACTTCCCCACATTGAGAAGATTTCGGATCAGTCAGAACAATTCTATTTAACTGAAAATGTTCTTCAGCATCCCACTGGGCATAGCTTTTATTTATTTTCAAAGCCGACTGCGATATAAACCCTAAGCCTCTCCACTCAAAATAAGGACGCAACTCAAAAACTTCTTGTATAACTTTTAAAGCAGTCCGGTTCCCTTCCCATCTCACGACACGGTTGTATTGATTTTCTACTTCATTTCTTCCTTCTTGAAGTTGTTGAACAATTTTAAGGATAGACTCCAAAAGATCCAAAGGTTCAAATCCCGAAATCACTATGGGCTTACGATAATTTTTAGAAATAAATTCATAAGGCTGGCATCCAATAACGGTAGAAACATGACCAGGTCCAATAAAACCATCTATTCTCATGTCTGGAGAATCGAGAATCGCTCTAATAGCAGGGACAATGAGGACATGGTTGGAAAATACGAAAAAATTTTTTATTCCTAACTTCTTCGCTTGTATTAAGGTTAATGCTGTAGAGGGAGCAGTGGTTTCAAAACCAATGGCAAAAAAAACTATTTTCTTATCCCTGTTTTCTATGGCTAATTTCAAATTATCCAATGGAGAGTAGATCATTCGAATGTCCCTTCCTTTAGCTTTTAATTCTAAAGGGCTTCCCTTTTTGCCTGGCACTCTCATCATGTCTCCAAAAGCGGTCAAAATCACCGAGTCATCGTTAGCCAAGGACATTCCCTCATCAATTCTACCCATCGGTAAAACACAAACAGGACAGCCAGGACCATGAATAAGCTCAATATTTGGAGGTAAAAGTTCATGAAGCCCAAATCGGTAAATCGAAAAGGTATGCCCCCCACAAACTTCCATAATCCGATATTGAATCTTTGGGTCTACTCGACGAGCGATTTCCTGAGCTGTTTTTTGAATTAGCTCTTTATTGCGGAATTCATCTACAAATTGCATCGGATATTTAAAACAAGCGCTGAATTAAACGGCTAAAGCTCTTTATCTTGCGGTCCATCTTCTCTTTCTTTTCCTAACCGATAACCTTGGATCTCCTCAATGAACTGCTTTTCTTCTCCAAGCAGAGAAAGCATTTGAAGCTGTTCTTGAGCTTCTTGGTAAGATATTTTTTCCAAAGCAAACCCTACATGAACCAATACCCAATCTCCGGGTAAAACTCCTTCCTCTTTAATAAGTTCAATATTGACTTTCCGTCTTACCGAGGAAATTTCAACAACTGCAAACTGAAAAAATGGTGAACTGTCTTTTGTCGAAATGATTTCAATAACCTTCCCTGGAATGGCAAGACACATTGGTTAAAAGTATTTTTTTTGACTCTTTATGTCAACCGTTGCAAAAATCTCTTATTCCCTCTCATCATGTATTTTTATAATTTCTTTGGAGAAATTTTTTCTCATGAGCTAAAGCAATGAGTTGACCTAAAGAGATGTTTTCGTCATTGGGAGAAAGTTGCCGATGAAAATAAAGTTCAAAGTCTTTTGTACAAAAAAATCGGAGTAGATCTACTAAAAGAGCATTTTGAAAAACTCCCCCTGAAACAGCTATCTTTTTGACGCAAAAAGCAGAAGCAATTTGAATAATAATCCAACAAAGCCAGTAATGGAATCCAAAAGCGAGTTGCTCTTTGGGCCAATGATTATTGACTGCTTCTGTAAACCAAACAAAAAAATCATTTAAAGAAATCTGAGGTTGAGTTCTAATTAATTTTTTTATGAAAGCAAATCTTTCCCATGGCAGACAATCTAAAGAGCCAAACGACTTTGCATATCTTGTGGCTAGCTTTTGAACCTCCATCGCAGCCTGCCCTTCAAATGTAGAAAGGTCATAACCCCCAAGCATTGAACAAACACAATCAAAAAGTCTTCCTACACTGGAACACAAAAAATAGTGCTTCAGATTTAACAGCTTTAGATAGGTATGCCATTCTGAGCTAGAAAACTTTTCTTTTAGAAGGGATTCTTTGCCGACTTTCCAGAGAATACCTAATGCAGAAAGCCTAGGCTCTTTGATGGTTTTGTCTCCCAAAAGAAGGGGATAATAGCTAAAATGTTTTATCCGATTCATCTTTCCATTTTGATAAAGAAAAAACTCTCCCCCCCAAATTGCTCCATCTTCTCCAAAACCCGTCCCATCCCAAATTACTCCAAGTATAGGTTCAAGATCATAAATCAGATCGTTTTCTGCTAACACAGCCCAAAAATGAGCCTTATGATGTTGAACATAAAAAGGAGTTATTTTTCTTTCCGCCGCCAGAGATAATCCTATTTCAGTAGATCGATAAGCTGGGTGAAGATCTATGGCAAGAGAGTTAAGATCTAGATTAAAAAGAAGAAAATAGTAATTTAATTGCTTTTTATAATTTTCTTCGGATTCAAAATTTTGTAAACTTCCTAAATATTGAGAAACATAAATGTTTCCCTCATGACATAGAGAAAAACATCCTTTTTGATCAGCACCCAGAGCTAACAAGGAAATCTTCTTATCCAATCTCAAATTTTCATGAGCATAAAAAGGGGCATAAGATCGACTCCTGCGCAAAAATATCGGTTGTTTATAAAATGGAGACGAAATAACCACGGAGTCATCCTGAGCTACAATAATTTGTCGATTGTGGCTTAAAACCTTATCTACCAGGTGCCCTAACCGGGTATAAATTTCTTGATCCATTGAAAGAATAGGACTTCCTGAAATGTTTGCACTTGTGGCTACAACGGGTTTCCCTACATGTTCTAACAAAAGAATATGCAGAGGGCTATAGGCAAGCATAACTCCTAATGTATCCTGTCCAGGAGCAACTAATTGGCTAACCAAGCTATGGTTTCCCTTTTTTCGATCCAAAATAACAATCGGTTTTGATCTTGAATTCAACAATTTCTGATCTTCGTCACTCAGTTCGACCTCTTTTTTAACGGATTGTATATCCAAAAACATTAAGGCGAAGGGTTTATGAGGTCTTTTCTTTTTTTCTCTCAATCTTTTCAATGTTTGTTCATTTCCCGCATCGGCTATCAGAAGAAATCCACCAATTCCTTTTACGGCAACAATTTCTCCTTTTAAAATCGCCTCCGCTGCTTGATTAATTGTTTGTTCCCCATAAGAAAAGTTCGTTTTTAGATTGTCGCTGAGGCTTAGCTCTATTCCACATTTTTTACAGGAATTGGTTTGAGAAAAAAATCTTCTATCCAAAGGGTTTTGATATTCCCTTTGACAGTCTTCACACATCTTAAATGGTTCCATGGACGTTCTTTGTCGATCATAGGGAAGAGCAAAGATAATCGAGTAACGTGGTCCACATTGCGTGCAGGTAATAAAAGGATAACCATACCTTCGATCGGTTGGACAATGAAGCTCTTGAATGCATTGTTCACAAACGTCTAGATCAGGCAAAAGAAGAACAGAACTACTTCCTTCTTTTAAACTCTCTTTTATAAAAAAATCCTTATATCCTTGAACAGGCACTTCCTGATAACTTGATTCTGTAACCAAAGCAATAGGAGGATAATGGGTTATGACAAAGAGATAAAAATCTTGCAGTTTCTCTTTCTCTCCTTCTACATAAATATGCACTCCATCGGTATCATTACTTACCCAACCACCAAGTTTTTTTTCCTTGGCTAAACGATAAACAAAAGGACGAAAACCAACTCCTTGGACTTTGCCTCTTAAATGAAGATGCCAAGCACTGAAAGATCGATCCTTTGTGTCCATTCTTATGAAAGCTGATTAACATTAATAGGTTTTTTAAAGGTAATTTTTTAAAGGATATTACACTCCCCCTTCAATTACCCAAAACAGTCCCACACCTATAGCTAAACTGCCAAATAGCCTTCTTAACCATTTTCCACGGTTAAAAAAAACCTTTATCCTTATCATCTTTCCTAAAAGAAAAGCAAAAATAACCATGCCTAAAATGGCTCCAAGCCCAAAGCCTAGTATGTAAGTAATAGCCATGGATGAACGAGGAAAAGAAAGAACAGGCAAAGCGGAAAAAAAATGACCACTTCCCGCTATTCCATGAAGAAGTCCTATTCCTAAAGGAGCATGGACATGATGATGGTCTTCAACAAGATGCTCCTTAGAGGACACGACTCTTTCCTTGTGAAAATGGATATGACAGTGCTCCAAGCCGTCATGAGCATGATAATGAACATGGAGGTGATCCCTGAAACTTCTTCTTATTCCCCATATTCCTATTCCAATCAGTACCAATCCCACCGTTCTTTCTGCCCAGTTAGAAAGGAGAATAATAGGAAAAAACTTTCTCAAAAAAAACAGCATTATCCCTAATATCCAAATGCCACCACTGTGACCTAATCCCCAATACAATCCCACCTTCCAAAATCCACTTTTTTTTTCTAATGTAAGGGGAGCAAGAGCGGCTAAGTGATCGGGACCGCTCAAGGCATGTCCTATGCCCACTAAAAGTCCACTTACAAAGGAGACAATCAACAAGTTAAACACATCTTTCTTTTTTCAATATTAGACAAGACCGTTATTTATTTTTTCTCTCTGAGTTTATCCAATTCATTATTTATCCACTTGAACCATTGTCCAAAGCCTTCACCCGTTTTAGAGGACAGTTCCAATACTTCAATTCCAGGTCTTATTCGTCTTAATCCCTCCTGGCATCTTTCAATAGAAAATTCTGTGTAGGGGAGCAGATCGATTTTGGTTAGAATGACAAGATCAGCTCCATAAAAAGCTTCGGGATATTTGAAAGGTTTATCATCACCTTCGGCTATAGAAAGCAGAACAACCCTTTTGCTTTCCCCTAAATCAAATAAGGCCGGACAAATTAAATTACCGACATTCTCTATCCAAACAATCCCCCCCCGAATCACAGGCAACTGTTCCAAAGCATGAGCAATTAAATGGGCATCCAAGTGACAGCCCTTGCCTGTTTGAATTTGTAAAGCAAATGTTCCTGTTTGTCTTATCTTTTCCGCATCGAGTTCTGTTTGTTGATCCCCTTCAATGACTACAGAAGGAATCTTTTCCCGCAAGCTCTCCAAGGTGCGTGTCAACAAAGAAGTCTTTCCAGAACCTGGGCTAGAAATTATATTAACGGCCAAAAGATTGTTATTTTTAAAAAAAGCTCGATTTTGTTTTGCAAAAAAAGCATTTTTTTCTAAAAGGTCCATTTCTAAGCTAATTTTCCTCTTTTCTCCATTGCTGGTATCCTTTGGATTCTTATCTAAAAATTGATGGTCATGTTGAAAATGATGAGAAAAACGAGCTCCAGAATGTTCCTTATCGTTACATCCACAATGTTCACACATTTCAAAACTCTCCTATGTGGTTGATGGTTTAAAATGTGCTTTTCTCATTGCTTGATCAATCTCGTTTTTATAAAACTCTTATCCCATGGAGATTCTTATTTAGTACCCAATGAATGGCTTAATAGCTGGTAATTATTTTCCTCATGTCGATTTGAAAAAATCAAAAGTAAGACCCATTTGTTTTTGAAGATTCTCTCTCAAATAAGGTGTAATTTAAAGCTTTCTTGCTTTCCCAATGAATATCACCATAAAGTCAAATCTAATTTTCTATTATCTCTTCTGCCTCTATTTATGTTTTTTTGATGAGCCAATAGAAATTCATGCTTCTTCAGCCGTTTCTGTCAGTAGAGATACTGCTGCCTTAGCTCGATCTTATCAAAAACTCAGCCTATCCCAATACAGCCAAGGGATGAAACTGATTCAACTCTTGAAAATCAAACCTGGAGAAAAAATCCTGGATATCGGATGCGGGACTGGAGAACTTACTGCCTATTCTGCCCAACTTTGTGCACCTCGAGGCATTGTAGTTGGTATAGACCCTTCGCCTTACAGAATAGATCTAGCACGAAAAAAAAGGATAAAATATTGCTCTTTTCAAGTCGCAAGCTCCGATAATCTCTCCGCTTTTCCTTCTAACCATTTCGACGTTGTTTATCTCAACTATGTGTTTCATTGGATTGCTGATAAAAAGTCGGTTCTCAAAGAAATATTTCGAATTCTTAAACCCGGTGGACGACTCGGGATAACAATGGGTGATAAACAACAGAACTCAACAGTGTTTGCTATTCTTATGACCTCGATTAAAGAAACAATGGGCAAAATTCCCTATGGGGAACTTGTTACTCCTTATTACATTTCTAAAGAACAACTCCTGCAATTAGCCAATCAATGCGGTTATTCTGTCGATTCCCTTACTGTTGAAGAAAATATCCATTACTTAAATTCTCCGACAGAAGTTATAGAATTTTTCGAAGCGAGCGATTTTGGTAATTTTTTAGGAGGCATTCCTCAACAAACCAAAACAAAGATAATCCATAAGATGAAGGAAAAATTGGCCCAGATTTCCATTCCAGGTAGAGGAATAGAAATGAAATATCGAACTCTTATCTTCGTTGGCCACAAGCCCAAAAACAAAAGTAGCCCTCGCCCAAAACTTGGATTTAAAAACCCCTAAATTTCAAAAATCTTTAACTCCATAAGAGGCCCTATTATTCTACCCAGTTCTTTGAATTGGATAATGGACCGTTCATTCAAGGCTTAAAATCGAGCTTATTGTTTTATTTTACCGGTTAAGAAGCAAAGTAAGAAAATTTCCATCAAACACTTAAATTCTTGGTAAGAAAAGGAAACAGCCGTTTTCTTCCTTCTTAAAATTTTTGTTCCAAAAAAATCAATATTGCTTCGGTTTCTTCTTTGAAGGGTTATCCCAATAAAAAAGATACAGAAAGAATCCAATGAAAAGCCATCCTATAAAAGCTAGAATTGTAGTCAGGCTTAAATGGATAATCAAAAAAAAGCAACTGAAAATCGAAAGAATGCCTGTCCAAGGCATTCCCGGAGCCCTAAAGGGAGCGTTCAGTTCCGGATTTTTTTTCCTCACAACCAATACGGATACCGATACCATGATGAAAGCGGTCAATGCTCCAACATTGGTCAGTTCTGCAACCGTATGTATCGGGGTAAATCCTGAAAGCAAAGCCACGATTAGACCCGAACTTAAAATTATCCTGTAAGGGGTGTTAAACTTAGGATGAAGTTTTTCCAAAAATGGTGGCAAAAACCGATCCCTAGACATAGCAAAAAAAATCCTACTCTGACCATACATATTCACAAGAAGAGCTGATGTAATGCCTCCTATAGCCCCTACACTGACAATGGATGCCGTGAACCGTTCGCCAACTTGTATCAAAGCATAAGTAACGGGATCTTTCACATCTAATTTTTTGTAGGGAATAACCCCCGTCAGTAACAAGCCAACCAATATGTAAAGGAAAGTACAGAACACCAGGGAACCAATAATTCCAATAGGAAGATCTTTGCCTGGATTTTTAGCTTCTTCCGCTGTTGTAGATACTGCATCAAAACCAAGATAAGCAAAAAAAATGAAAGCAGCTCCTCCCATGACACCCTTCCATCCGAAAGGCATGAAAGGAACCCAATTTGACAAGTTTATATGCCGGCTAGCCACAAAAATAAAAAGGAAAATAACCGCTAATTTCAAGCCCACAATAAAATGATTAAACCAGGCACTTTCCTTGACCCCTTTGGCTAGTAAAAGAGCAATTAAAAAGACTATTACCATAGCAGGAATATTCATTATCCCACCCTCGTAAGGGGCATGAGCAAATTTTGAAGGAAAGGGAAGACCCAATACACGCAGAAGATCGACCATGTAAGCTGACCAACCTATCGCAACCACCGCACCGGTAAGAAGATAAGCCAAGATCAAGCACCATCCCGTGATCCATCCCGCAAATCTACCTATTGCCCTGTATGCATAAGTATAGGCGCTGCCAGCAGAATGAACAAAAGAAGAAAACTCCGCATAGGCAAAGGCTGTAAAAAGACAAACGATTCCTGCAAAAACAAAAGAAATACTCAAAGCAGGACCCGCTTCCCTGGCTGCAGCAACTCCTGTAAGAACAAAAATTCCAGAACCGATTATTGCACCAACTCCAAAAAGAAAAAGATCGAAAGCATTAAGGGTTTTTGAAAGTTTTTGCTTCTCTGAGGGTTTCAAAAGATCCATTGGCTTTAAACTATTTTATATCACTGACAAGAAATGCCTTTAAAAATAACCGAAGGTTTCAAAAATTTTATTTTATTTTTTTCTTGTTTAAAAGAGTAGCGATTTAATTCGTTTTCTCTATTTTTTTTCCATGGACAATCTTGTCATTAGAGAAGCCACCCCAAAAGATCTTCCCCTCTTATATTCTCTTTTCAAGATGGTTATTGAAGAACAAAACTCCTATCCTTTCAGCCTTCCTTTTTCTTATGAAGATTTTATCCACTTTTGGCATATCCCTACACCCTCTTGGAAATTCTGTGCTTGTGTCGAAGATATAATCACAGGGGGCTACATTCTCAAACCGAATTTTATAGGCCTAGGTGATCATATCGCCAATGCCGCTTTTTTTGTTGCCCCTCCCTTTCGTAAGCAGGGCATTGGAGAAAGCATGGGATGGCATGCGATAAAAAAAGCAAAAGAATTAAAATTTCTCGCTCTACAATTTAATTATGTTGTTAGCACAAATTACCCGGCAATTAACCTATGGCTTAAACTGGGTTTTAAAATAGTTGGGACCGTTCCCAAAGCTTTTCGTCACCCTAAAAAGGGTTTTACCGATGTTTATGTCATGTTTAAAGAAATCGAATAATAGGTCTTGACGATCCCTTTCCCTTTATTTTTTTGAAGGAGGATTTTCAATATCAGCAGAATCTTTGGCTTTTCCCTCGGTAGATTGATCCTTGGTAAACTCCTTTTGGATGTTTTTCCATACCATTTTCCATACTTGTTGCAAGATGTAATAAAAGAACCCCATCCGAGTCACTTTGGAAAGAAACCATCGAAGGGAATAAAGAAGCAGACCTACAGCTATTCCTACAATTAAGCTGATAAGAAGGGTGTTTTCCTTTGAAAGATTATCACTGACCCGCTTCACCGATTCAATGAAGCGAGCCCGCGCTTCATCAAGTCTTACTTTAGGATTCGATTTGCTATTTTTCTTATTATCCATAGAAAAAATCCTGAAAGTAGGGTCATAAATGCACCACAGAGAAATGCTCCTCCAATTTTTCCTACTCCAGCACTGAAAAGCAGATAAAGTCCCCAAATTCCATAAAGAAATCCTATAAAAAGAGAAAGAAGAGAAAAGGAGATGAAAAGAAGACTGACCAAAAAAAGGAATACCAATGACCATGCACGATGCTGCAGATAATGGATCTCGGCTTCAACGAGCTCTACAAATCTAACAATAAGTTCTCCTATCCCCCAAAATTGTTCTTTTTTTTCAGAACTTTCATCCGTCTTCTTTTCCATGAATACCTCATAACTAAAACTATTTTATGGAGACTAGGAAAAAATGAAACTTAAAAGAGGAACTTTAAAGAAAAAATCCCTTTTTACAACTCCTTCATTCCCAATTATTCTTTTATTTATTTTCCATTCGCAATTCTGTTTTTTTCCTTCAGCTGGAAGAACTTAGGGTGGAGGTATCGGCCTTGAAGGTGGAATCTGCCTAACGGGCTGGCTCATGAGCCAATATGTTTGAAGTTCATGAATCATATCTGTCCAAAATGGAGAAATGTGCGCCGTAACGTCGATTTCTCCAAATGAATTCCGAGGAAAATCCTGACTCATGTCGAAATGACCGCAAAAACCACTGACAACATTTCCCTCTGGAGATCTCGTAAGAACGGTTACTGCCGTACGCCATTGGACAGCAACTCCACAAGGATATTTCCGACTCGGTTCAATAGAGAGGATAGTAATTTTGACAAAGGGCCTTTGTTCCAATCTTTCCTTAAATAATTGTTTATCTCTTTCAGTAATCGGACAGATCTGTTGTTGTCTTTTACTGCACGAAACCAAACAGAAAAATACCAAAATGAAAAGCCCAAGACTTTTTTCCAATTTTCTACCCATCTTACATACTCGTGATTTTGTTTATGTCACAGCTGAATTGGATTTCGATTTTACACTATATCCAAAAAAAACATATTCTTAAAACAAGGTTACGATTTCTTTTCAGTGGGAGAGAAAGTAAAAAAATTTTTGTCGAATAGAAGATCTGTTGATGATAAATTAGTTATCAAAATATGGATAAATCATGACTCCTAAATCACTGAGTAGAAAAACAGCGATTATAATAGGAGCTTCAAGTGGAATCGGTTATGCCACGGCTCTTGCCCTTGCCAGTGAAGGAGCGAACATCGTAGTGGGCGCTCGCAGGATAGAACGGTTGAATAATCTTGTACAAAAAATAGAATCGATTGGATCGGCTGCATTAGCGATCCGCACTAACGTCAGAGAACTCAACGATGTTGAAAATCTTGTTTTGGGAGCTAAAAAAAAGTTTGGTGGTGTGGATATCTTTATTAATAGTGCGGGAATAATGCCCCTTTCTCTGATGAGAAAAATGAGAGTGGGCGAATGGCTCAATACTATTGATATTAACCTTAAAGGAGCCATTCATGGGATAGCAGCAATACTGCCTACCTTTCTTGAGCAAAAATACGGTCATCTCGTCTTTGTTTCCAGCATCGCTTCTCGAAAAGTTTTCCCGGGTTCAACTCTATATTCAGCTTCAGCAGCAGCCATTCGGACCCTAGCCGAAGGATTAAGATTGGAACTTTCCTCCTATGATCAAATAAAAATTTGCCTTGTGGAAACAGGCTATGTACAAACCGAGATTTTTGACACGATTGAAGATGAGGAAATTAAAAGATCACTCCTTACTGAGCTTGATCATTTTCCTTTGCTTAAGCCCGAAGAAGTTGCCTCGGCTATCCTCTATGCTCTTCTTCAGCCTTTACACGTCGACATTAATGAAATAGTGATTAGGCCAACTACAGAAACTATTTAAAATAGTCAGCTTGCTTTTTCCCCATTATTTCATCATTATGCCCCCCCTTTTACGGGAAGCCATTTTTCTTCTCCAGAAGAAAGAATATTGGCTGATAAATCCAGCGAATATCATTCCTTATTTATGTTCGGGAGGCAAAAGCGCATACAGTTTTTTTAATTCCTGTAGGCTTTCTTTAGAGCAAACAAGAATTGCATGATCGGATTCTATAACGACTGTATCTTTTACACCACATAGGGCAATCAATTTTGAATGGGACACAACGATGTTTTTCTCTGAGCCATATGAACAAACTTTTCCTTTTATCCTGTTTCCCTTTTCATCATTCTCTAAATACGCAGCCACCGATATCCAACTTCCTAAATCATCCCAGTCAAATTCCGCTTCTATTGCAAATATTTTATCGGTTTTTTCCATCAAAGCATAATCAATAGATATCTGTGGTAATCTTTTGAATTGTTTTTCCCATCCAGACGAATCTTTCAGATAATCAAGAACAAATCGATAGAGTGGAGAGACCCATTTATGTGTTTCCTCTAAAAATGTTTTGACTGACCATACAAACATTCCTGAATTCCAGCCATAATTTCCTTCCTCAATATAGCCTTGGGCACGTTCAGCAGTTGGTTTTTCCACAAATTGTACAACAGGGAAAAATTTTTCATTGTTTTTTACACAATATCTTGATTTATCAAGCTTGAGGTAACCAAATTCGGTAGCGGGAAACTTGGGTGGAATAGAAAAAGTAACAATACAGTTCTCATCCTGAGCAAACCTTAAGGAAGAGAGAATTTGTCTTCTAAATATTTCTTTATTTTCTATTTTGCTATCCGCAGGCAATAAAACAATAACGGCTTGCTCAGACTCCTTTGCAGCTATGGCCGTGGCCAAAGTAACGGCTGCAGCCGTGTCTTTTTTTTCAGGTTCAGGAATAATTCTTCGAAGTGGAAAATCGGGCAACGTTTTTTCAATGAGAGAAAGTTGGTTGCTGTTGGTCAAAATATAGAGATGATCCTCTGGAACTAAATTCTTAACCCTATCTAGGGTTTCTTCGAGAAGTGTTTTATTTGCGAAAAAAGTAATCAAATGCTTTGGAGCATCTGCCCGGCTCACCGGCCAGAATCGTTCTCCACTTCCCCCAGCTAAAATAAAAACAAAATAGTTATCCACAAATATTCTACGATTTCTAAAATTAGAAATACAAAAAATTCTTTTGATCCAAAAAAAATCAATCTTTTATAAAGATATCCTTTTTCTCTTTGATCCTTAAAGGTTCTTTTATATCAAAATACAGGTTGCGCATGACTATACTTTGACGGATACCCTCACCGATCTCTATACCATTCAGTCCATGTTCAAACCAATTATGATCTATAAGGAGATCTTTGCCCACTACAGCCTGAGTGGAAATACCCTCTCCATTATGGTCAACCCCTACAACAATACGATGCCCAAAGGCAAGGCGATTTGATCTTAACACTGCTGCGCGGATTGTTTCAAAAGGGGCCTCCTTATTAGAATCCATTTGCTTGTCTATAAGAAAACCTAGCGCTCCAAAATCCAAGCTTTTAATTCTCAAATCCAGAGGGTCTTCAGTCCTAACGGCAGGATAATTCACTGCTACATCCAAGATATTATTAATCCATTGTATAAAATATCCTCCTTCAGCAATCATTCCTCCAGATCTCTTCACCTGATTTCCATCAAAAATGACATCATAGCCAAATCGACTCAAAGGAAAGAGAAACCTACAATCTTGCCCCTGATTTTCGAAAAAAATCGATCTACCTTCCCACTGATAAAAAAGCAAAAGACTTGAAAAATCTGGGGCTACATCCCATGGCCTATCAATGCTAATCGTATTAGCATTTTGAGCAGTTACTTGGCGGAGTTGTCCGGCCCCCTTACCTGAGACCACAAGGACATCCAGACCCACAAGACCAGGGAGAAGATTTTTTTCTGAAACTTTGGTTTCAGCCTTTTCCGAAGACACAACAGAACATACAAAAGGACTACTCCAAGGAAGAAGATAGACAGAAAGCTCTTTATCCTGGGACAAAGAAGCTCCAGAATCGATTGACACTTTATGCTCGTTGTTTGCGATTACCTTTCTTGCTATAGGTTCTTTGTGATCCTCGACAATAAGGAGTTGTTGATTAACCAAAGAATCTTTAGCAAAAGTCCCTTCTTTAAGAATAAGTTCATTGCCAACCGCTGTCGCTTTAAGAGGTTGATGCCTTGTTAAAGTATTTTCTTTTTTCTTCCCCATGAGAAATCCAAGATTACAAGACAAAGCCAATCGATTTCCTCGACCAAACTCAGAAAATTGATTATGGGCAACATACATGTACCTCAAAGGAGAAAGTCTCCTATAAAAAGCTGATTCATCAGAAAACCAGTTATCTTCAACAAATAACTTTTCTCCTCCGATTTCAGTTAAACAAAATGCCCCCATCGGGTTATAAAAGCTATTTTGTGTTATGCGGCCGTTTTTTAAATGCACAGCTCTCTGCCTACAACCAATAATCTCACATCCAGAAATTTCAACATTTGCAAGGCTGCCAAGTGCAAGTGCAAAACCAAGTCCAGGAGAAGGGACCAATCCCCATTTTAATATTTTCCATTGAGGACTATTGAGGATACCATCCTGGGGATACCCATAGAAAGGGAAAAACTGAATGCGGATATTGCGCAAAAAGACATCTGATGCACTACCCGTTGGAGCAGAGGGTCCTCCTTTAAAAAGGGAGGATAGATCTTCCCAGTCCTTTGCATTTCCCAGAACTTCTTCATCCTTAAGAATAGAACGATCAACCAAAACTCGTTTAGCATTTCTGACACTTATCGACAACTCTTCCAATGCAAACTGTCCTGAAGAAACAAAGGCTGCGGGAATAAAATCCTCTTCCCCATGAGGTTCATTCTCAGGCCAGCTTAACCATGAAAAATCCACCCCATCCCCTTCCAGTAATGTTTTTGGAGGAATATAAAAACTTCCTTTGACCTTGTATATTCCTGCCGGAATATAGACTATGGCTCCTCCATTGGACTCCGCAGCCTTGAGAACTTTCCGTAAAGCTTCTGAATCATCACTTTTGCCATCACCTTTTGCTCCATACTCCCTAATACTGAGAATCTTAGAAGGCCATGAGGCCGGGTTAACCACCCTAAGCAAGAAAGGTTCGCTCCATCCCGATTGGCCTCCATGACCATTATGGATCAACAAGTCGTATTCACCGGTTGAGAGGGTTTCTGGAATCTTAACCCGACAGCAATATTTTTCGACTTCAATGACCTCCAAAAAAAGAGATTGGTTGCTTTTCTTGGCTGTCACCATCACCTTTACTCTCTGAGCGTCTTCTGGGGATAAAAGAATATTGTGTCCAATGATACATAATTCCGATCCAGGATAAGTCTCATCTTGTTTTAAACCGGGAAGAAGCCTACTTGGCTGGCACCATTCTATTCTGGGTCGGTTAATCAAAAATTGATTTTCGGCTATCTCCACGCCAAATATTCCAGGGGGAAATACTGCGGGGATCTCAAATTTTATAGACTGTTCAGTAACCTGCATCGGGCTAACCGTTACCCTTTTTTCCTTGGAAAAAGAAAAAGGAACATAACCCGTTTTGGGATCCTCATCGGGTAATGCCCAAAGAAATATTTCTTCTTTGGGAGCAAATCCCCAACCATATACTATAACTCCATCTGCGGGTTCGACCGGTTCAGATACCCAGAAGGTGCTTGATCGAGCATAAACAAAAAATGTAGAATAATAAAAGCAACAAAAAGAGATAAAACCTAAAATTAAAATTTTATTTAAGTTTAACAAGATCTCCTCCCCTTCTTATTGCCCTTATATTTTTATAAGATCTTTATCTATAAACAAGATAATACCTTACGAAAGAATTTTTCTGTTTTTCTCTGATCTCCTTTTCTCTATTTTAAAAATAACATTATGGAAAAAGCGGATTGTATAATTATCGGAGCAGGCATTGCAGGAGCATCTGTTGGCTTTCATCTTGCTCAAAAAGGCCTTTCAGTCATTATCCTGGAAAAAGAGTCTTCTGCTGGATATCATTCCACGGGAAGATCGGCTGTTTTTTTTCGAGGTAGTCATGGACTTCCCCATGTAAGAATCCTAACTTGGGCAAGCAAAAAATTTTTTGAATCACCTCCCGAAATTTTTCAACATCCTCTCACAACTCCGAGAATGGCGTTGTTTATTGCAAGAAAAGAAAAAAAAGAACTTTTAGAAAAATGGTTTTTGAAAAACCAATCCCCTGAACTTTCTCTAAGGAAAATTTCGGTTGAGGAGGCCCTTGAGTTTGTTCCGATTTTAAAAAAGGAATCTGTAGACGGAGGAGGGATCATAGAAACCACTGGAAAGGATATCCATCAACCTGAGTTGCTTCAAGGCTACCTTAAAGGGGTGATCCAAAATGGAGGGAAGATTTATTTCAATACTCCTGTAAGCCATATCGAAAAACAACAAATCGGTTGGAGGGTAGAAGGAGCAAAAGGACTGTATGTCGGCAATGTCCTTATCAATGCAGCGGGAGCTTGGGCAGATGAGGTAGCAAAACAGGCTTCAATAAAACCCTTAGGTATTGTACCTAAAAAAAGAACCGTAATTACTTTTGACCCACCACCAGATTATTCCATTATACATTGGCCTATGGTTATTGAGATCGGTGAAGAGTTTTATTTTAAACCCCATCACAATGAAATATTGGCTTCTCCAGCTGATCAAACCCCATCAATACCTTGTGATGCCAAACCCGACGAATCCGACTGCATGCTAGCTCAAAAAAGGATAGAAAAAGCAACTCGGCTTAAAATTCAAAAGATAAATCGAAAATGGGCTGGGCTTCGTTCTTTTGTCAAAGACCAAATTCCGGTCATTGGTTTTGATCCAGAGAAAGCCGGTTTTTTTTGGGTAGCTGCTCTGGGTGGTTCGGGCATAGAAACTTCTCCAGCAGTTGGAGAAATATCCTCATGTCTAATCACCAGTGAAGCCCTCCCCGATCATTATTCCCACCTTAACATCGAGCTTGAACACTACTCGCCGATCCGGTTAAAACAAGAATAGATTGTTGGCTAAAGATAAACTTTTGTTCCTAAAAGAGATAAAAAAAGAGACATCCAACGTGGATGAGCAGGCCAACCAGGAGCCGTAACAAGGTTTTGATCTATTACTGCATCCTCAAAATCTACGGAAACATATTCAGCTCCACTCAAATTAACCTCCGGTCCTACAGCAGGATAAGCCGTAAGACGATAGCCAGATAGTACTTTTGATGCGGTCAGCAACTGGATACCATGACATATTGCTGCCACTGGCTTTTTCTGTTCAAAAAAATGACGAATTATTTCAATCACCTTTGGATAGAGTCGCAAATATTCCGGTGCTCGACCTCCAGGAAGAACCAGGCCGTCATATTCTTGAGGGACCACTTTTTCAAAATCCGCATTAAGAACAAAATAATGTCCCCTTTTTTCTGAATAGGTCTGTTCTGCCTCAAAATCATGAATGGCAGTGATTATCTTCTGGCCCTTTGTTCTGCCAGGACAGACCACATCCACCTTATGCCCTATGGCACAAAGGAATTGAAAAGGCACCATGACTTCATAATCTTCTGCAAAATCCCCAACAATCATCAAAATCTTTTTTTCTGCCATAATCTTTTACACTTTCATGAGATCCTTTTCTTTTGTTGCTAAAATGTGATCAATCTTTTCTATATACTCATCAGTTATTTTTTGAATTTCTTTTTCCGCTCGCTCTAGTTCATCCTCGCTGAGATGAGCATCCTTCTCTAGCTTTTTCAGTTCTTCCATACAATGACGACGAATCGCTCTAATACCGACTCTACCCTCTTCAGAAAGCTTTCTAGCTACCTTTATCAACTCTAGTCTTCTTTCTTCTGATAAAGGGGGAATAGGGATTCTTATCATTTTGGCATCTACAGCAGGATTTAAGCCAAGTTTTGATTCCTCTATCGCTTTACGTATTGGTTCAACAAGGGTCAGATCCCACGGTTGAACAATAAGTAAACTCACATCCGGGGCTGTAATGGCGGCAAGATCCCTTAATTTCATGTGAGTCTCATAAGCCTCTACGGATATATTGGATATCATTTCTGGATTCGCTTTGCCAGAACGCAAGGAAGCAAGCTCAACACGGGTTTTCTCAACAGCCTTTTCCATTTTCTCTTCTGCCTCTAACAAAACATCTTCTACACTCATAGTCATCCCCTTTCAAACTCCGACAATTTAATATTATAATAAAGAATTAAAATAAACTCTATCTTCTTATTAAACTCTTCTCATGGTCCGAGACCAATGTTCCAACTGGATCTCCAAAAATAACCGCTTTGAGATTACCTGGTTTAAACATGTCAAAGACCACAATAGGGATGTGATTATCCATGCACAAAGAAAAGGCTGTTGAATCCATAATTAATAGCCTGTTTTGGATCGCATCAAGGTAGGTCAAGTGTTCATATCGTTTTGCTTTAGGGTTAATTTTGGGATCACTATCATAGACCCCCTCAACCTTTGTTGCTTTGAGAATAACCTGTGCTTCAATTTCACTGGCTCTTAAAGCGGCAGCTGTATCTGTAGAAAAAAAGGGATTACCTGTGCCGGCAACAAAAATAACGATTCTTCCCTTTTCTAAGTGCCTGATTGCTCTTCTTCGAATAAAAGGTTCAGCCACATTTTTCACTTCTATAGCTGTTTGAACCCGAGTGGGAATACCTAAATGCTCCAGAGCCCCTTGCAAGGCCAATCCATTGATTATTGTAGCCAACATCCCCATGTAGTCGGCCGTAGGTCTATCCAAAAATTCAGAACCCGCAGCCATTGATCCTCTCCATATGTTACCCCCTCCAATCACGATACCAATTCCTACCCCTAAACTGTAAATTTCAGCAATCTGTTGGGCAATTTTACGTGCCACTTCTAGATCTAAATGGTCTGATTCACCCGATAAGACTTCACCACTGAGTTTTAAAAGAATTCTTTTGTAAACAGGAGTCCTGTTCCGATCATCAAGAAATTCCATATCTTTGCCTTTTTGAAGTTAAGACATCTTCCTAAAGTTAAAAATAAAAGTCGATCTAAAATAGATCTCGTTTCAAAACCTCTCCAGACTATCCTCCCCTCAATACTTTCTTTTTTCGTTTTGTTTTCCTTTCTCCTAAAGGAATAAAAGAAAAATCCGCTGACGGTTCTTTTCCCTCTTTTAACCTTCTTTTAAGTTCTTCTATCTGATCACGGAAAAGAGCTGCTTTTTCAAATTCCAGTTTTGCAGAGGCTTCGATCATGGCAGCCCCCAGTTCCTTTATCAACTCCATATAATCACTTTTAGTCTGGATATCCTTAAAAGTGAAGGCTTCTTTCTCTTCAGCTCTTATCAACCCATGAAGACTGACCAACTCCTTTGCTCTCACACTCTTTGGTGTTATGCCATGTTGCTCGTTATACTTTAACTGTTTGTTTCTTCGATAATTGGTGACGGCGATAAGCTTTTTAATCGATTGAGTCAAGTTGTCTGCATAAAGTATGACTTTACCCTTTTCATGACGAGCAGCTCGTCCAGCAATCTGAATAAGAGATTTTTCAGATCTTAAATATCCTTCCTTATCCGCATCAAGAATACATACTAGTGAAACTTCAGGCAGGTCTAGTCCCTCTCTTAAGAGATTTATGCCCACTAGAACATCACAACCTCCAGACCTAAGTTCACGTAATATCTCAACCCTTTCAATCGCATCAAGCTCAGAATGAAGATAACGAACTTTGAAACCTAACTCTCTAAGATAATCTGATAAATCTTCAGCAGTTTGCTTTGTCAGTGTCAGCACAAGTACTCTTTGGCCTTCTTTTATCCGTAAAGAGCTCTCTTTGATCACGTCGTCTATTTGACCTTCAAGGGGGCGCACTTCAACTTCAGGATCTAATAACCCAGTAGGCCTGATAATTTGCTCGATGACCCTCCCTTCTGTCTTTCTCAATTCATATTCTCCAGGAGTAGCAGAAACATAAATCAGCTGTCCAATTTTAGCTTCAAACTCAGAAAAGGATAGAGGCCTATTGTCTAAGGCTGAAGGCAGTCTAAAACCATGCTCCACAAGAGTCCTTTTCCTTGACATATCTCCTTCATACATACCTTGAATCTGAGGAATGGTTGCATGACTTTCATCGATAACGGTCAAAAAATCTTGGGGGAAGAAATCAAGCAAAGTATAGGGAGCAGAACCCGCAGCTCGTCCACTCAAATGCCGACTATAATTTTCAATCCCATTACAAAAACCCAGTTCCTCAAGCATTTCCAAGTCATTCTCCGTCCTTAACTTCAATCTTTGAGCCTCTAACAGTTTACCCTTGGATTCAAGTTCGGCTATACGTTCGTCGAGTTCCTGTCGAATCGATCTAATGGCTCTTTTTAATTTTTCCGACGTTGTTACAAAGTGACTCGCTGGGAATATCAACTCTTTCTGAAGACGACATACACTTCTTCCTGTCTGCAGTTCAAATTCCGTGATCCGTTCAATCCGATTTCCAAAAAATTCTATCCTCAGACCTCGATCGGGAGAAACATGACAAATTTCAACCACATCCCCTCTTACCCGAAATTTTCCTCGAGTCAGCTGAAAATCGTTTCTTTCATAAAGCATCTCTACAAGCAGTGCCAAAAATTGATTCCTTGAGATGCTTTGCCCAACCTCTATTTGGCAACACAAACTCTCGTAGTCCTCCGGTGAACCTAAACCATAAATACAGGAAACACTGGCAACAACGATAACATCCCGGCGCGTGAGCAAAGAGTTTGTCGCCGAAAGCCTTAATCTTTCTATTTCCACATTGACACTCGAATCTTTCTCGATGTAAGTGTCTGTGCTAGGAATATAAGCTTCAGGCTGGTAGTAATCGAAATAGGATACAAAATATTCAACAGCAGCATCAGGGAAAAATTGCTTATATTCGCTATATAATTGTGCAGCAAGGGTTTTATTGTGACAAATGATCAGGGTTGGTTTTTGGACTTTTTCAATGCATTTGGCAATGGTAAAAGTCTTTCCCGAACCTGTTACACCAAGTAGCACCTGATGTTTTTTCCCCGCTTTAATCCCCTCAGAAAGTTCTTCTATGGCTTTTCCCTGATCCCCACAAGGTTCAAAAGGAGAAACAACCTTAAATTTTCTATCTAAATTTTTTTCAAACATAACCCGTGCCGATTAAAGTCCTGAATTAGTCAATACTTCATGGCCCTTGCCAGGGGTTTCCTTCCGAGACTCCCTCAACAGTGAACAAACATCCCAATCAGACAATTGACTGAAATTTTCATACCATTGACCTACACCAAAAAACTCTTCTGGAGTCATTAATATGATCACTTTATCGGCAACTTTTTTCATTTCTTCAAAGGCACGAGGCGGAGCAACAGGAACAGCAACCACAATTTCTTTTGGAGAAAGCTTTCTTATAGCCGCTACCGCCGCTCGGATCGTAGAACCTGTAGCTATGCCATCATCCACCAAAATAACTCTTTTATTCTCGAGTAATAGAGGGGGAAGTTCTCTCCGATAAAGATTTTCCCTTCTATGCAATTCCTGGAGTTCTCGAGCCGTTACTTCCCTGATCGTTTCTTCATCAATGTTCAAAGAGTTGATCACCGCCTGGTTTAAAACTTGAATTCCACCCGAAGCGATGGCTCCCATGGCAAGCTCCTCTTGCCATGGAACGCCAATTTTTCTCACCACAAAAATGTCTAAAGGCAGTTTAAGAATCTTGGAAATAACAAAGCCTACTTCTACACCTCCTCGAGGCAAAGCCAATACAACGACGTCCGGTTTGCCCCCATACTCAAGAAGCTCTTCAGCTAACAATATTCCCGCTTCTTTTCTATCCAAAAATATTCTATAAGGCATTTTTTAATACAATTTAAAACAAAGAACTCTGCTTTTCTACCCTTTTGCTTGCTCTTTTTTCTTTTCCTTCTTCTTATCCAAAATAACGAAAAGGTTGAAGGAATTTTATCGCATCCTCTCCTATGGCTAAATGTATTGTTAGCCCTCCAGGGATTTCTTAACGGTAAGAGCATTTTCCGCAGCCCACCCCATTGCAGTATTATTAAAAAAGATATAGATTTCTTCAGCTCCTTCTTCGACAAGCTCTTTTACCGTAGTCAGAATTTCTTTCATTTCATCAGGGGTATAAAAATGATAGAACCACTGTTTTCTGCCATGAAGCCGGATATAACCGATTGTCGAAGTCAAGATAGGACGTATTCGGACTAAAGGAGAGTCAGCAATACAGTAGATAGCTTTTTTCTCTTTTAAAAGATCTAAAAGAAAAGATACATCTCCTTTAGTTCTAAATTCTACAGCTACTTTTGAAGGATCAGGAAAAGCATCTAAAGCCTGTTCTAATCTCTTTTTGTCTAGCGGGAATTTGGGAGAAAGTTGCAGTAGATAGAGTCCTCTTTTTTCACCCAGTGCTGAAGAGAGTTCACAAAAATTGGAAATCAGCTCTCCGACATTCTGTAAAAGATGCAAATGGCTAATTATTCTAGGCACTTTCAACACAAAACGGAAGCCTTGGGGAGAATTTTTTGCCCAACGTTCATAAGTCGATTGAGGGAAAGTCCTATAAAAAGTAGCATTGATTTCAACTGTATTGAATATCTTGCAGTAATAATCAAACCAACGGGATGAAGATAAATCTTCGGGGTAAAAAGTCCCTTTCCATTCTTGATAATTCCACCCCGAGGTTCCAATCCAAAATTTTGGAAGCTTTTTTGACTCTTTGTGCATCATTGACTCAGATTTCTCCAAATAATCTGAATATTTATTCTCTTCCCTTTTAGGGTTAATCTAAAAATAAAGCTTACCGACGGTGTCGTCTAGATGAAGCAAGAAAAGATTATTTAAAAGAGCGAATTGTTTACTCCTTAAGGAAAACTAACAGAGATGATTTCATTTTTGTTCTCTACCCCAATAATTTTCAGTGGCCCATGATTTGCCGAGACCAAGATGCCCTGGCCCTTTTTGTAAAGACTGTTTTCAATGCGTATCCTCCCTTCACAAACAAAGAGGTACATAAAAGAATCTCCATGCATTGGGTGAAAGGAAGCTTGCTCAAAGCCAAGTTCAATTCTTTTAACAGCAAAGTTATTTTCTAAAATGAAGATTTCTTCGGGAGAAAGCAGTTTAGGGCTATAGGGGGAAAGCGATAATGAAAGCATGGCTTCTTGGTTATGGATGGGCCGGGACAATCCTTCTTTGTTTTTTCTTTCCCAATCATAAATGCGAAAAGTAGTATCCGAATTTTCCTGGATTTCAAGTATCAGGTTACCTCCTCCAATAGCATGGATCTGACCTGAACGCACTAAAAGACCATGAGAACGCAAGGTTGGAATTTTGTTTATATAAGCAATTATTTCTTTTTTACCTATGATTTCGGCTAATTGATCAGCAAAGATCTGCTCCTTAAATCCAAGATAAACAAAAGAACCTGGACAGGCATCCAGGAAAAACCAGAACTCTGTTTTCTTTTCCCAACCAAAACTCTTTGCTGTTTCAGCATCAGGATGAACTTGAATACTCGTTGGCAGCTGGCAATCCAAGATTTTAACGATCAGTGGAAAACGAGATCCCGATGGAGATTTCTTTCCGAATATCTCCTTTTTTTTGTTGATCCAAAGCTCGTGGAGATTATGCAAGGAACCATAGGGATATTCAAGGACACTCAGCTCTTCTTCCCTATCGACCAGTTCCCAAACCTCTCCAACTTGGGATATCTCTTGACTTTCCTGTTTCGAATAAAGGAGCTTGATGCGATCACCACCCCATATTTTTTTTTTGTAGATTGGCTTAAACTGCAAAATCGCCATAAAAGAAAACAAAGATTGATAAGATTAAAAAAATAAATAGATATTTGTTAAATTTATTTTATGTATGATATACCCTAAAATGGAACAAGTTAAAAATAATGTGATCAGCAGAACCAATCCTTACCTTGCTTCTATATCTGAAAATAGTTTGCTTACAAAAGAAGGTTCGGAAAAAGAGACCCGGCATATCGTTATCGATATTAAAGGCAGTGGGCTGAACTATCAGGTTGGAGACTCTCTAGGCATCTTCCCTTCTAACCCTCCCTTTATTGTTGATCAGATATTGGAAAGTTTATCCCTCGACCCTGAAGAAGAAGTTGTCTTTCAAAATACAAAACTTCCCCTTAAGGAGTTCCTTTCAAAGCATGTTGTGTTAACACGAGTAACCAAAAAATTTGTACAGCTTTTAGCGCAAAAAGTTTCCTCCCCTTCAGCAAGAACAAGGCTTGAAGAGATTTTACAAAATGAAAAAGAACTAGAGTTTTATTTATGGGGAAAAGATTACTTGGATTTTTTAGAAGAATTCCCTGGAGTTTCCTTCAGTAGCCATGAGCTTGTCTCTTCACTGGGCCGGATGGTTCCTCGCCTTTATTCCATAGCTTCTTCACCTCTTTTGTTTCCAGAAGAAGTGCATCTGACAGTTGCAGTAGTAAGTTATAAGGTTGCTGGAAGAATGAGGTATGGACTGGCTACAGGCTTTCTAAGTCGGTTTGTAAAAAAAGGAGTCAAAGAAATCCCTGTTTATAACCAACCTGCAAAACATTTTCATCTTCCTGAAGATCCCTTAGCCGATATCATCATGATTGGGCCTGGAACTGGGATAGCTCCTTTTCGTGCCTTTCTCCAACACCGGATGGTCGCTGGACATAGGGGAAGAAATTGGCTTTTCTTTGGTGAACAACATCAAAGTACTGATTTTCTTTACAAAGAGGAACTGCTTCATTGGTTAAATCAAGGAGTTTTAACACGGTTAGATACCGCTTTTTCTAGGGATCAATCCTACAAAGTTTATGTGCAGCATAAAATGAAAGCTTCTGCAAAAGAGCTTTGGGATTGGTTACAAAATGGAGCATATGTCTATGTTTGCGGTGATGCCAAACGCATGGCCAAGGATGTTCATCAAACACTCATCGATATAGCTAGAGAGGCTGGTGGCATGGCTCAACAAGAAGCTACCCATTATATTAATATCGTTCTGGCAAAGGAACAAAAGCGTTATCGCAAAGATGTTTATTAAGAGAAAGAGGCTTGGTAGGTTAAACTCAGCTTTTCATTTGGCTGCATAATAGGCTTGAATTTCATTCCAATAACTTTTTTGATCCAGTACCCGACGCAAATCCGAACGCATCCATAAGAGAGCTGCACTTATATTTTCAGCCACATCCATGGGTAACAATCCTTCTTTAGTTTTTCTTTTTTCTGCCGCTATGTCAGCGGATTTACCATGGATCCATACCCCGCACCGTGCAGCATCAAAGGGATCAAACCCCTGGGCGATAAGTCCAGCAATAATACCCAATAAGCTGTCTCCTGAGCCACCTGTTGATAGTCCAGGATTACCACTGGTATTGACAAACAAAGCTTTGCCCTCTTGAGCAACCAATGTTCTTACCCCTTTCAATACCAAGGTAATTTTTTTGTCTTTGACAAAAGACTTAGCTATTTCCATTCTTTCTTCAGCTGAAAATTCTTTTCTTAACAATCTTTTCATTTCACCGGGATGGGGTGTTAAAACAGCCCATTTTTTAATCTCCTCGTAGAGCTCAGGATTACGAGCAAGCAAGGTCAAACAATCGGCATCAATGACTAAAGGCTTGTCCAGCTGCATAAGGGTTCTAAAAAAAAACTCTGATTTCTTTTCTAATCCGAACCCTGGCCCCATGGCGACAACCGATGCTTGAGAAACCACTGCATCAAATAGTCGCTTATCCTCGAAAGGGAAAACAAGACATTCAGGAAAAACTTTTGTAGCGACTATTGAATAGATTTCCTGCGGGACCCCAATATAAACAAGACCTGAACCTATGCGTAGTGCAGCCTGGGCAGCCATAACAGGAGCTCCAGTATAGCCTATGGATCCACCAAAAATCACTACCCGGCCATAATTACCCTTGTGGGAATAATAGCTTCTAAAAGGGAATAGGCAAGCAAGCTCCCATCCTGTTAAGGACTCGAAACCTGAATAAGAAGGAGATTTTTCAAAAATCGGTATAATTTCGATTCTTCCCGTGAAATGAGAAAGCTCCTCTCTAAACAAAAAATCCTTACCATATCCTATTGCAATCGTTAAATCAGCGACAACAGCAAGAGAGTTGTGCTTGGAACCTTCCCAAAGACCTGTAGGACAATCCACAGCAATCGTTTCAAAAAAACACCGATTTCTCTTTTCATTAAGTTCCATTACAAGGTTAGCCAGCTCGCCCTGTAGCTCACCTTTCATGCCAATGCCAAGTATGGAGTCCAAAACATAATCAGCCTTAGTCCAGGGAGCAGGAGTTGGATATTCAAAAATGGCTAAGTCAGGAAAATTCTGAACCAATTCATCCAACTTCTTTTTGCATAAAGGTCCTAACTTGGCTCTTTCCGCTGTAAGATAAACATAAACAACCCATCCTTTTTTTAATAATTCTCTTGTTATAACAAGACCGTCTCCCCCATTGTTCCCTCTTCCAATTATAGCCAGAAGAGAACGATGCCGAGAACAATACTCCTCAACGAATGCAGCAGCCATTCTTCCTGCCCTTTCCATTAAAACCTCAGCAGGAGTACCACTCGCTATTTCCTCTTCTTCAAGTTTTCTTATCCCCTGGACATCAACTATATTCATTGTTCAAATCATTATGCTCAACGGGAGAGCTTTTTAATTTAAAATCATTCAATGTTGATCTCTATTAAGATGAACATACGACAAGCGAACAATTTTTTCTTTATTAATACATGTTTTTAAGTGCAATCTAAAAAACTACAGATAATAATTATAAATTAAGCCTAAAAAAAATGGCGGCCGTAGCTCAATCGGTAGAGCACCAGATTGTGGCTCTGGCTGTTGCGGGTTCAAGTCCCGTCGGTCGCCCATAACTCTATTGCTCTTTAAATCATTCCATTAAATTTCATCTCGAACTGATAAGCTATGTTATTGAAAGCGGTTAAAAGTTCCTTATAAAAACAACTTTTTTTACAACTTGTTATCTAATGGAAATTAAGCTTAAAAAATTCAATTTTATCTTACTTTAAGCAATAGTTTCCCAAAATTTTTATTAGCTTTCAAAACACTCAAAGCTTGAGGTAACTGATCCCAAGGGAAAACTTGATCTATAACTGGCTTTAGTTCTCCATTAATAAAATAAGGAAGAATTTTTCTCCGGAAATCCTGAGTTAAACATATCTTCTCTTCTATGGGTCTCGAACGCAGTGTGGATCCAACGAGGGTTAACCTTTTCCGAAGTAAAAGCTCAAGGGAGATCTCTGTCTTTGTTCCTCCTAAAAGCCCAAGACACAAAATTCTACCTCTTTCAGCAACCAGGGAAAGATAAAGACTAAAGTTTGCCCCTCCTACTAGGTCAAAAATCATATCCATTCCCTTCCCCTCAGTTCTGGATAAAGCCCACTCAACAAGATTTTGTTCCTCAGCTACAACGACATCTAAGGCTCCAACCTCAAGCAGCCTATTTTTTTTGGAGGGAGTCCTCACTGTACAAAAGGGCTTTAAATTCTTTATCCTGGCCAAAGCCAAAGCAGAAAGACCAACACCGCTTCCCGCTGCCGAAATCAAAAGAGTTTCATTTTCTTTAGCTTTTAGTCTATACTCTAATCCATCCCATGCTGTAAAAAAGGTTTCTGGAATGGCTGCCGCCTCCATCAGAGAAAGTTTTCCAGAAACAGCCAACGCCATTCTTTCATGAACGATGATTTCCGATGAAAAGGCTCCACCTATAACTAATCCGAACACCTGATCGCCCTCTTTCCAAGATTGTACTTCTAAGCCCACCTCGCTTATAATACCAGAGAACTCCAATCCTGGAATCTCATATGGAACAGCTGGTCCTGGTTGGGGATAGACACCTTGCAACTGGAGGAGATCAGCTCTATTGATACCCGCATAATAAACATCAATTTTTAATTCGGCTCTTCCAGGATGAAGGGAAGGGAGACAAACCGGCTTGAGCTTTCTGTGCTTATTTTCTTCTTCGATTATCCAGCAGCTTCTCATTATCAACAGGACACTCTTTTCATTAAACCAACTTGATTATTTTTTCCTGCCCACAAGCCATGGATAAATTTGAGCCCAGTTTAAAGGAATTGGAGCAGGTTTGCCTTCCGGCAGTTTAACACAAGCAAGAGTCTGACGGCAAAGGGCAAGCAGTTGACCCGCAGAATTTTCTTTCCTTAATTCAAACTCGATCTGAAACCGGACTTTTTCTACCCGACTAAGCCTGGAAATGATTTGCACCTCGTCACCTAGCCTAGCCGGGGCTTTATAATCGATCTCCGTTTTTACCACCACGGGCACAAGACCCGTCCGTTCCATTTCTTTCAAAGGCCATCCAAGCTTTTCGGCCAGTTCTGAACGGGCAACCTCTACAAAACGTAAATAAGCAATATTATGGACAACCCCACAGGAATCCGTATCGAAAAAAAAGACCTTGATTTTTGACTCTGATTCAGGAAGTTCGGCTAGATTGGGCATCTGAAAAAACTATTACAGATTTTTTGCTTCATGTTCATGCTTTTTTTACTTAAAAATCAACCTTAATGATAAGAAAAATCGTATCTGGTGGCCAAACAGGGGCAGATAGAGCAGCTCTGGATTGGGCAATTGCAAAGGACATACCTCATGGAGGATGGTGTCCTAAAGGCAGGCTTTCAGAGTCGGGAATCATTCCCTTACGTTATCAGCTTTCAGAAACCCCTACAACAAGTTACACAACAAGAACGGCATGGAATGTATGGGATTCGGATGGCACTTTGATTGTCACTTTAAATCCAAGCTTAACCGAAGGCTCTCTGGCCACCCAAAAATTTGCAGAAAACTTTGGAAAACCTTGGCTTCATATTCATGAAAATTCCCCAGAAAAAGAGATCAGGGTCCAAGAATTTCTAAGTTCAAATACGATCGAAATTCTTAATGTTGCAGGCTCCAGAGAAAGTAAAGAGAAAGGCATTTACGAATTTTGCTATCAACTTCTCGAACACTCCATCAAAAAAGAAGTGCTACCGGAAAGTTTTTTTCGAGCTCCCGATTACGGCTTAGCCCTAGCTTTTAGACAAAAAAATCAACAAAATCAGTTAACCTCCCTTAGAGACATAATAAGGCTAGAAGATATAAATGTAGAAGCATTCATTGGAGTAACAGAAGAGGAAAGGAAAAAAAAACAGCGGATTGTTATATCGCTTGATCTTTATTTAGCCCTTCAGGTTATCCACGAAGCCCGGCTAACCGATAATCTTTCTAACACCTTGGACTATGCTGTAATAAAACAAAAGGTAGAACTGATTGCCTCCTCAAAACCAAGAAATCTCATTGAATCTTTAGCTGAAGAGATTGCGGAAGAGCTGTTAACTAATCCCCTGATTTTAGGGCTAAAAATAAAAATTTCAAAATTTCCTTTTCCAAATGTAGGCCGAGTCACTCTCATTATAGAACGTTCCAAAAGTGGTCAATGATTGACCTCCTCCCCCGCCTGAAGGCGGAGGATTCCTTCCTGCCACTAGAGACCTAGTTGCACCCCTTGGATCGGTCGAACAACCGACTCCCCAGCGCTACACTGGAGAACAGGCGATCCGGGCCAGTCCAGCCCTTCATATGTTCATCGCTCCCACTGTATTGGCATGACCCTCATACCCGCACCTCTCGCACCGGAATGTCGTTTGCCTCGGCCGATTCGCTTGGTTTACATGTCCGCATTCCGGCACCGGACCAGTCTGGCTCGTGTACGGGGCCAGTACGATCCTCAGCCAGCCCCCCAACCCGTGGAGCTTGTAGCCCAAGGATGTATCAAATAAAACCCTCTTGGCGAAAATCATAAATATTTTTCCCAACAGACATTCGCACCCAATCGATCAGAAACTTAAGTAGGGAGACTTCCCAAAGTTCTTCTTCCCCTTTCAAAAGAAGTGATAAAGGATCTCCTTCTTTAAGCAGCTCTTCTTTAAGTCTTTCACACACCTCTTCAGGAGAACCTTTAACTTCATTGAAACGAATGTCATCTTTCTTGAATAAAAATCCGTAGCGCAAGAAAGAAACATTCCCTTGTTGAGCATTCTTTAGCAACCACTCGGCATACTCTTGAGCTTCTTTACCAAAACCCTCCAATGAAAGCTTGGCAAACTGCCGTGAAGTAATAATCCGGGGTCTCTCGGCCTCCAGTTTTCCTTCCCTCACAAAACAGACTTCCACCCTGTCGAGATCTTCAGTAACAAGGTGATAATTGAGAAGAGTCGTCCCAAAAGTAGAAACAACACGCCGAGGCGGTAAAATAATTTGTGTATTTTCTAAAGCATATAAAAAGTTGTCTTCAAAATTCATATTTTTACTCAGCTTTATCCTGTAAAAACATAGTAAAAATTTAAAAATAAAGCATTTAAAAGTTATAAGCTATACAAAATTAAACAAATTTTCCAGGATTTAAAATTCCTTTTGGATCCAAACTCCTTTTAATTTTTTCATGGAGCAATCTTGATTGCTGACTTACCGCTTTTTGCCACCAAGGCAACTTGGCGATCCCTATGCCATGCTCTCCAGTTATCGCACCATTCCATGACAATACAGAATCGAAAAGAATATTTAAAGCTTCTTCGGCCTGCTTGCGTTTCTCTTCTTGCAACCAATCAACCATCAGGTTGACATGAATATTCCCATCTCCAGCATGACCAAAACAAGCAACCGTTAAATTAAATTCTTTTTGAAGATCTTTCCCTAAGTTGATCAAATCGATAAGTCGACTGCGAGGGACTGTGACATCTTCGTTGAGTTTTGTTAATCCACTTGCTTTAAGAGACATGGAAAAAAGACGGCGCGTTTGCCATAACTTTTCACATTCCTCTTCACCAAATGCTTTAGATAACCTCTTTGGAGAAAAATTCTTCAACAGATTTTCAAAAAACCCGATGTCCGCATTGACTGCTGCTTCGCTCCCATCCACCTCTAACAAGATATGGGCGTCATAGAGAGGAATTTGTTCCTTTGTAAACTCTCGGGCGCATTTAAGGGTAAATCGATCAGCAATTTCCAAGGCCGAGGGCATAATCCCAGAAGACAATACATGGTTTATGCATGAAATCGCCTCCTCCATTTGCTCAAAATAAGCTGAAAGCCCAGCTCTAAACGGAGGCTTAGCTATCAGTCGCAATGTAATTTCTGTAACAAGGCCAAGCAATCCTTCAGAACCCACAAAAAGCCCAGTCAAATCAAATCCCGTTTTATTTTTAATTGTCCTTCCCCCAACTTTAGTAATCGATCCATCGGCCAAAACGACCTCAAGACCCAAAACATAATTCCTTGTAACCCCATACTTCAGGCACCGAGGTCCCCCAGCATTTGTAGCTACATTTCCTCCAATCGTGCATTCCATAACACTAGCAGGATCTGGGGGGTAAAAAAGCCCTCTCTCTTTGACTTTTTCCTGAAGTATTCCGGTTATAACACCTGGCTCAACCACAGCAACAGCATCTTCAAGATGAATTTCTTTAATCCTATTCATTTTTTCAAAAGAGATCACAACTCCCCCTTTTGCAGGAACAGCTCCTCCCACATAACCTCTTCCTCCACCCCTCGCTGTGACATATATACCTTTTGAGTGAGCAAATTGCATCAAGGCTATAACATCTTCTTTAGACTCCGGGAAAAAGACCCCATCTGGAATACGAGCATAGAGCCATGCATCCTTCGCATATTTTTCAAGAATTTCTTTTTGGAACGAAAATTTACCAGCAAAAAGGTTGTGCAACTGTTCAAGCCATAATTCCATCAAAATCGCTCCTGATCTTTTCCTAATTGTTGTTGTTTAATTTAACAAAAAAAAATTGTTGAACATGATAATTATACATAAAAAAAAATAGTGTTCTATGAGCTTATTCTTCCCAATGATGAACAAAAATAAAAAAAACGGGCTTGAAATCGGCTCTGACATACCAGAAGCCAAAGTTTTTGATGTCGATGGCAATCCCCTTTCTCTTCGAGAAATTTGCAAAGGGGGATTAACATTACTCTATTTTTTCCCCAAAGCTAATACTCCTGCTTGTACTATACAAGCATGCCATCTTAGGAATCGCTTAACAGATCTTCAGAAGAAAAATATAAAGGTCTATGGTATAAGTAGGGATAAGCCTTGCACGCAAAAAAAATTTTCCCAAAGCTATAATCTTAATTTTCCTTTGCTAAGTGATCTCAACGGGGAAGCCTGCAGAGCTTTTTCAATACCCCTTTTTCTGGGCATACCTAGACGCGTTTCTTTTTTAATTCAAGAAGGCAAATTGATCTGGCGGGATTTCCACCCTAACATATGGAAAACTGCTGAAGATGTTCTTGAAGCAATTACAGTCAGTGATTATTGGCCTAAAGATTGAAAATTTCTATTCTACACATTCAGTTTAAAAATATTGATAATCCCTTAGCTTTATGGCTATTTTTTAGATTTCTTTCCTTTATTTATTTCATCGCCTTTTTGTCTCTTTCTTGGCAAATCCATGGATTAGTCGGATCAGAAGGCATTCTTCCCGCTGCACAATTTCTTCGTTTTGTTCATGACCAAACGGGTTGGGAAAGATTTTTTTATGTTCCTACCCTTTTCTGGTTTATTCCCCCAACTGACATCATTCTCAAGCTAGGAACTATACTGGGTCTTCTTTTTTCGGTCTTCCTTTTTTTTAATATCGCTCCTTCTGTCTCAAGCTTATGTCTTTGGATCCTTTATCTTTCTTATGTATCCATAGGGCAAGTCTTTTTTAATTTTCAATGGGATGGTTTACTCCTTGAATGTGGTTTGCTTTCTATTCTTTTTTCACCATGGAATCTCTTTTGCCGACTCTCTACTTTGACGGCTCTCCCTCCTTGGGCTACCTTCATGTTTCATTGGCTTCTCTTTAAACTCATGTTTCTCTCAGGCATTGTTAAGCTCCAAAGCCATGATCCCACTTGGCGTGCATTAACGGCTCTCAAATATCATTACGAAACAGAACCCTTACCTACGCCTCCCGCTTGGTTTTTCTATCATTTTCCGATGACCTTCCATGAAGTATCAACTTTTATGGTTCTCTTCATTGAACTGGTCGTTCCCTTTGCTATTTTTTTGGGCAAAATAGGCAGAAGAATAAGCTTTATTCTTTTTTCTTTTTTACAACTTTTTATTATCTTTACAGGAAATCATGCCTTTTTCAATTGGCTATCCCTGGCATTAGGTCTTACTCTGCTTGACGATGATTGGATAAAAAAAATCTTTCCCTTTTTTCTTCGATTGACTCCTACTTGCTGCCCTTCAATTCAGAAAAAATTTTCTCCTTTTCTTTCCCTTTTTGTTTTTTTAATAAGTGCTTTGTTTTTTTTAGAATCTTTTCTTCCTCCTTATCCTCAAGATATAAAAAGAATTTTAAATTTTATCGCTTCCTTCCGCTCAATAAACAATTATGGAGCCTTTGCTGTAATGACAACGAGAAGACCCGAAATTATTATCGAAGGGAGTAAGGATGGGATCGAATGGAAAGAATATCCGTTTCGATGGAAGCCAGATGATCCCCACAAAGCTCCATCATTTGTTTCGCCTTTCCATCCTCGAATGGATTGGCAAATGTGGTTTGCCGCACTCAGTACCCCCAGGGAAAATCCATGGTTTGTTTCTTTATTATCTTGCTTGCTCAAAGGGAAAAAAGATGTCATCAATCTCTTCAAAGAAAACCCTTTCCCTTCATCGCCACCCAAATACATCCGTGCACATCTCTACATTTATGAATATAGCTCTGCCTCTGAGAAGAAAGAAAAAGGCCTCTGGTGGGATAGGACTTATCTAGGACTTTATTTTCCTCCTTCCTCGCTGATCCCCGAATCAACAAAAAAGCAAACCCTTGAACCTCATTTACCAAAAAGAATTAAAAAATTTCAGCGGCTTTTTGAGCTTCCTGGATAGCTTTGGATAAAAGTTCTTCTCTTTTTTCAAAAAGACTCCCTTCGACAACCACCGTTACAATGTCGTTTATGCCTATAAACCCAAGAATAAGTCTAAGATAAGGAAGTTGAAAGTCATATTTCTGGAATTCGGTTCCCTCAGGATAACGGCCTCCTCGAGCACAAATAAGACAAGCCCTTTTCCCTAGAACAAGTCCTTTGTAACCTTCCTGCGGGCTATAAGAAAAGGTATAGGAAGGCTGAACGAGGATATCTATATAATGTTTCAGTGGGTAGGGAATAGAAAAATTCCACATTGGCAACGAAAAGATGTACTTATCAAAAGATACAAAATGGACAATTAGGTCTTCCACCGCTTTCCATGCCCTTTTCTGTTCCGGCGTTGGTTCTAATCCATGCAAAAGAGCATATTTGCTTTCGAGTATATACCCATCGAACCGCAGCAAATCTTTTGACCAGAGATCCAATAATTCAATGGAATCCTCTGGATGTATTTTTTTATATTTTTGAATAAAAGCCTTGGTTGCTGCAATGGAAAAAGATCTCTCTTTTCTTGGAGAAGCTTCTATATATAAAACTTTGGCCATTTTTTCTTTCTCTCGCACTATCGGTTAGGTTTGTTTTTGGGAACAATAATCTGTTTCTTTAATCTACCAGGGGAAGAAGTCTTCTTTTGACTGAATCTTTTTGTTGGGCTTTCCGCTACGGGTAGAAATGATCGCACATAAGGTTTTTCAGGGGTATAATACAAATTGGTTGCAACCACACAGTAGGCATACCCATAGGGATCTGTTGAACCATAAGGAAACGAAGGATACTTAGCATCAAAATGCTTGCCCATTAAGGGAAGAGCAAAAGCTCTACCCAATGCAACAACAAAAACGCATATAAAGAAAAAACCTAAAGCCTTTTTCATGGAAAATGATCAAAATTTGTATCTCAACCCACCAAGAACAAGATTGGCTTCAAATTGATCAAAATGAGTAGAGATCGTTGTTGATGGACCAAAAACAGCTGGATTGCCTGCATACGAAAAGTTCGAACTTCCAACCCAGACAAACCGGTATTCAACAATAAAACTTAACCGATCAGTTATCCACCTTTCGACTCCAGCAATACCCTGAAGAGCAAAAGCTCCATTAGAAGTATCTATGCCTTTGCCAAATAAATTTTTTCCTGCAAAATTTCCTTTTCCTCCAATTCCAGATATGGTCGATTCCCATAAGTAAGCTCCTCCGACACCCACTCCAAAGTTAATAACAAGAATCGGAGTATAGAGTCTAAGAAGACCATCTATGAAAAACAGCCCTGAGTTAAAATTATCCTTAAAATCGATATTTCCCGCCACCGGGTTCAGTTGCGAGGCAGCAGCCGTCATTCCCATATAATAACCATCAAACTGCACAGATGGAGACCAAAAAAAATCTCCTGTAGTCCCCATCATTTCCTTGGGAAACTCATATCCAATCTCGATCCCCCCCACTCCATTCACAATTCCTCCTCTAGGATTAAATGTGGCTATACCAACGGGTGAAGGATACAATGAATAACCGTAATTTCCAGGAGCAGAAAAAGATCCTCCTCCAAATACCCCCGCATAAAGACCAGTCTTCAAGGAAAAAGGAGCCTTTTTTTGGTATTCTTCTTTGAGGTTTTTTTCTAGCTCTCTTTTATCTGAGGGCAAGGTGTTCTCATTTTGAGGAACTGCTGCTAAAACTGCCGAATCCCCACCTTCCATTTGAGGATCAGATGTATTGCGGTTAGAAGAGACCAAATTAGGTTTTTCTTCAGCATATTCATCTTCGATTTCTGCTCTCAAAGAAAAAACCCCTACACACAGAGTCAAATAGATAAGACATATCAGACAAGCTAAACTTTCTCTTTTCTTTTTGAAATATATCATTTCTAGAAAACGTTAAACAATAAATAACCTTAATGGATTTGCTATCATTATTGTTTTAAAACTGTCAATGGTTTTCTATCAACAATTGCGTTTTTTGGGCTCACAATCAGAACTAAATGAGAAAAAAAAGAACCGGCTTTGCCCCCTTTATGCCGGTTCCATTAAATAATCGCTCCAAGTCCAACTCTTCAGCTCACTTTAACTTCAACAGTCTTTGGCTGCGCCTTTTCTCCCTTAGGCATGTGGAGATACAAAACCCCATCTTTAAACTCTGCAGATATTTTATCTTCCTCAACTCCCTCGGGTAATTCAAAACTTCTGCTGAATGCCCCATATGCCCTTTCGACCCGGATATATCTTTTCTTTTTGTCCTTTTCTTCCTTTTCCACTTTCCTTTCGCCAGAGACGGTTAAGATATTATTTTGTATCGATACCTTAACCTCTTCCTTTTTAATTCCAGGAAGATCCATTTTGACTAAAAACTCCTTGTCATCCTCTGTGATGTCCGTAAAGGGACGCCATTCACTCAATTCAAAAGGTTCGATCTCTTCCGAAGTCAGGAGTTCTAAAGGCCTTTCAAAAAGAGAAGCCATTTTTCTCCGCATCTCTTCAAGTTCCTTAAATGGATTCCAAAGTGCTGGTTGAAAAGGACTCCTCTTGGATAGTAGATCAGCCATAACACCTCCTTGTTGATGTTTTTAGTTTTCAATTGTAATTTAAAAGAGAATAATTTATTGTCAAGCCATTGAAAATAAACAGTTAATCAAAATATTTTATGGATTTTATGAAGGAATAATCCTAAAAAAAAATAACTCGACTTTGTTTTAATTTTGCCGAATGACCTTTATCTTGGACTTTATTTTTCACTGGGATCATTATCTCAGGGAAATCATTATTACTCATAAAGAGGGGATTTATCTTTTGCTTTTTGCCCTCATATTTTGTGAAACAGGCTTAATCTTTACCCCTTTTCTTCCTGGTGATTCTCTTCTTTTTACACTGGGGATCTTCGCTGCTGAAGGTTGGCTTAATATCTATTATTTGTTTGTTTTTCTGAGCTTAGCAGCGATTGGAGGTGACAATATCAACTATTTTGTGGGTCATAGGCTTGGCAAAATGATCTGTTCGGTAGAAAAATTCTTTTTGATTAAAAAAGAACATATTCATAAGACGGAAAAATTTTTCGTTAAATTTGGAGCTAAAGCGGTGTTTTTATCTCGATTTATCCCTATTATTAGAACATTCACTCCTTTTGTTGCCGGAGTAGGCTCAATGAGTTATGGTCGGTTTGTTTTTTATAATATCTCAGGAGGGATTTGTTGGATCAGTCTTTTCCTTGGATTAGGGTTTTTTTTGGGCAATCAACCCATTATTAAAAACAATATTAAAATTTGTATTTATGTAATCATCTTTGTTTCCGTTCTGCCCCTCATTATCGAGTGGATAAAATCCAGCTTTTATAGTAAAGTGGGAAGATTTCCAATCTCTGGTTCTAAAAAATAAAACCATAGAAAATATTGCATAGAGGTCTCTAACAATTAAGTTGATCATCTTAATATTTAGGATGATAAAGATGAAAAAAGAATCCTTTGAATTCCTTTTATCCTTGCTTAAAACTCCCAGTCCATCAGGATATGAAACGGCTTGTCAAAAAGTGTGGATTGATTATGTAAAACGCTATGCCCATCAAGTAAAAGTGGATGCCTACGGCAACGCCATAGCATCTCTAAACTTAGAAGGCAAACCCAAAATCCTAGTCAATGGACATATTGATGAAATCGCCTTTCAGATCCAGTATATAGACGATTCGGGTTTCCTCTATTTTTCCCCGATTGGAGGGCCTGATCCCAAACTTGCCAGGGGAAGAAAAGTGAACATTTTTCACGAAGGCAAATCCGTTCCCGGAGTTATCGGAACTCTGGCAATCCATATGCAAGAGAAGGAAGAGCAGGGAAAAACTCCAAAATGGAACGAACTTTTTATAGATATTGGGGCCTCAACAAAGCAAGAAGCACTCGAGCATGTCCAGGTTGGAGATCTCGCCCTTTATGAGAGCGAAGTCTTCTGCCTTTTAAATGACATATGGGTTTCCCGCGGCTGTGACGATAAGGTCGGCGCTTTTACGGCTGCGGAAGTGTTGAGAATATGCTCAGAAGAAAATATTTCTGGTCCATGCATTATAGCCGCTTCAACCATCCAGGAAGAAAATGGACTCTATGGAGCAAGCATGATCGGTTATTCGGTCTATCCTGATATCGCTTTTGTATTTGATGTTGGCCATGCCACAGATATTCCTATCGCTGAAAAGAAAAAATTCGGAGACATCCACCTTGGCAAAGGTCCTATCTTAAGTCATGGGAGTGTAAACCACCCTGGACTGGTCAGTTATCTTAATAAAATAGCCCATAAATTGTCTATTAATCATCAACACGGTATTGATCCTAGACGCTCAGGGACTGATGCCGATGCTCTATTTATTCAAAGAGGAGGAATTCCCACTTGCTCCATTGGAATCCCCAATAGATACATGCATAGCCCTGTGGAAGCTTTCCATTTAAGAGATCTAGAAACGGCCGCTTTGTGGATTGCCTCATTTTGTAAAGAAATTAAGAGTAAGGAAGAAATTCTGGGCTTATAAAAAAAAATCAAAAGAAAAAACCTTTAAATAAGAATCGTTTTAAAGAAAAGTGAGAGAATAAATTTTTTTCCCTTTATCTCTTTTAAAAATTGAAAAATATTACAACAAGATCGTTCAAAAAAGGCGTTTTTTCCCTATAACCCTTTTTTGATACATTTACGAAATAATAGTGGGTGATTGTTGATTCACATTCTTATGAATTTTTTAAATGATGTACTGGATAAACAATTAAATATTTCAATAGGATATTAGGTTGTTATGATAAAATGGGTGAACAAATGAGTATGAAGGCAAAAAGACTCCTCCATACCCGACTTAGGATAAGCAATCTCGAAGAGTCGATTAAATTTTTTACTCAAGTTCTTGGAATGAACGTGGTCAGACAGACAAAATCCCCAAGGGGATCTGTTCTTACATTTCTCAGGATTGCTGGAAGCGAAGAAGAAATAGAACTTTGTTATTATCCAGAAAGTGGAAAAGTCGATGTTCCCCCTGATTTAATCCACCTTGCATTCGAGGTCGATAATCTTGAACAGTTTGGCATTCACAGTTCAAAGCTGGGTTACCCGTTTTCTGATGGTCCAACAATAACGAGCTCTGGAACAAAATTTGCGTTTATTGATGGACCTGACGGGTATGAAATCGAGTTAATCGAACGAAAAGAGAATGATTCAATTTGAAAGTTTATGGCTCATCCAATTCGTCTATCTATAAATATCGGAATAAATCCTTTCCAATTGCCAAAAGAGATTAAAAAAGCTGAAATATTCAATTGTGATTCAATACATGTGGATGTAACCGATGGGCATTTTGTGCCCAACCTTTCTATCGGACCAGATTTTATTGCTGCTTTGCGATCGATGACTAACCTACCCATTGAAGTGCATCTTCTCATTCAACAACCCGATCGTTTCGCTAGAGATTTTGTTGAAGCCGGAGCTGATTTGCTCATTGTGCACATGGAATCACATCATGATATTAAAAAAACAATTAATCTTATCCATGGCATGGGTTGTCGCTGTGGACTAGCTTTAAATCCATTGACCATTTTCGAGAAAAGCATCAAATATCTTTCTCAACTTCAAGCTCTTCTTATTCTTGTTACGAATTTTCCACCCAAAAGCCATGCTTTCCAGCCCGACAAGCTTTCAAAGATAAAAAAAGCCAGGGAATTCCGTGAAAAGAATAACCTGAACTTTCAAATACTTGTGGAAGGAGGGCTTTCGGCTCAAACAATCCCTTCGACTGTTATTGCAGGAGCTAATACGCTCATTTTGGATAGTTCTTTTTTCAAAGAAGACCTCTCTGTTCAAAGCCTTTCGGAAATTCTTAAAGACATTGATGAAGCTTCCGCTGGAGGCTAACTACTCCGATGAAGCCGAAGTTCTTTTCCCTCCTTCCTTTTGAGGATCCTTAATCAATTTGGATACAGACAGATTTTGTTTCCAGGTAGTTATCTAGCACCGCATGCCCCATTTCCCTACCCCATCCCGATTGCTTGTAACCTCCGAAAGGCAAAGAGGCATCAAACACATTATAACAATTAATCCAAACTGTCCCCGCCTTGAGCTTTGCTGCAAGCCGATGAGCTTTAGAAATATCTTTGGTCCATATTCCTGCCGCAAGTCCATATATCGTCTGGTTAGCTACAGGGGCTATTTCTTCGGTATCTTCAAAAGGAATAGCACAAACAACAGGTCCAAATATCTCTTCGTTAACAATTTTCATGGAGGAGTTGACCCCACTAAATATCGTAGGGCTTATGAAATAACCTCTCTCTCCAAAGCGTTTACCGCCTGTGACTACGGTTGCTCCTTCATCTAATCCGGAGCGAATGTAAGAAAATACCCTATCATACTGTTCTTGAGATACAAGAGGTCCCATTTCTGTTGAGGGATCAAGGCCAGGACCAAGACGGATTTTTTTTGCCTCTTCAGTTATTCCCTCTAAGACCTTATCAAAAGCTTTCTTCTCCACATAAAGTCTGCTTCCTGCACAACAACACTGTCCATGATTAAAAAATATAGCGGATGCAGCACCCGGTATCGCAACAGACAAATCAGCGTCAGAAAACACAATGTTTGGAGATTTGCCTCCGAGTTCAAGACTAACTTTTTTCAAATTTGAAGTTGCCGCTTTAACAATAATTTTACCTACCTCTGTTGAACCTGTAAATGCAACCTTGTCAATATCCCCATGAGCCGCAATAGCAGCTCCGGCCGTTTCTCCAAAACCAGGTAAAATATTGACGACTCCATCGGGAAATCCCGCTTGCTGGATGAGTTCGCCTATCCATAAAGCCGAAAGTGGAGTCTGCTCTGCGGGTTTAAGAATAACCGTACATCCTGTAGCAAGAGCAGGTCCTAATTTCCACGCAGCCATTAATAAAGGGAAGTTCCAAGGGATAATCTGCCCAACCACTCCAATAGGCTCTCTCCTTGTATAAGCTACAAATTTTTCAGGTGAGGCCAAAGAAAAAGGAATCGTATTGCCTTCTATTTTTGTAGCCCATCCCGCCATATAGCGAAACAGATCAATGGATAAAGGAAGATCGGCAACTTTGGCCACGGCCATGGGTTTTCCGTTATCCAAAGATTCTATTTGAGCTAACTCTTCAAGATTTTCTTCAATCAAATCAGCAAGTTTCCAAATTAACTTTGCTCGTTCTGCAGGAGACATTTTCGCCCACGGTCCGTTTTCAAAAGCTTCTCTTGCTGCTTTTACTGCTTTATCTACGTCTTCTTTGTCGGCTTCAGCGACATAAGCTAAGACTTCTCCAGAGGCAGGATCATAAGTCGGAAAAGTTTTTCCTGAAACCGCATCAACCCATCGACCACCTATAAATAGCTTTTTTGGAGTTTTCAGAAATTTCTGAACCTTAGGTAACAAGGTATAAGATGATGACTCAGATTTTGTAATCGAATTTGCTGTTAACATAAAATCTCCTTTGGCAACTTTCTGTCTAGAAAATAATACCAACCAATTGCACTAAATCAATCCATAATTACATGATCTGTTCTTGATTCTATCCGAAATATCTGTTATTGGCTTACCTTTCAATTGGAATTCAACTCATTAATCTAACCTTGAGAACACTTTTTTCACACCTCAGCGATGCACTTTCTATTTTCCTGTTCAACTGTCTTCAAAAACCTCATACTTTGCCTTCCGATTTTTCCATTCAGTTAGAGCAGTATATCAAAAGTTGGGAAAAGTCATCTCTAGAGGATTATTATAGTCCTGACCCAGGGTATGAAAAAAAAATATCCGCTTACATAGCTTCCAGCCTTAATTGTTACAACCAAATTGTTTTCCCAAGTTTTATTAGAGGACCTGACCGTTATTCTAATTATGCCATTTTCGATCTGTTTCCCTCCAAACTAGGATGGGACCGGTCACCCACAATGATTATTGTACATGGACTTTTATCTCTTTCACTTAAAGGCTACGTCAAATGGATAAAGTGGCTTAACCAAAAAGGATGGAATGGAGCCATTATGCATTTGCCTTATCATTTTCAACGAAAAGCTCCTTTTTTAACCCTGTCGAGTTCCTCTTGCGTTCAACCTAATCTTTTATATACCATGGAGATATTACGACAATCCGTTATTGACCTTTATATTTTTACAAAGGGTCTAAGTTTGGCAGGATCACCTCATATTGCAGCATGGGGAATAAGTTATGGGGCATGGACGATCAGCCAGCTTTCCTGTATCCATGAAATATTGCAAAAATTAATTCTTGTAGAGCCCTTGCTTCATCTTGATCATGTCATCTGGCACTCTCCGATTGGCAAAGAAATAAGAAAAAAATTGACTCAACAAGGCATTACTCCCCTAAATACCTCTCCTCACCTTAGACTCGCCTGTCCAAGCTTATCAAAACCCAAACTTGAGGGTAATAATATCCTTATTGTAGGCGGCCTCTTCGATAAAATTAGCCCTCCATGGATTCTTGAAAAAATTAAAGAAAAATGGGAAACCAAGCATCTTTACCTTTTTCCCGTTGGTCATCTTAATTATACATTGACTTCTAAGAGTTTTAAGCTTGCCTTAAAATGTTGGAAAGATGATTTTTCCCTCTCCCCATTATTGACAAGAGCTAAGAAAAGCTAATGATAAATTAAGCTCCCAATGCATGCTGTAAGTGGTGTTTACAACGGTCCATTAGAAGAAAAGAGAATCATTCAGATGGTTTCAAAACTCCGCATGGAACTATCCGGAGAACCAACGCTGGGGTTTGCCTTTTCATGGTCTGGTTACTTGGATCAAGATCCAAGTAGCCTTGCAGAGCTTTCTGATATTCTTACTATCTATGGCCATCTCCAGCATCTTGTCGTCGTGGGTAGTTCTGGAACTGTTGGTCAAGGCATAGAAAATGAAGGAACAGCTTCTTTCTCGCTTCTCCTTATCCATAACCCTAATTTAAAATGCCAAGGTGTAGTACTTTCCCCTCAGATGATTGAAACTCTTGATCAAAAGGAAAATTGGTACTCCCTTTTCCCCTTCGATTCTCCTGAAATCAAGGGCTTCAGTGTATTTGCTGATCCAATAAACTTTCCTATAGAAAAATTTTTGAAGGGATTAACCCAAGCTTATCCTCATGTCCCTGCCTGGGGAGGCTTGACAAGTGGCAAAGAAAATGAATGCTCTATCTATTATAATCGAAGAGCTGTATCGGGATGTCTTCTTTTAGCTTTTGCGGGAAATATCATCTTTGATGTCATTGTATCCCAAGCTTGTCGACCCATTGGAGAACCCTATACAATAACCCATGCTGACCAGAATATTCTCTATACGCTGGGAAGAAAAACTGCTTACCAGGCCTTAGCCAAAGCCTTTGACTCGTTAACAGAACAAGAACGGCTTGCTGTTCAAGGTCATCTTTTCATAGGCTTAGCTGTTTCTGAATACTTAGAAGAATTCAAACAGGGAGATTTTCTCATCCGCAATATCTTGGGTGCTGATCCTTCTACAGGAGCCATTGCCATCGGAGCATTACCAAGGGTTGGACAGACAGTCCAATATCAATTAAGGGATCCTCACACCGCTATTGTTGCTCTTCAAAAATCCTTAGAAGATGAAAAATTAAAATGGCTATCTCGTGGAAAAATCCCTTCGGCCGTATTACAAGCAATATGTGCAGGAAGAGGGAAAACCCTTTTTGGCACTTCTTCTATTGATGCTCAAAGCATTCAAAAGTTTTTCCCAGGGGTCGCTCAAGCCGGTTTTTTTGCTAACGGCGAGATTGGGCCTACATGCGGGATGAATTTCCTTCATGGCTACTCTACCTCCATCGCATTTCTTGCCGAGGATTGAGAACTTTTTAGTCCCCTTTGGTTACTGGAGGAAGAAATCTTATTGCCCTTGTGAGGCAGTTTCAGATTTATAAGAAGCGGCTATCCAACGGTTTAGAGTTTCTTCGGGATATTGAAGATCTTCTTTAGTCAATATAAAATCATTAGTTCCATTATTTTTTTTAATTAATTTCAAACCCAAACTATAGTTTTTAAATTTCTCCTTACATAGATCGATAACGGAAATCCCTTTTTCATGCGCTTCTTGTTTAAGAGCCTCTATCGCATCGGGATGAAAATGAATTCGGATCTCGTTGGCTTTATAAAACTCAAGGAGAAACTGTTCGATCTGTTCGTTTTCCTTATTTTTTTTATTTTCCTCTATCTTTTTTAGAATCTCTCCAAGCCTTTTTTCTGGATCCAAAACTGTAAAGCTATCAATCTCTAGTTCACGAACACCGCTGCCCGGAAGTTCAAACCGAAAAGGCCTTAAAACTTTTTCACAAATGGTCATAAGACCCCTAGCCCCAGTCTTTTCTTCTATGGCTTTTTCGGCAATAAGATGCAGAGCTTCCTCAGTAAACTTCAACTCTATACCGTATGCAGCAAAGGAACTTTTATACTGTTTAAGGATAGATCCTTCAGAATCTCGAAGGACATGAAAAAGATCTTCTTTCCCCAAAGGTTGACAAAAGACCCGAACAGGCAATCTTCCGATAAACTCTGGCTCAAGTCCATACTCAACAAAATCCACTGTCTGGGCTTCTGCAATAATATCCGAGGGGACTCCTTCAGGACCATGGGGTTGAAAGCCTAAATGTGATCTACGGATTCTTCTCTGAACGATTTCAGAGAGTTTTTCAAAAGCCCCGCTTAAGATAAAAAGAATATAGCGTGTATTGATGGTCTTTCGAGGTGCTTTACTGCCTCTTTGAAAGTCAAAAAGAGACTGCATCTGTCCAAGGACATCATGGGCAGCTTTAATGGGGACATCGGTTTCTTCGAGCAGCTTTAACAAGTTGGACTGTACCCCCCTGCCACTGACATCCCTACCCATGAAATGAGAAGAAGCTAACTTGTCTACTTCATCCAAATAGATAATCCCATACTGAGCGATTTCTATATCTCCTTCTGCTTGCTGAATAAGTTCCCTCACAAGATCCTCAACATCCGCCCCTACATAACCTGTCTCAGAAAATTTGGTGGCATCCGCTTTCACCATGGGAACACCTATGCAATCTGCAAGACATCGGATAAGATAAGTCTTGCCCACCCCACTGGGACCAACAAGAAGCACATTTTGTTTGACATAATGAGTGGGGCCACGGCCCATCAGGGCTTCTTTAACTTGGTTATAATGATCACAAACAGCTACGGAAAGGACTTTTTTAGCTTCCTCTTGTTTAATAACAAACCGATCAAGGTAGGCTTTAATATCCTTAGGAGTAAACTGAAATTGCAATATCTTTTCTTTGAATCTTTCTTTTTGATCCTCTTTTGCAGTTTCAGAGACCTGGGGAGAAGGATTTCCAAAAGATTTAACGAAATCCTGAAGCCTTTTTTGCATTTCTTGGGGGTCAGGGAAAATAAAAGATGCCATATATTCAAAATTGAAGAAAACTGGAGTCGAAATCAAGATGGATAGCTAAAGAATCTAAAATAGAATTTATAAGAGCCACCCCGAGTCGAAATATTCGGCAATCCCTTGTTCTAAAGAATATTTTGAAACATATCCCAGATGCTTCTGAGTCAACTCCAGGTCAGCTTCAGTATGCGATTGATAAAAAGAATAAGGACAGGGGAAATACTCAGGCTTAGCATCTGTCTTTAATGTTTGATTTAAGATATGAACGATATCATTGAAAGATCGAGCATGACCACTTCCAACATTGAATAAAGGTAGAGGACAATCCTTTATTGCCGTTAAAAGGGTTGCTCTAACCACATCAGCAACATAAACAAAATCCCTCTTCTGTTCCCCATAAGAAAAAAGTCTAGGGTTTTTCCCCTCTTTAATCTGTTTTGCTAATTGAAAAATCATACTTGAAGCACTTTTCTTATGAGCTTCCCTTGGACCATATACGTTGAAATACCTCAGCCCAGTTATTCTGGTTTGAGGATTTTCCTTCATGTAAGCCGTAGCAATTCTTTCCATCTGCAATTTGGAAAACCCATATGGATTTGCTGGCTGAGGGTCATCTTGTAGGCGATTTTTTCCCGAACGCATCCCGTAGATCGCTGCAGAAGAAGCATAGATAATCTTTGTAGAAGTTCCTGAAAAAAAACGGAGCAAGGACCGAAAAGCTTCCACGTTATTTTGCATCTGCCTGCGCTCATCGAGTATAGTTGTATCTGTAAGGGAAGCTAAATGGAAAACCACTTCGATTTCTTTTTTAGAAAAATAATCTGACCAATCGAAGCGATAAAGATTTTCGGTAATAATGTCACAATGAGCATTAAGAATATTTTTGAAGGAACCGCTTGAAAAATCATCTATAACCACCACTTCAATCTCTGAAAGCTGATTTAAAAGTTCTAAAACAAGATTAGAACCGATAAAACCGGCTCCCCCTGTAACAACAATTTTTTTTCCCATAATCACTTTTTAATACAAATTTTATAGTCTTAAAACATCAAATCTCTTAAACCCTCAGTTCATAATTGAGAATAGACAATAAAAAAAGAGCAGCCGTTTCAGACCGAAGGATTTGATTCCCCAGACTGACAGGAATAAAACCCCTATCCAAAGCAAATTTTTTTTCCTCATCCGTTAAATCACCCTCTGGACCAACCAGAACAGCAACAGAAGAAATATCCTCAGAGGTATGGCTTTTAACAATTTCTTTCAAAGACTTTGACTCTTTACCAAGGAATGCCACAAGTTTCAACGACGAAGAAAAATCCCTTTCTAAAACATCTGATAGGGAAGAGATTTCAAAAAGTTCGGGCAATTTCCTCTGTTGACTCTGCTTAGCTGCAGCTATAAGGATATCTTTCCATTTCTTTTCTTTAAATTGTTTTCTTTCTTCTTTTGTAAATAAGCTACGACCCGAAATAACCGGAATAATCTGATCAACGCCTATCTCGGTCACTTTTTGCAGAAGAAACTGCATGGCTTTGTTCTTCAACACCGCTTGAATCAAAATAAACAATGGTTTTTTAGAAAGACTATCCGGCCTTTTTTCTTTCAACAAGGAAACAAAAACCCTGTTATTCTCTATTTTTTGGATCTGCGCTACCCAACTGCTCCCCTTGCCGTCAAATATTTCAATGAGATCACCTACTTTATGTCGCATGACATGAATACAATGGTGAGATTCCTCGTGATCTAGCTGCCCTAGGGCATAATCTGTGCAAAAATAAAGCTCCATGACCCAACTTTTCTAGACAGACTTTTCAAATTTGTAATTTTTGGTATCTTCTTTCAATAAACAAAGCGAATAATAATACTTTCTTTTAACTTAGAGCTTTAGGATCAAGTTGAAAGTTTTAGTTACAGGAATGATCGCTGGAATGAGCGATCGGGCTTTTATCCAGAAAGTCGTTGAGTTGGGCAAGCTCAACGGCAGGAATATTCATGTTTATGATGCCATTCACGAATTCACAAAAGGTGGGAAAAAACCCCTTGAACGACTTCTCGGAACAACCGATTACGTTTTCGAATTAACCAGGGAAAGAGAATACGAAAAAATTGGATTCGATATTCAGAAAAATGGCTATAAGGACGTTATAATAAGGCTTCCAGCAACCATTGAATGGAACAGAATAAATAGAAAATTTAAAGACCAAAGGATTTTGCGTGACTTCATTGGACCCGATGTAATCGTTACACTCATTGAAGCGGAGTGGATAATCAAAAAAGAGCTTGAATCCATTGATTCCCAGGATCCTTTTCTTAAAGCCCTAAAGGCTCGACAACATACCATTTATGAAATTCTATCCTGGATGAACGAGGAAGTTTCTTTATCTGAAGATTGGGCAAAATACATGAATATTCCTCATTATGTCATTTCCGTCAATGAGTCTCCCGACAGTCTTTATAAGCTAGTTGCTTACCCAAGACCTTGGGTTGTCTATGCAAGCTACTCGATGACCCATGCTACGGAAGATATGAGGAAAATTGTTAATGAAATCATCCGCAAGCTTCGCTATTATGCGGTCGTTATAGACCCCCAAACAGTGGAGATATCCCAAGAATTTGATTCTCCCCTCGATAAGGAAGTGATTTATGCCTATACAGTCCACCGGGATCTCCATTGGTATGTCGGCAAGGTTCATGCTGTCATTGCGATTCATCCTTATCCCGAGAGACCTCCACTTTCCGCGGGCATGATGGATGAACTAGGGCATGCACGAGATTATATGAAAACCCGTTATATGATCTTCCCCAAAGGTTTTTCTCCCTTTACTACGGATTCTTACATCGAAAAAGGACACCTTTTCGAAACGGCTGAAGAATTCTTTGATTACTTGGAAAATGTGGAAAAAAGGCAAAAATATACCGATATACTCGAACTCTAAGGGGCTTTTATGACCGCGGCGCTGGCCACTTTTATAGATTCTACCTTGCTTCGTCCAAATGCTTTAGATCAGGACATCGTTAAACATTGTGAAGAGGCTAAAAAATACGGCTTTTATTCTGTCTGTATACAGCCTTGTTGGGTTTCTGTGGCTACTCAATTACTCCATAACAGTCCAGTCAAAATAACTACTGTGATTGGCTTTCCTCTAGGTGCCAATAAGACTGCAGTGAAAACACTTGAGGCTTTCGAAGCTATTAAAGATGGAGCCGATGAACTCGATCTTGTTCTTCCCCTTTGGGCAATCTCCATTAACCGTTGGGAAATCATAGAAAAAGAAGTCAAAGCTATTTGCGAGGTAGCGAATGGAAAAGTACTAAAAGCGATAATTGAGACTGGATATTTCAATCCCTCTGAGATAGAAAAAGCAACTTATGCAGCTATCCAGGGAGGAGCAAAGTTTATAAAAACATCTACTGGTTATGGTCCCCGAGGAGTAGATATAAAAGATATCTATTTTCTCAAGTCCATATTACCCCCAGGAGTTGGAATAAAAGCCTCTGGTGGCATTCGTTCTAAACAATTTGCTCTCGATCTTATTGAAGCAGGTGCCACTCGAATTGGGACTTCTCATGCTCTTTCTATTTTACAATAAAAGTCCAGTCCCATCCTTTAGCTGTTGAATGTCATACAGTTAAAATAAAATTTAATCCAGAGACAAACGGATTCGAACAGAGTCATTGCCGTTGCACTAGCCTTGCCTATTACTGCCCATACAGGAACGAAGCTGACTTCCCGCTTCATCGAGGCCGGTTTCACGCAGCTCTTGTAACCTGCGCCAGAGTCTTCCTCCCCACAGGTTTCACATCTGGCAGAACTCGCCTCAGGACCGTTTGGGCTAACCAGGCCATATAAGCTAGAAGATTTCTAGCCACATTCATTTCCCGGTCATGGCTTTCACCACAGTGTGGGCAAATCCCCTTTCTCACTGAAAGCTGTATTCTATTTGGATTGTTCCATGGACTAAACGCGCTCTATTAATGGTACTATGGATCTATCAAGAAAGCCTAGGAGCTATTTTTTAGAGAAAAAAACGCATTATCCTTTTACCCAGAAGAGGATACTCACACGCACTTCATTCTATTCTAAGAAAAAGAATATAGGCCTTATTTGATGCCAAATCGTTCTAATATCTCGGTTTTATCGATTTTAGTTAAATCTGCTGGAATCGTCTTTAAAAGAGTTTTTTTTGTCGCTGGATCAAGCTTTTCTATAATCCTTGGCAGAATTTCTGAACCTGCTGATAATGCCCAAGCTGCAGGATTGTATTTTTTAATAATCAGGTTGATTGTTTTAGATAATTCACAAATCAATTTTCTTCGAATTTCAAGTTTCTCATTATGTCTTTCGCCTACCGATCTTTCACCGGTTAAAGGATAACTGACTACAGCAAACTCCCCCTGTTTGTCGGTATCAATGTCCTTCAGTTTTTTTCTACCCATTTCAATGATCTGATCATCTATAAGTTGAGCATGAGAGTTAGTTGTAAGTTCGTCTTTTGTAATCTTGTATGCTTTAATCTGGCCAAGATCGGCTACAATGATTATGTCTAATCGCATATCCGCCTTTTTGTGTCTTTTATTCGTTCCGAAATTTGAAAAGAGTAATTTTTTGTTATAATTGTATAAAATGCAAGAGTAAATTACTCTTGTTTATCCTTTCTTGTAAGAATTATACATTGTAGTCAACTTTCAATGAAAGCAATGGTCCTTGAAAGACCCAAAAGTCCATTAGTTCTAAAGGACGTTCCCATCCCTGAACCAGGTCCAGGTGAAATTCTTCTAGAAGTACTTGTATGTGGGATATGTAGAACAGATCTTCATGTAGTTGATGGGGAATTGCCCAACCCCAAGCCCAACCTTATTCCTGGACACGAAGTCATTGGGATTGTAAGAAAACGGGGACCAGGTGCAACTAAATTTTCAATTGGAGAAAGGGTGGGAGTTCCTTGGTTAGGCAAAACTTGCGGTCAATGTAAATTCTGTAGTTCAGGAAGAGAAAATTTGTGCGATCAGCCTGAATTTACAGGTTATACCCGGGATGGAGGCTATGCAGAATGGATAAAAGCTGACGAAAGGTTTTGCTTTCCTATTCCTTCACTATATACCGACGAAGAAGCTGCCCCTCTTTTGTGTGCTGGATTAATTGGGTTTCGCTCCTACAAGCATGCAGAAAAATCTGACCGAATAGGTTTCTATGGCTTTGGAGCGGCTGCTCACATTCTAATTCAGATTGCCAATTATCAAAAAAAAGCCATTTATGCTTTTTCAAAACCTGGAGATATAGAAAGCCAGAATTTCTCACTTTCTTTAGGCGCAGTATGGTCAGGGGACTCCACAACTCTGCCTCCAGTTCCCCTGGATGTAGCCATTATTTTTGCCCCCGTAGGATCCTTAGTTCCACAAGCCCTCCGTGCCATAGAAAAAGGAGGGACAGTCGTATGTGCAGGAATATACATGAGCGATATACCCTCTTTTCCCTATAAAATTTTATGGGAAGAAAGAAAAATTGTTTCTGTGGCTAATCTTTCTAGAAAAGATGGAGAAGAATTTTTTAAAATAGCATCGCAACTCAAAATACAAACACAAGTTCAAACTTTTCCTTTAAGCGAGGCCAATAACGCTCTTCAAAGACTTAGGGAAGGAAAGGTACAAGGAGCCCTTGCCTTAATACCAAACTCAATGCAATGCAATAGCAATTGACTAACCGTTTCCCAAAAGACCTAAAGGTAGTATCAAAACCATAGCTTTTTTCAATCCTTCTTTTTTGATCCAGAGTTTGATTACTAACAAATAAGGAAGGTAAAAAAACGGAAATCTTATTCCTTTTTGCCGCATAAATCGAAAAAACGACTACAAAAACACTTGCCTTTTTTGTTTTATCTGTCATTTAGTATTTTCCCCATGTTAAGATGGCTTTGTTCAATATAACGAATGTTGAAAATGTTTATTTATGACGATAAGTTATGGATTACTGAAAGGAACATATGACAGAAGTTAAAGTAAAGAAGGGAGAATCCATTGATAAAGCTTTACGGCGATTAAAAAGAAAACTCGATCGCGAAGGAACGCTTAGAGAAGCAAGGCTAAGAAAAGCATTTGAAAAACCTTGCAATCGGAGAAGAAGGAAAGCAAAAGAAGCCCGACTGAAATTGTATTCTTCCTTTTATTGATTTTATCCTTTGAAACTTTTTGATTGAGAAAGCGTTATTTCCTTTAATCTCTTTATAAATTATTCTCCACTACCCTGAAGTTTGGCTGGATTTTCTTTTTCTAAAGAAGTGGGCTTGACTGTGGCTTTAAAATCTGAATGTCTTATTTCAGGGTAAATAATAATTTCTACCCTTCTATTTTTTTCTTTCCCCTCCGGAACATTGTTATCCGCTATGGGTTTGGTTTCACCCCCAGCAGCAAGCGAAAAAATATCTTCGGGAAGTTGACTTAATTGGATAAGTGTTCTAATCACTGCGGCGGATCGAATGGCTGATATTTCCCAGTTCGTAGGATAAAAATTCTGGACTTCTAGGGCAGGTGGATCATTATCCGTATATGAACAAACTTCGATTCGCAAGTCTTTTGAATGATCCAAGAAAGGTTTGATATCGGTTATCAATTTTTTAAGAAGAGTTCTACCTATATTGCTAATTTTAACACCCCCATAACCAAAGAGTATACTTTTATTGAATCGCACGATTATACTTTTCGGCTGTTCTATAATAAAAGACTCTCCCTGCTGAATTTGTTCTGCAAAAGTCATTTTTAATTTCTGAGCGATTTCGTTTATAATTGAAAAGTTTTCTTTAGCAGAAACCGCCTCTTCCTCTCCTTTTTTTGATTCAACAGCTTTAAGAGACTGGGTTGTTTTCTCAAGAAGCTCTTCCTGGCTCCTTAATAAACTACCCGTTTGAGCCAGCTCGGCTTGAAGTTGATCGACGACGGCTCTTTGCTTGTTATTTTCTTGTTTTAAAAGCTCATCTTCCTCCTTAAGCACTCTTACGGTCTTTTCTAAAGAAATATATTGACCATAAAAATATATGGCAGTTGCACCCAAAAAAACACTTAAAGATACCCAGAAAAAAACCGCGCCAATCCCTCCTGCTGGAAATACCGATTGTTTTTTCCTCTGTACTTTAACTGAAACAATTGATGGTTTTTGATCCATTTCTTAAAAATACCCCTTTAAACAAAATCAACAAGTATAGAAAAAATTCTAACCAAATCAATGAGAACTCGTTGTTTTTTCAATAGGAGAGGATAAAGGAGCTGTGCTTACAGGCAGAGTATTTGTCCATGTTTTTTTCAACTCCTCTGGACTGTTTGGTAATATGGTGGAACCTGAAGGGGTATCAATTGGTCTTTCTCCAACTAAAAATTCGAAAAGCAAAGGCTTGCCATCCCTAATCACCCTTACGGGAATTCTTTGACCCACGGAAACGAAAAACGATGCATCCATCACATCCGACAGGTTCTCTATTTTCTTACCATTAATCGAAACGACCACATCTCCTTCACGTAAACCACTTCCTGTAACAGGTGTATTGGGGAAAAGTCGAGCCACAACCACCTTACCCTCTGTATCTTCTCTGCCCAGTTTCGTGACGGCTACTCCGACCCACCCATATCTCACCTTTCCAAAATGATTGATATCATCAACGACCTTCTTAATCGCATTGCTTGGAAGGGCATAACTCCATTCCTCATCTTTTACACTTAGAGAAATCATTCCAATAACCAGACCTTTTGAATTAATGAGTGGGCCTCCAATCTGACCAGGATTAATTCTTGTGTTGACCCTCAAATGAGTGGTTGGGAAAAAATGGTTCAAATATTCACATTCTTTGCCTACAATCAAGCCAAAAGAAGGAGAGGAGGGAAGATTATAAGGAAAACCGATACCCACAATTGGCGTACCCGTAGAAATATCAATATTTTTAGCCAGTTTAAGATAGGGGAAAGGTTTTTGCCCATCCATTAACTGAAGAACAGCTACTCCACTGCGTTCATCAACACCTAGCGTTCTGGCCAAATGCCATTGGTTTTGATAATCCACATAGAAAAGAGCATCGCTGGCCTGACCACCACCGCCAGAAGCCGTAATCAATGTCCCTTGAGAATCTATGAAAAATCCTGAACAATAAATCTTTGCTCCCCCTCTTTTCTCGACACGGACACGAACCACCGCCGATTTGTTATTTTCAAAAATCCTATTGACTTCTTTTCCAATTGTATCGAAAAGGCTCTCAGAACCTAAAACAACCGGAACCCTTAATGTTAAAAAGAAAAAAAAAAGCAAAGATAACTTAAAGGACAAAATCTTAAAAAGCCACCATCGCTTCATAGTGAGTAAGGCTGTCATGAATAAATGATTGAGGATCCTGAGAATCGGATAAACCCGGGGAAAGTTTAGTCGATTCAACTTCTAAGGACTGTTTTGGAGGCACTAAAGACGGAGAAGAAGGAGAAAGAGTTTGTGAAGGTTGTTTAGGTTCCTCACTCCTATGAGTAGTTAGCAAATATTTTGTACTTAGAGAAGAAGAGAGATTGGAAGATCGATTTGAAAACCCTATATCCATGATAGTTAAAAAACTAACAAAAAGAAAAATTCCTGCAAAAACTACTCGAAACACGACCATTCTTTCGGAATCAAATAACCCTTGCATTTTCTCAAAAACTATTTCTAAAAAGGTCTTGTTTTTAATCATCTCTACTCTGAGTCGACGATGAAGGCTTTTATGCAGATGTTCGAAATAATCAGCTGAAACATATTTTTCCACATTCTGTTCCAAATGTTCTTTTATTCTTTTTTTTAGCAGTTCCATCTCCACACTGTCCTGACTTTTCATCTCCATATCAAGGCCTCCAATATTATTACTATTCTCCTTGTCTCTTTGTTTTAAGTTATAAAGTTATTATCTTTTTTCAAAATCTTTTGTAGTTGTTTATGGGCATAAAACAACCTAGAGCGAATAGTTCCTTCTGAACAACCCATAATTTTTGCAATTTCTGAATGACTTAGTTCCTCAAGATCAAACAGAACAACTACGGCCCTATGCTTTTCAGAAAGCTTGGATAAAGCGTCATTTAAAATTTTACCCAACTCTTTTATTTCCATTTGCCTTACAGCTTGTTCTCCAGAGCGATAATCAACAAACTCTTTTTCTAACTGTCCTTCTTCGTCATCGGGAAAATAAGGAAAGGGTTGGGGTGAAAATTTCGTTTTCCTTTTAAAACTAATAGCCGTATTTATCGCTATCCGATAAATCCATGTGTAAAAAGAAGCACCTATACGAAAACTACCGATATTTTTATATGCCTTGAGAAAAGTCTCCATTAAGACATCACTGGTATCTTCATGGTGGAGCAAAACTCCATAAATAACTCTGTACAATCTTTTTTGATATCGCTCGACTAAAACATCAAAAGCTTCTAATTCTCCAGATTTCATCCTCAGGATAAGCTCCTGATCAGTAGGCGAGCGTGCTCCGACTTCAGGGATGGCTTTTTCCATTATCTCAATATTGGGTAAGTTTTTTATAGATTAAAATAGACAACATATAGAAATCAAGTCATAATTTTTCTTCAAGCTTAAGAAAAAAAGGATTATAAGGATAAAAATACTGAAAAAAGAAAAGATACTTGCCTTTTTTTCGTTTTATCCATAAAATTCGGCCCAATTCATGTCTGCAGTTAAGCAATCTTCCAAAGAAAGGAATTCCAAGCATCTATCACCTCCCATATATGCTTGGGCGGTTAGGCTTGTTATCATAGTTGTTTTTATTCAGGTCTTTTCTCTTCTATCCATATTTTGGTTAAGACATTATGTTTTCGATCATGTTTCCAAAAAAGATCGGCTAGCCTCTAACCGATCTTTCCAATTACCTACATTTCTTTCTCCCAAACCGCCTGATTTACCTGCAATCCACTATAAAGAACTCAAAAAAGATTTTTCTAATTTAGTCAAAGAAAGCAAAGAGGAAAAACTCGATGCTTTTATTAAAGATGCTGAACGTTTTGAAAAAGAAGGGGATCTTAATCTTGCTCATGATGCACTTAACAGTGCCGAAGAAGTAGATCCTAAAAATTTTGAGGTACTTATGAGACAAGCTCAACTTGCTGAACGTCAAAAAGACAGCGAAAGAGCTTATATCTATTGGAGCAAGATTGCTAATCTGGACAAAAAATCAGATTTGTTATATAAAACAGCTCATCAAAAGATTTCAGCTCTAAAAAACCAGACTAAAAAAGATCCTTTAGCCCCATCCCTTATTCCTTCTTCTCTTAAAGGTAGCTATGGTATAGGCAAAACGTTAAGCCTAGAAAAAATTCGAGTGGAGAAGAGTAATTTATCCAATTCTCCATGGGGTCAAGAAGTTACGCTACGGATACCTATTCTTTTGACTGATCCTTCCATACGGATAGATCCCAAACAGATCCGTTATCAAATTTATATCTATGATGAGATAGACAAGGGCATAATTCTTCAATCAAATGCAAAGATCACCAGCGCTTTTGAAAATCCCCTTCCTACATGGACCATTCATCAAACAGAGATTCTACGCATAAATTATAAACTGGAACGACCTGTTCAAAACCAGAAGTTTTATGGTTACATCATCCGTATTTTCTATTGCGGACAGCTACAAGATCAAATTGCAGATCCACCCGAACTCCTTACCCGGTTACCAGGTTTGATTCCTAAGATGTAACGGGTTGTTTTTCTTCTTTTTTCTCTTCTTTAGACAATGCTAAAATCAATTTTGCCGCTTTCTGGCTAGCACCCGCTGGTCCCAGTTTTTTAACAATTTCCTCCATTTTGTTCTTCATTGCGATCCTCAGTTCTTCGTCATGAATTAACTTTATCGCTAAAGAACTAATTTGATCCGGTTGGGCTTCCTCCTGGATGCATTCAGGCACAACCTGTTCTGAGGCCAAGACATTGACAATGCTGAGATAAGGAACTTTGACAAGCCTTTTGCCAACCTGATAGGTCAAAGGGTTGGTCTTATAAATGACTATCTGAGGAATTCCGAACAAAGCACACTCCAGAGATATTGAACCAGAGGCTAATATAGCCAACCTGCACCGAGAGATGTGAGAAAGAGGATAGCCAATATGTATCCTCAACCATTCTGGCAAGGTTTTCAGTCCTAACAAAGACAAACCCAACTTAACAAGCTCTTCATTAGGGGCAATCCATACAAATTCATAATCTTTGCCTTGCATCACCATTTTCCAAGCTGATTTATAAAGTATTGGCAAATGCCTGATGATTTCTGCCTTCCTACTGCCCGGAAGCAAGGCAATCTTATAAGAACCCGAAGAGGATACAGGCAATCTGTTGGGAAGGAGTCGATCCATTAGCGGATGGCCAACCCATTCAACATGAAGCCGAGGAACCCGTTTTTCATACCATGGTTTCTCAAAAGGAAAGATAACTAACATCAGATCGATAAATGTATCGAATTTCTCAGCTCTTTGGCTATTCCACGCCCAAACCTGGGGGCTAATATAATACACAATTTTGGTTGCAGGTAATTCTTTTCGAATTTTAGATGCAAGTCTCAAATTGAACCCTGGATAATCGATTAAGATGAGGAAGTCAGGTTTTTCTACGATCGCACAATGGATAAGATCTTTAAAAATTTTTCTGATCTCTCCTAAATGTTTGAAGACTTCTACAAGTCCTACAACGGCTAACTGAGAAAGATCGTAAAGTTGAATTTGCCCAGCAGCAGCCATTCGAGGTCCACCTAATCCCATAAATATTGCATCAGGACAAAACTTGCGAAGAGCTTCTATCAATAATGCTCCATAAATGTCTCCGCTCGTTTCTCCTGCGACAAGCAGGAATTTGGTTTTGGATTGCCTAAACTGGGTCATTTTTCCTATTTGCTAATAGCCAAGTGGACCAACTCGGTAATGTGCATGGCAAGCTTCAAAGCTTCAACCGCTTCGCTTCCTCCTACAAGTGGGCTGTTCCTGGAGTTGATGCAATCAATAAAAGATTTTAGCTCAAAAAATAGAGGTTCTCCTTTTTGAATAGGTATAGGGCAACATTCGATCTGACTATCCTTTTTTCTATAAATTTCCCCTTTTTGGTCGAGATAATTTAAAGAAATATAAGCATCATCTTGAAAAATTCGAATCTTACGCATTTTCTCTGGGCTGATGCGACTGGTCGTTACATTGGCTATAGCTCCATTTTTAAATTTGATTCTTGCATTGGCAATGTCTTCAGTAGGGCTTAAAACAGAAACGCCAACCGCATCAACAGATTGTATCTCTGAACGCACTAAATGGAGAATAGCTTCTAAATCATGAATCATCAGATCCAGTATCACTCCCAACTCTGTATTTCGTCCCGGATAGGGGCAAAGCCGGTGGCATTCGATGAAGCGGGGGCAGCTTAAGTATTCTTCAAGAGCCCTAAATGCGGGATTGTATCGCTCAACATGGCCCACCTGTAAAACGACCTTTTTGTCCTTTGCTTTTGCTACAAGAACCTTTGCCTCTTCCAGACTCGCTGTTATTGGCTTTTCGATCAAAACATGAACACCTGACTCCAAGCATCGTAGACCAATTTCAAAATGAGTAGCTGTTGGGGTAGCGATTGAAACGGCATCTACTTCTTTTAATAAATCTTCTAAAGAGTCGAAAGCTTTTCCTCCTATTTTTTTAGACAAAGCATCTGCAGCAGTTTTTTCGATATCATAACAACCTACGTAATTTATATCTTCCATTTGTGCATACAGCCGAGCATGATGCTTTCCTATATGACCTATACCTATAACTCCAACTTTTAATGGGTTCATTGCTAAACATTCCTATGGAAATCCAACAAGGCTTATCTTTTCCAAATTAGCCATCTCAATTACTTTTTGTTTTTCCAAAACAAGTGTCTTTAAAGATTCACAAACAATGATTCCAATTCCATTTCTTGAAGCGGTTTCAATTGTTTTTAAGCCTATCACAGGGACATCAAACCTGAAATCCTGATCGGGTTTGCTGACTTTTACAAGCATAGCCCCTCCTTTAGCCAACTCTCCACCCCTTTTCATCGTTTCATCTGTTCCCTCAAAAGCTTCAACGGAAAGTACTGTTCCATTTTTAACTACGACAGATTGACCAATATCAAGTCGGGCTATTTCTTTAGCCATTTTAAAACCAAATTCAACATCCCCCCAAATTCTCTTTTTAATTGGTGGTCCTCCAAAATGCCCAGAAGGGACAAGTTGATCTTCCAGAAATGTTGTTGCCTTTAAAAGTAAAACCCCATTTTTTTCAAGTTCCCCAGCGACAGCTCCAAAGAGGGTATGAGCGTTTCTTTCCTTGAGTTTTGCTATTAGAAGAATAGTTTTAATATCAGGTCTTAACTCAAAAAGATGAGAAGGAGCGATCCCTCCTGCCATTATCGCTTTTTTCACCTCATTTTTTTTGAAAAAATGAAGCATTCTTGATAGCTGTCCAACCCGAATCCACTCTACCGAGGCTGACAAGGACTCCATCTTGGGATCTGTTTCAGAAATAAAACAAACTGAAAAAATTTTTTCTATCCCCGCTTTTTTTGCTCCTTCGGCAACCAAAAGAGGATAAACCCCTCGGCCAGCTATAATACCAAGAGGATAATCCAGATCAAAAAGAGGTTTTTTTTGAATGTTATCAATCACAATATATATTTTTAAACACAAAATATATTTTTATAGAAAGAGAAAGAAGAAAGAAAATCAAATCTTGACCACAGAAAACGATAAGTCTACATTATCATACCACTGTTTTTATTGATATGTAAAAGTGGAAACTCAAGAAGGTTTCCACTTTTTTCTTTAAAAATTAAGGAGAAAGCCATGAATCAGGAAGTCCTAGCCATCATGGAATACATGGAAAAGGAAAAAGGGATCAACAGGCAGGTTTTTATTGAAGCGATGCAGTCGGCTTTGCTTGCAGCAGCAAAAAAAAGCATCGGCCCTGCCAGAGATCTTAGGGTAGAGATTCATCCCAAAACAGGACGGATTAATGTTCGGGCGAAACTTGAAGTGGTAGAAAAAGTCAAGAATAGTCATGATCAAATTTCCATCAAAAAAGCGAGGGAAATCGATCCCAATGTAAATGTTGGCGACTTTATCGAAGTAGAAGTTACTCCCAAGGATTTTGGACGCATTGCAGCTCAAGTCTTTAAGCAAACGATTAATCAGGCTTTAAAAGGTATTGAAAGAAAAATGGTCTTATCCGAATTCAAAGACCGCATCAACACTATTGTCAGTGGGACAATACGAAGGATAGAAAGATCCGATATCATTATCGATTTAGGAAGATATGAGGGGATAATGCCTTTTAAAGAAAGAGTACCTACCGAAGAATATGTTGTAGGAGAAAGGATAAAAGCTTATGTCCTGTCAGTCGAAGACACACCTCATGGGCCGACGATTATCCTTTCCCGTAGCCATCCCAATTTTATACTCCGTCTGCTTGAACTAGAGGTAAGTGAAGTTGCTGACAAGATCGTTGAAGTAAAAGCTATTGCCAGGGAACCTGGATTCCGTACAAAAATAGCTGTTTGGACTAACAATCCTAAAATTGATCCTGTGGGTTCATGTGTTGGTGTGCGTGGAGCACGGGTCAAGAACATTGTTAGAGAACTTCATAGCGAAAAAATTGATCTGTTTAAGTGGTCTCCAAATGTTGAAGAACTCACCATCGAGGCTCTCAAACCCGCAAGAGTCAAAAAGGTTGAATTGGATCGAGAAAATCATCGTGTAAAGGTAACCGTCGATGAAGAAAATTATTCCATAGCTCTTGGTAAGAAAGGAAAAAATACATGGCTTGCTTCCAAAATTGTGGGCTGGGATATCGATGTCGTCAAAGAGCCTTCTTCGGTAGTGGATAACTTTAGCCAAAAGATTGCGAAAGCTGCAGAAGAAATGGCCTCTTCTTTAGCTATAGATCAAAGTGTAGCTGAGCAGATTGTTCGGGCTGGGTTCATAAATCCTGAAGCCGTAGCGGAAAGCGAGGAAGAAGATCTTATGTCCGCTCTTCCTGAACTTGATCCTCAATTAATTCATCGTCTAAAGGAAGCAGCTCATCTTGTAGGAAAAACAAATTGAAATCAGAATATAAAGCGCGTTTAATTTATTGTGCATGAATTCAAAAAAACTTTCTCCATCAACTGAACTTAAAACTTTCAATAACAATTCTTCAAACAGGCTTTCTTTAGATAAGTCAAAAAAAGCCTCTAAAGAGGTGGATTTTTCGCTTTCTTCTCAAGAAAAAAAAACGAAATCGGTTGCGGTTCTTGATGAAATTAAAGATAAAGCTAAAAAAGAAGAAAAAAAGGAGACCTCCCTTCCCCATCCTTCTTCAATAGAACAAACAACTAAAAAAGAGTCAAAAACCGCAGTGACGATAGAAAAACCTTCTGCTGCCTCTAACAAGGAGGCCCTAGAAAAAACAATTTTTATAAAAGGCCCTGTCACCGTTAAAGAATTAGCTTCTTTAATCGGAATCAAACCCTTTCAGCTTATCCATCATTTGATGGAAATGAATATTTTTGCTTCCATGACTCAATTGCTTGACGAAGCGGTAATTCACAATGTCTGCAATAAACTTGGCGTAATCATCCAAACAGAAAAAAAAGAAAGGCATCCCCAGTCAATTTTATCAGCCCCTCCAAAACTAAAGGTTAAACCTCCTCCTCCTGTTCAACCTTTATCCAAGATAAAACCTCGAGCCCCTGTGGTGACTTTCATGGGGCATGTGGATCATGGAAAAACTTCCTTGCTTGATGCGATAAGACAAACTCGAGTTGCTGCAGGTGAAGCGGGAGGTATTACTCAACACATTGGAGCTTATACCATTAACAAAGAAGGCCGACCTGTTACATTTATTGACACTCCAGGGCATGAAGCTTTTACAGCCATGCGCGCACGCGGAGCTTCCATTACGGACATCGTTGTCCTTGTTGTTGCTGCTGATGATGGGGTTATGCCTCAGACCCTTGAAGCAATAAATCATGCTCGAAGTGCTAAAGTCCCCATCATTGTCGCTATTAACAAAATAGATCTTCCGGGTGCCAACCCTTTGAAAGTGAAATCACAACTTCAAGAAATCGGCCTTGTTCCAGAGGAATATGGTGGTGATACTATATTTTGTGAGGTATCCGCCGTTAAAAATATAGGCATTGATAACCTTCTAGACATGATTTTACTTCAAGGTGAAATCCTCGAGTTGAAAGCTGATTATGAAGGGGAGGCTAAGGCTAGAGTTATCGAGTCTCAAATTGAAAAAGGAAGAGGCCCTACGGCTACGGTTATTGTTCAGTCTGGACGGTTGAAAGTTGGAGACCTCGTTCTCTGCGGTCCTTACTATGGAAAAGTTCGCGCTCTCATCGATGATCGAGGAAAAAACATTAAGGAAGCTTTTCCTTCAATGCCTGTAAAAATTTTAGGCCTTAATGGGGCACCTTTACCTGGAGAAGAATTGGTTGTTGAAAAAGACGAAAAGAAGGTCAAGGAGATTGTTCAAGAAAGAATGGAGTCCCTTAAAAAGGCCCGAGAAGAATCCCTAGTTCCCAAGGTCACCCTGGAAAACATTTTTCAAGCCATTGAAGAAGGCCAAAAAAAAACCTTAAATATTGTACTCAAAGCTGATGTCCAAGGTTCTTTAGAAGCTTTAACCGATCAACTGAAAAAAATTACAAGCCAAAAAGTGGATTTAGATATCATCCATGCTGGAGTAGGTTCAATCTCTGAATCTGACATTCTTCTTGCTAAGGCTTCCAAAGGGATCGTCATAGGATTTAATACAAAAACAGACTCGGCAGCTGCTTCATTAGCTAAAAGAGAGGGAGTTCAAATCAAGCTATTCAGTATAATTTATGAACTTGTTGATCAAGTTAAAGAAGCTATGTCTGGGCTTCTTGAGCCAGAGTTGCGTGAGTCCATTATCGGAACAGCAATCATAAAAAAGGTTTTTGACTTGTCCAAGTATAAAGTGGCTGGATGCATGGTTCAATCAGGAAGAATGGTCCGAGGAGGACTTGCCCGCATTTTGCGGGGTAAACAGCCTATTTATGATGGAGAGATTCTTTCACTTAAACGATTTCAAGATGAAGTATCTGAAGTGAGAATGGGTTTTGAGTGTGGAATCCGGCTTGGGAATTTCAATGATTATGAAATTGATGACATCATCCAATGTTATCAATTGGAGAAGATTGCTCAAAGTTTATAACATTTTTAATCATCTTTTTTTCTGATTAATGCCATGACTTCGAGGGCGATCAGAGTGTCAGAGGTTATCCGTAGGGAACTTTCTTTCTGCTTTCAACGTGAAGTAGAACTCGAAGGACTGGTTTTAACCATATCTTCAGTAGAAACCACTGCTGATCTGAAGGAAGCTTCGATATTTATCAGCATCTTCGATGCCTCAATTTCCGATGAAAATTTATTAGATATCCTGAACAGGCATCGAAATGAATGGCAAAAATGGATAGGTAAAAGGCTACAAAGCAAATTTACCCCTCGATTAACCTTTAAAATCGATGACTCACTTTATCGAGGAGATAAAGTACTGAGAATTATAGAAGAACTTGACAAAGAGAACCAACAAAAATAATGACTGTAAAAAGAGATAATTGATTGGATCGATAAACAATGTTCAAACAACTCGATCTTTGATTCATAAAAAGTCATTATGCTCAATCCATGTGGACTTACCTCATAAGGAGAATTCTGTCTTCTCTTTTTATATTAATAGGAGTTGTTACTCTTACCTTTTTCCTCGTTAGACTTTCCCCTGGGAATCCTTTTAGTTCTGAAAGAAATATCCCGCCGAATATTTTAAGAGAACTAGAGGCACGTTATAAACTCAATGGAACGCTGCTGGAACAATACGAGAATTATCTTTCTAGTCTACTTCATGGAGATTTAATGCTCTCTACTCGATATCGTAACCGATCAGTTAACGAAATTATCGCTCAAACATTACCTGTATCAATAATGCTGGGAGGATGCGCTTTTGTTCTATCTCTTGTTTTCGGTATCGTCAGTGGTTCTCTTAGTGCTTTTTTCTGGAACCGTCCCTTAGATAAAATCACCCAGGCCATTACTCTTGCTGGAATTTCTATTCCCAATTTCGTAATAGCCCCTTTTTCCGTATTGATTTTTGCCATATTTCTAAAGCTTTTTCCTCCTGCGGGATGGGGTTCTCTTAATACAATCATTCTTCCCACTTTATGTCTTGGGATACCTTATGGATGCGTTGTATCCCGGCTAACCCGCAGCTCTATGCTTGAAGTTCTTCATTCCGACTACATACGCACAGCTAAAGCAAAGGGATTAAACGAGTCGGCCATTGTTTTTGTTCATGCCTTGAAAGCTGCAGCTGCCCCTATAATTGCCTATTGCGGTCCATTAGCCGCTAATCTCATGACGGGATCCATCGTTATTGAACAAATTTTCGGTATTAGCGGAATGGGTTCTTTTTTTGTAGATGGGGTTCTTAACCGAGATGTTTTCCTCGTAAGCGGAGTTACATTGGTGTACTCTGTTTTACTTATTACTTTTAATCTAGTTGCTGACATTCTATGTCTTCTTTTCGACAAAAGAATAGTTTTAAAATAAGAAAAAGAAATGGAAGATTTCCGCTCAAATCGTTCTTGATCTTTTTTTTTCTTGTCCTTTTGGCTATAATAGGACCTTGGTTATACCCTGAATCCCTTTCCCAGATTACCAACGAAACTCTTCATCCTCCAAGCCTTCGCCATATATTTGGAACAGATATCCACGGACGGGATCTATTCATAAGGATCTTATTTGGAGCCAGGATCTCTTTTACTGTTGGATTAAGTGGCTCACTGATCAGTCTTTTCCTGGGTGTTTCCTATGGAGCAATAGCAGCTTATGCAGGAGGCAAAATTGAAAGGCTTATGATGCAAATCGTTGACCTTCTATATTCTTTACCCGTACTGGTATTTGTCATCGTTCTGATAGCTTTATTTGAAAAACCCCTGCGTACTTTTCTTTATCAAGCTCACTTTAATTATCTTCTGCCCTATTCTCGAATTATACTGCTCTTAGTTGGGTTAGGGCTTGTGGAATGGCTAACGATGGCCAGGGTCGTCAGAAGCCGAGTATTAGTCTTAAAAGAATCTTTATTTGTCCAGGCTTCCAAGGTTCTAGGACAAAACAGCTTAAATATCCTTCTCAAACATATTTTACCTAACTTAGCAGGACTAGTTGTTGTTTATTTAACCTTGACCATCCCCACAGTCATTTTGGAAGAATCATTCTTAAGTTTTCTTGGATTAGGCGTAGAACCTCCTTCCTCTAGCCTTGGGAGTTTATTGTCAGATGGAGCAAACGCTATAAATCCGGTTAAAATCTCCTGGTGGCTTCTTTTTTTTCCGGGTTTATATCTAAGCTTAACCCTTTGGTCATTAAATGTTTTTGGTGAATGGTTAAGAGACACCTTAGATCCTAAAACAAGGGAACTTTCTTAGCCATAGCCTTGAGGATGGGATTTGTGCCATAACCAAGCACTATGGATGATCGAACTCATATCGTTTTTCGGCTTCCAGCCAAAAGTTTTGAAGGCTTTGCTAAAATCGGCTACAAGAATAGGCGGATCTCCGGCTCGACGGGAAGTAAAAACCGCAGGAATGGGTCTAGAAGTAATATTTCTCGATAACTCTATAATTTGAAGAACCGAATAGCCCTTCGCATTTCCCAGATTATAAACCCCTTCAAATGGAATTTCTAATGCCTTGATATGGGCTTCAACCAAATCCACGACATGGATATAATCTCGTACAGCTGTTCCATCATCTGTGGGATAATCATGACCATAAATCTCTATCTTTGGTTCAAGACCAAGAGCAACTTGTAAGATCCTAGGAATCAAATGAGTCTCCATTCTGTGGTGCTCACCATGACTTCCGGTTGCTCCTGCAGCATTAAAATATCTAAAAATGACCGGTCTAATTCCATGAATTTTCCGGTACCATTCAAGCATCTTTTCAAAGAGGAGCTTAGATTCTCCGTAGGGATTTTCGGGTCGGACCGAAACATTTTCATCAATTGGAATTTTGTTCACAGAACCATAAACTGAGCAGGTAGAAGAAAAAACGATTCTTTTAACTCCAAATTTTACGAGAGCATCTAAAAGATTTATCCCATAGGCCACATTATTCTGAAAATAAAGAGAGGGGAACTTCATCGACTCCGAAACAAGAGCTTTCGCAGCAAAATGAATAACAGCCTGCGGTTTTTCCGCAGCAAAAACCGAAAAAAGAAGATCCCGATCAGCGATATCTCCTTTAACAAATAAAGCTTTTGGATCAACGGCCTGAATATGACCTTCAGATAAATTATCGAAGACAACGACTTGATATCCTTTATTTATGAGGATTTCAACACAAATGCTTCCAATATAACCGGCCCCACCTGTAACCAATATCTTCAATGAAAACTCCGATAGAATGAAACAAAGTCTTAATCGGAAATAGTCCCTACAAAAGAATAGGGCAAGCTACACAGCTTCTATTGTAAGAAGAACATTTCAAAAAATCCACCTATTCTTTCAAATTCATTGAAAGAAGAAACTCAACATTGTTTTTTGTTTTCTTTAACCTTTCGAGTAAAAGTTCCATGGCTTCAATAGGAGGAATCGAAGATAATGCCCGTCGAAGCACATGAATGCGAATAAGCTCGTCAGGATGATAGAGTAGTTCTTCTCTTCTTGTTCCCGATTTTGGTATATTAATTGCTGGATATATTCGCTTATCCACAAGTGCCCGATCAAGATGCAACTCCATGTTGCCCGTTCCTTTGAACTCCTCAAAGATGACATCATCCATTTTCGAGCCTGTATCAATCAAAGCTGTGGCAATGATCGTCACACTTCCCCCTTCTTCGAGATTCCTGGCTGTGGCGAAAAACCTTCTTGGCTTTTGAAGTGCATTAGCGTCCACACCCCCAGTCAAGATTTTCCCACTATGAGGTTGTAAGGTATTGTAGGCTCGTGCAAGTCTAGTTAAAGAATCCAACAATATAACCACATCTATCTTGTTTTCAGCCATCCTCTTTGCTCTTTCTATAACCATTTCGGCGACCTGAACATGCCTTTCAGGAGTTTCATCAAAGGTCGAACTAATCACTTCTCCTTTGACCGATCTTTCCATGTCAGTGACTTCTTCTGGTCGCTCATCCACAAGCAGCACAATCAGGTGGGCATCAGGATGATTTTCGGTAATCGCATTAGCAATTTTTTGAATCAAAACCGTTTTGCCTGTTCTGGGAGGAGCAACGATTAAACCCCTTTGACCAAAACCAATAGGGGTTATCAGATCCATCACCCGCATAGAAAGATCTCCCGTTTTCCCCTCCAGGAAAATTCTCCGATTAGGGAAAATCGGTGTCAAATTATCGAAAATAATTCTTCCTCGAATTTTCTCAGGTTCCTCGTTCTCTATTTTTTCAACTTGGAGGAGGGAGAAATACCTTTCCTTTTCTTTAGGTGGGCGGATTGGTCCAGAAACTAGGTTTCCTTTCTTAAGACCAAATTTTCTTATTAATGCCGGAGACACATAGACATCTTCCTGGCAAGGGAAATAATTATAAGCCTCTGATCTCAGAAAACCATATCCTTCAGGCAATATTTCTAAAACGCCACCCCCGTAAATCGCGCCATTTTTTTGGGCATTTCTACGTAAGATTTCAAAAATCACTTCATGTTTCCTCATTAGCCCAGGGTTTTCAATTTGATATTCTGCAGCTTTTACTTGAAGATCAGAAAAAGATAATTGTTGGAGTTTGCTTAAATCCAAGGCAGGTCCCATAGCCATGGGTTCGTCCACTCCATTGTTTTTGGACTGTGTTATCCCTTCTTGGACAGATTTTCTCATTTCCATATTTTCTTCTTTTTGTTCATGTTCAGGATATTCACTGATATTCTTTGCTCCTTCATTCTCAGATTTCATTGAAGATGGCAAATCATTACCCGGATCAAAAGTTTCTTGCGATTTCATCGCAACTCCCTCTAAATGATTTTTTTTTGGTGATCTCATTTTTAAATTATGGAAATTACACTAAATAAAACAACTTAAAGGTTCATATCCTCGATTAAATTGGTTTTAAGTTTCCCTCAACTCTGAAAATCAAATCATTTCCCTAAAAAGGATGAGCCCGTTTTATCAGACTGTAGCTTATTCAAAAAAATATGACCCTGGTCATAAAGTAATTGAATGGATCCGTCATTCCAAAAAACAAAATCACTTAACTCCATTTTTTTTTCTAAAGACCACTGACTTTCTATTCTGTTCTTTATTTCTTGAAAACTTAGTCCCCTATCTAAAAGTCTTTTGTACTGCACCGATGGAGAACAGCCAATACATAGAATCTTATCAAAATCCTTTTCGAGCTTTTCTTCGAATAAAAGAGGTATAACAACTATTATTTGTTTTTCAGGATCTTTATCTTTAATTTCTGACGCTTTTTTCTTCCACTGTTGGCGTATCGATGGATGAGTTATTTTGTTTAATCTATCCAATAATTCAGGATTCTGAAAAACTAGCTGACCTAATAATCTACGATTTATTGTATTATCTTTATTTAAGATTTCTTTTCCAAACTCGTCAACTACTTTTTTCCAATTTTCTTTTCCCGGTTGAAGGAGTTCTTGGCTAATCATATCCGTATCAATAATCTCAAATCCTTCTTTCATAAAAAAACAAGACAAAGTTGTTTTCCCGCACCCTATTCCTCCAGTTAGACCAAAATAGTTCATAGACCACAATATGAAATCCATTTTACGATTATTGCTTTTTATTCAAATATAAAATTAAGGACTTGTGAGAAGAAAGTCTTGTCGTTAAATCAAAAAAAATCAAAAAATGGTATTAACCGTGTAATTTATTTTTAAAAAAACAATCGGATCTTTTTATGAATATTGAGGAAGCTTACCTATACTGCAAGAAGATCGCTTCCCATTATGAAAATTTTCCTGTGGGTTTGCTTGTTGGAAAAGATCTTGCACCCCATGTTCATGCCATATATGCCTTTTCTCGGATAGCCGATGATTACGCCGACGAAGGCTATCTTTTAAAAGGAAATGAAATAGAAAATGAACAAAAAAGAAAAGAAAGACTCGATAAACTCAATCGATGGCAGTCTCATCTTCTGGATACAAAATGTAACCATAAAAATCCTGTCTTTCTAGCTCTTCATGATACGATTCAAAAATTCGATCTTCCTATTAAACTTTTCACAGACCTGCTGGATGCTTTTCGACAGGATGTCTTAAAAAATAGATACGAAAATTTTGAAGAAGTACTCGATTACTGCAAAAAAAGTGCAAATCCCATTGGAAGGTTAGTTCTCTATCTCCATCACCAAACTGCTGAATTTCAGTTTTTCTGTTCTGACTGTATCTGTACTGCCCTTCAACTTGCCAATTTTTGGCAAGACATTTCCATAGATCTGGGGAAAAATAGGATTTATCTACCTAGGCAGGAAATGGAACAATTCAAAGTTTCCGAAGCTGATCTTTTCAAAAGAAACTTCAACTCTAATTTTAAAGAGCTGCTTTCTTTTCAAGTTCAAAGAACATCTAATCTCTTTGAAAAGGGAAAAGCTTTGATTAATACGCTGCCTTTTCCTCTGAAACTAGAGATTGCCTTAACCTGGCATGGAGGCAAAAGGATATTGGATAAAATAGAGAAGGTAGGATACAACACCCTAAAGTTTAGACCCAAACTACACTATACAGATTTTTTTCTTCTGCTTATCAAAGCATTAAGAACTATTTCTGAGAAAAGCCAGAGGGATAAGACTCTTTATATAAAAGCTTAACCTTTCATCCCATTGAGAGGCATTGCTTGCCTAGAATGTCCTCTAAAAACAACCACCTCTTCAATTCCAAGCTTGATTAGAAGATCTGTAATTTGGGTAAACCCTTTGCCTACTTCTGCCCAGGAATGAGCATCAGAGCCTATAGAAAAAGGAATTTTGAGTTCAACCGCTTTAAAAAGAATTTCTTCAGATGGATACTGCTCTTTTACAGGTTTGCGCAATCCAGCAACATTAATCTCTAAGCATAAATTTTTTTCCTTTATCTTTTCTAAAACCGGTAGAAAGAAATCTAAGATTTTACCGGCAGGTTTATAATTAAATATTTTAATGAGATCTAAGTGGGCCACGGAATCAATAAAGCCTTCGTCAATTAAACTGCATAAATTTTCCACATAATCTCGATAAATCTCTTCAATAGATCTTTTTGAAAACCCTGCTTCGTAACCAACCCTATCGAAAGGCCAATCCCCAATAAAATGAACAGATCCAAGAACAAAATCCAGATTTTCCCAATTTTCCCTTACCCAAGCCAACCCCGATTTACCTGTAAGCGGATCGTTATCTCTTTCTATACCTATGCCAATATTTAAACCTGGATATTTCTGTTTCCATTCTCTAAAGAGGCTAAAATCGACGCCTTCTCTATATCTATCGTGATCAGTAAAGCAGAAATAGCCAATTTCTTTTTGGATACAAGCTTCAGCCCATGGATCAAGCAATTGATGGGTATAGGGCTGCAGTTTGTGCCCTTGAGGATGCATATGATAATCGGCAAATATTTTCATAAAGCTTAGTTACTGGTTAATAAATTAAGAAGTTTATCCCAAGATATATCCAAGGGATTAAGTTGATCTCCAGCAGTAATCTTGTGTCTTTGAAACCATCCTTCATTGACTTCTAATGCGAACTTGACCGATGAAGAACGACTAGGCAGTGGAGTTAAATCAAAAGGTTTCATAGAATAAATTTCAAGGATCATACCCGTTTTGTCCATGAAAGCAATGGATAAAGGTATGCGGGTATTTTTCATCCAAAAAACAGCTTTTTGTTCGTAAGGTAACACAAAAAGCATGCCCCTATCCTCTGGTAATTTTTCTCTATACATTAAACCCCGTCTCAGATCTTCACTTTTCCAGACCACCTCAGCCAAAAGGCGCTGGTAGGGCAGTTTACCTACTAATGTAACTGTCCTAACAGATTCTTCACCTTTAATCAACCAAGGGAAAAAAAATATAAATATGATCAACAAAAAAAATTTATTCACTCCACTTCCTCTTTTTTTATCCAAAATAGGTACTCCAACAACAGCTTGTTGCCGAGTTGAAATTAAAACCTTTGCAAAGTCACATACTGAACTACTCCATGGCTAAAGCAACGGGGAATCCAAGCGGGCTAACGTTTTTCTTCTCTAGGGCTCTTGCTTGTGCTCATATCTCTCCAGAGCCTTGCTAAAAAGGGGCTATCTCTCTTTGAGAAATGGTCGGTTCCAACTTTTAAAGGGTCAACCCCTCTTGCCGGTTGCTTCTCCTTCGACAATCAGAAATCAACTCCGCACTTGGTTAAGCCTCCCCAACCTTAGCTATGCCTAGAAAAATATTTTCACATCACCCAGCTATAAATAACCCTGAACAATTCCGCTACACTCAAACGGAATTGGCCAAGAGCTGAGCCGTTGAGAAAAAAGCTCCTTTTCTTATCTTCCCCTCTTTCATGGTCGAATGAGCTCTAGCAAGTGTTTCTAGGAGTTAATATCTATCCCTCTCTCTTCTCTACCCATCCAGCAACCCTTTCCCTTGCGGAAAACCCCATTCACCAACATCCCCGTTCTTTTTTCAACCTCATCTATTATATTTTTATATTTTTTTTGAAAACAGATTTTTAATCAAAACATTAAAGAAATGGCTAAAATCCTTACCTTTATTCTTACTGTGTCAAAAGAAGACACAAAGTTTCAGCAATTTCTAGAAAAGCTTTATTTTTATCAAGACAAAGGATATCAAATCTATGTTTTCTGCCTCGATGAAGGGGTTAAGGAAATAGACTCCTTGACTTCACTTTTCAAAGGAATTGCTGTTTTTGGCTGTGCTTATGCCACTCAAGCCAGAAGCCTACCCATCATCGAAAAGGCGACTTATGGAGGGCTTGGGCTTCTGGCTGATTTAATTGTTGAGAGTGATATAATAATAGCTTTTTAACTAGGGACAGAAAGAAAGATTTTTATTCAAAGCTTGAGAGTAAAATTCCTCTACCGCAGTCCAATTAACCACGTTCCAGAAAGCTTTCAGCCACTCTCCTCTTCGAAATTGATATTTTAAATAATAGGCATGTTCCCAAACATCACAGCCCAAAAAGGGCTGATGTCCATCAGAAAGAGGATTATCTTGATTGGGTGTAGAAAGAATCTCAAGCTTTCCTTCTTTGTTAACCACTAGCCAAACCCAACCGCTTCCAAAACGAGCTAGACCCGCAGCTTCAAATTTTTCTTGAAAAGACTCAAAACTTCCAAAATGAGAAAGGATATCCTCGTAGAGTTTACCCTGTGGTTTGCCTCCAGCTTTTGGAGCCATTATTTTCCAGAAAAAAGAATGATTAACATGGCCCCCACCGTTGTTTCGGACTGCTGTCCTTATAGACTCAGGAAGAGTATGGAGAGAAACAAGCAAGTCTTCAGGCCTTTTTTGCTGAAGGTCTGGATAATTTGCTAAAGCTTTGTTTAAGTTCTGCACATAAGCTTTATGATGGCCATTATAATGACAATCCATTGTCAATGTATTGATATAAGGTTCGAGTGCATCAAAAGGATAAGGTAACGGGGGTATTTGATAAGCCATTATCGACCTCCTTTTTAAAATTGAAGAATTTTGCCCACTCTCTTATAAGTAGAATAATATGATGGGATTGAGTCTTTCTATTAAAAAAACAACACCTTCGACAAGAATAAAATGATTTCTTTTTTTTAATTATTTTTTTGATATTGTAAAAATGAGCACATTCAAATGATTTTATTTTTGATCTCGAAATTTAGAATATGTTTACAGTCCGCCGTTCACTATTCTTCGAACTCTTAAGCATCATCTTCTTTGGTTTGTCCATTTTGCTCATTCTAAGCCTTTCTTCTTTCCATGCTACCGATGTTGCTTTTAACCAATGGCCACCCAAAACTGTTACCTCAAATGCTGTAGGTCCTCTTGGAGCTTACTGCGCTTTTTTTCTTTTTACTCTTTTTGGTTTTGGAGCCTATTGCGTCCCTATCCTTTTGATTACTGCAGGAATGGCTGTAAGTCTCCACGCCCGAGTACGTTGGTGGAAAAAACTTCCCTTGAGTGTTCTTCTTCTTATATCTTTGGCTGCTCTATTAGAACTCCAACCATCCCTAATAAAAATGACCGAGCATAATCCAGAAGTTTTTACTCCTGGAGGTCTCATCGGTGATATTCTTGATCGGTACTTCTTGGTTCGATTTTTGGGTAAAACAGGCAGTTTTTATTTGCTCATCACCTTCCTCATTCTTTTTTTTGTTCTTTTATATGAAACTGAACCTATTAGGAGTTTAATCAGATTTGCCTTGTATGTTAAAACCAAATGGGAAGCTTATCATGAAAAACTTTTGCAACAAAAAGGCCTTTCTGGAAAGCTAGAGATCGCACATAAGAAACTCACAAAAGAAGAAAAGGAAATTCAAAAAGCTTTAAAAAAACAGCCAATAAATCCTTTGCGCCCGGAAGAGGTTTGCAACACAAAAAAGGATTTATTCTCCTTAACTAATCTTAAGGGTACTGGAAATGCCCTAGCTTCTATAAAAAAACCATCTCTTCTAGAAAAACTTCACTTGCTAAATAATAGAAAAAAAGAAAAAGAAGAACAAAAACCATTGGTCGATACACCTTCTAAAAATCCTGAAAACCTCTCAACTGAGAAAACTCCTCCTCTCCAACCTAATCCAGAAGAGTTATCTACTCCTCTCCCCATAAACTCTTCTTTGAAAGAGAGTTTAAAATCTGAAAAAAAACCACCTGTTTTTTATTCTTCTGAATATACAGCTCCTCCTCTTGATCTTCTGCCCAAAAATCCATTTCTAGACAGGGTTATTGTACCTGAGGCTGATTTGCGCAATCAGGCAAAGCTGCTCATAGAAACCTTATCCAGTTTTGGTATAGAAGTCAGTCCCGGTTCAATCACTTATGGACCAACGATCACGCGTTTCGAACTTTATCCAGCGCCTGGTATTAGAGTAGATCGAATAAAGAACCTTCAAAGAGACATAGCTCGAGCCATGCGTGCTGAAAGAGTAAACATTTTGGCCCCTATTCCTGGCAAAGATAGCGTTGGGGTTGAACTGCCCAACGCAAAGAAAATTCCAGTTTATCTGCGAGATATAATGGAAAATTCTACTTGGATTAATACAAAAGCAAAGATTCCTCTTGCTTTGGGAAAAGACGTTTATGGGGAGCCTCTTATTACTGACCTTTTTGAAATGCCTCACCTTCTTATTGCAGGAGCAACAGGCTCTGGAAAATCTGTTTGTATTAATGCAATGCTCCTTAGCTTGCTCTACAAATTTGGTCCTTCAGAGTTGAAGATTATTTTGGTGGATCCCAAACAAGTCGAGCTCCAAGCCTATAATGGAATAGCTCATCTGATTGTTCCGGTAATCGTAGATCCTAAAAAAGTTATCAATGGGCTTAAGTGGGTGGTTCAAGAAATGGAAAGGCGTTACAGTTTACTTGCAGAAGCAGGTAGCCGCAATATCATAGCATACAATGCAAAGTTAGAGCTGCTCTCTATGGAAAGAGAAGACAAGAAAGAAATTAAGGAAAAACTGCCATGGATTGTCGTCGTTATCGACGAACTTGCTGATTTGATGCAGACTACTCCTGCTGAAGTGGAAGTGGCCATAGCTAGGCTGTCTGCAAAAGCTAGGGCCGCAGGGATTCATCTGATAGTCGCCACTCAAACTCCACGCAGGGAAGTGATTACAGGGGTAATTAAAGCCAATATCCCTTCCCGAATTGCTTTTCAGGTAGCCAGTTCTCTTGATTCTCGGGTGATTCTTGACGAAAACGGTGCAGAGAATCTTGTAGGTAAAGGAGATTTTCTGTTTCTTCCTCCCGCTACTTCCAAAGTATTACGCGGTCAAGGAGCTTACGTATCTGAAGAGGAAGTTTACAAAGTGGTCAATTACATTAAAAAAGAGTATCCTCCAGCTGTCATGCCCCAAGTCCAAGATGCTATCGAAAATGAAGACCAACAGATAAAGCTTTCCGAAAGCGATCGAGAACTGGTTCAGAAATGTCTAGAAATCATTTGGCAAGAAAAAAGGGCTAGCACCTCCCTCCTTCAAAGAAGACTTAGGTTGGGATATAATAGAGCTGCTTGGATAATGGACCTTCTTGAAGAAAAGGGTATTGTGGGTCCTGAAAATGGTGCTAAGCCACGAGAAATACTTGCTGATCTTAATGGACCTATTCCCCATATTTAATGAGGAGGAGCAAAAATTATGGAACAGGGAATGAAACAAACCATAGGCCAACGGCTGCAGGCTGCAAGGCAAGCCCAAGGCCTATCTTTGCAAACCGTATCAAAAATAACAAAAATTCTTCCTGAACAACTTGCTGCATTAGAACAAGACCAATACGATAAAATTCCAGCCTCAACTCAAGTTCGAGGATTTGTTAGAATTTATGCTAGAACTCTAGGGATGGATGAAAAACCTCTATTGGATGAACTGGATAACCTTTTTGGTTTTAGAGAAGAAGACAAAAACTTATTAATCACTCTTCCTGTAAAGTATGTCGACTCAACGGTTCAAAAAGAACCCTTTTTTACTCCCCAAAAAATCGCCTTTTTCTTTGCTTTCCTTCTTTTTGTTCTTATGTGTGGAATCGGGGTATATAGGATTTATCAAGTTACCTCTTTCCGCCATGCACCAGGGAAAATAGCCTCTCAAGAAGAACAGATAAGGAAAAGCCCGGAACTTAAACCCTCCATTCTAGAGCCTGTTACTAAAGAGCAACCAACCGAAGGAGCCCAAGGCACTCCTTCCCAGATAGAAAACATGACCGTAAAAAGAGCAACCCCTATCAATCCCCTCAAGGTTGAAGAAAAGCCCCAACAACAATCTACTTCTGCGTCTGCTCCTCCCCCAACTGCAGTAGACCAACAAGCAAACTCCAATACTGAAAATGTCAAGATTATGCGCGCCTTGCCCGTCAGTCCTGAACCCGTTCCTAATCTTGAAGATCATCCGAGAACAAAATCAGGAGAAATTGAATCAGATGCTGATTCTGCCGATGAAGACAACTCGGATGAACCTGCTGTCTCTTTTGCAGAAAAAAATTATAAGCTGGTTGTACAGGCCAGGAAAGATTCCTGGATTTTCATTCAAGTCATTGAAGGTGGCAAACCTAAACAGGTTTTTTCTGGAGTTCTCCATAAAGGGGAACAAAAAGAATTTGTCGGCCCCCGTTTCCAGATTCGTGCTTCAAATATTTCCCAGGTTGAATTTATTTTAGATGGCAAAAGTATCTCGGTGGCTTCTGCTGGAGAAGCACCACAGGACATTATCTTGCCCGCAACCCCATGATAACCATCCACTTATGATTCTGTTTTATTGCCCTCTTTTCTTTTAGCTTATTGAAAAATAAACCTTGTTTTTATGGAAGCTGATCTTTCTGGTACAATTGTGGCAATGATCTCTTTGGGATGCTCTAAAAATCTCGTTGATTCAGAGGTCATGCTTGGAAAACTGCTTGAAGCGGGTGCTGTTTTAACCCCTTCTGCCCATCACGCTGATATTTTGTTAATCAATACCTGTGGTTTTATATCACCCGCTAAAAAGGAATCGATTGACACTATTCTCAGTGCCATTCATAGAAGAGACACTGTTGCCAAAAAACAAAAAATAGTGGTCACAGGCTGCCTTTTCCAACGATACGGTGAAGAGCTTTCAACTTTACTCCCTGAAGTAGACCTCTTTTTGGGGCTTGATGAAGTTCCTAAAATCGACATCCATTTAAAACAACTGCTTGATAAAAATTCTGACTGTAAAAAAAATCCCTCATTAAATATATCTCCCCGATTTATTCCTGATTTTGATCATCCACGGTTTCAACTCACTCCCTTGCACTTTGGCTATATAAAGATCGCCGAGGGATGTAATCATCCATGTACCTTTTGTATTATTCCAAAAATTAGAGGTCGATATCGGAGTCGATCAATAAAGTCAGTGGTTGCAGAAGCAGAGTCCATGATCCAGAGAGGGATCAAAGAAATCATCCTGATTTCTCAAGATACGACTTTCTATGGACAGGATCTATCCCCTGACAGATCCTCTCTGCTTGTAGATTTATTAGACAGTTTGGAAGCCATTGATGGAGATTTCTGGATTCGGCTTCTTTATACCCATCCCGCCCATTGGACAACCTCTTTAATAGAAAAGTTTAGCAACTCTTCAAAAATCACAAAATATATAGATATTCCCATTCAGCATATTTCTGATCCTATCCTACAGAGAATGCAGAGAAAAACAGAAGAATCCTATATTCAAGAACTTCTTTCAGAAATCCGCAGTAAAGTTAAAAATGCGGCTATAAGAACAACATTAATAGTAGGATTTCCTGGAGAGTCAGAAGAAGACTTTCAAAAACTCTATTCGTTTATTTCTACATTCAAATTTGACAGGCTTGGTGTATTCCCTTACTCTGCTGAAGAAGGAACAAAAGCTGAAAAAATGATCGGCAAAATTCCTGAAGCCATAAAAAAAAGACGGGCAAAGAAAATTATGGAACTCCAAAAACAAATCGTTGAGGAAAAAAACAAAGGGCTTGTGGGAAGATCCCTAAAGGTATTGGTTGATGCTCCTGGTTTAGCTCGAACCGAATGGGATGCCCCAGACATAGATTGTCTTGTTCATGTTCCCTATTCTCTTCCTGCTGGTCATTTTGCAGAAGTTAAAATTATAGGGTTTAAAGAATACGACCTGATTGCCCAATAAGATAAGGATGGCTTGTGAAAAAAAACCAGCTACGTTCAAAGGACACTGTTTCTTTAGCTAATAGCCAAATCAATTTGAATGAAAAAGAAAGAATAGAAAAAATTCTGGCTATTCTAAAAAATACATATCCTGACTCAAAACCTGCTCTTTTATATACAAACCCCTTAGAGTTACTTATTGCCACCATTCTTTCTGCACGATGTACCGATGAACAGGTTAATCTGGTCACCAAGAAGCTGTTTCATAAATATCGAACAGCTGAAGATTACGCTTCTGCTCCTATAGAAGAATTAGAGGAGATGATCCATAGCCTTGGATTCTATAAAACGAAAGCAAAAAATATTAAGAATGCTTGTAGCCTTATTTGTTCAAAATTTAATGGCAAAGTCCCTTCCCAAATGAATATGCTTGTCGAATTACCTGGGGTAGGTCGGAAAACCGCTAATGTGGTTCTAGGCAATGCCTTTGGAATAAACGAGGGCGTTGTGGTAGATACCCATGTTAGCCGAGTGGCTTTCAGGTTGGGATTGACAAAAGAAAAACAACCAGAAAAGATAGAGGTTGACTTGATGCGCTGTATCCCTAAAGAACAATGGGCTGAATTTAGTAATCAGCTGATCTGGCACGGAAGAAAAAGATGTAAAGCTAGAAATCCCGATTGCCCTCATTGCGAACTTAACCCCATCTGTCCCAAAATAGGAGTAAGTCAATAATTTCCTAGCAATAAGATTTGACCAAAAACATCTGTACTCTATTTTTTCATCTATCATGCGGATTGGATTATTGTTTTGTGGACAAGGAGCCCAAAAGGTAGGGATGGGTAAAGATTTTTTTGAATGTTACCCTCTTGTTAAGGATTTGTACCTGGAAGCGGAAAAAGAACTCAATTTCCCATTAACCCAATTATCGTTCTACGGCCCAGAAAAGGAGTTAACCCAAACTCTTTACTGTCAACCCGCTCTTTTCGTTTATGGATATGCTGTATATAAAATTTTGTGTAAGGAAATAGAGGGCATAGATATATTGGTGTTGGCTGGGCTATCTCTTGGAGAACTTACAGCTTATGCAGCAGGCGGAAGTTTTGATTTTCTAACCGGTCTTAAGCTTGTTAAACGAAGAGCCCAGCTCATCCAAGAATCCTCAGAAAAGAATCCTGGCAAAATGGTTGCTCTCATTGGTTCATCAAGAAAACAAACTGAATCAATCGCTTTTAAATCAGGATGCGAGCTGGCTAATTACAACAGTCCCGATCAACAGGTTCTGAGCGGCTCTCATGATTCTATTTCAAAGGCTATTCAAATAGCCCGTGAAGAAAACATTAAAAAAATAATCCCCCTGGATGTATCTGGAGCTTTCCATAGCTCTTTTATGACTGGAGCATCAAAGGCGTTCTACGATTTCCTCAAAGAAATAGAGCTGAAGATGCCTTCAGTACCAGTAATATCAAATCTAAATGCATCAACAGCACATAATGTTGATGAAATCCGCTATACTTTGAGCAAACAGATTTGTAGCGCTGTTCTTTGGGAAGAAAGTTTGCATTTTATGCTTGATTGGGGCATAGAACTCTTTATTGAAATTTCTCCAAGAAAAATTTTTGGAAATTTCTTGAAAAAAATAAATCCCCATTCACGTTGTCTGAGCATATCGAAAGTGGAGGCATTGAGTGAGTTAAAATATGAGCTTAAAAGATAAGGTTGCTCTCATTACAGGAGCGAGTCGAGGCATAGGGAAAGCTATAGCAACAGAATTAGCTATACAGGGAACCTCTATTGCTTTTATAAGTAAAAATCCTTCCCATTTAGAACAAACAGAAAAAATGTTAAAAAATCTAGGAGTTCATGCCAAAGGATATGCTCTTGACATTTCTGCAATTTCTCAGTTGAAAAAAACTATCGATGAAATTTTGAAAGAATTTGGACAATTAGATTTCTTGGTTAATAATGCGGGGATAACAGAAGACAGATTGCTATTGCGTATGAGTGAGGAAGATTGGGATAAGGTATTAAACACGAATTTGAAGGCTTCCTTTTTCCTAATAAAATGGGTAGGAAAACACTTTCTTTCAAGAGGATTTGGCAGGATTTTGAACATCAGTTCTATTTCTGGATTAATCGGAATTCCTGGGCAGGCCAATTATTCTGCATCCAAGGCTGGACTCATTGGCTTAACTCGAACAGTAGCCAAGGAACTTGGACCCAAAGGCATAACCTGCAATGCGATCTGTCCGGGTTTTATAGAGACGGATATGACTGAGGGTCTTTCTCTTGAAAGAAAAGAAAAAATTCTCAAAGAAATTCCTTTAGGAAGATTTGGGAAAGTCGAAGAAGTAGCAAAACTAGCAGCATTCTTGTTGGGTCCAGGTGGTGATTATATCACTGGACAAACTTTTGTCATTGATGGAGGATTACTTGCATAAACTTTACATACGAAATTGCAAAAACTTTTTAGATGATTAAAAAGAATATCTCATAAACTGGAGGAAAATTTTCATAGTGGAGGAAAATATGGCAGAAAAAAAATCGATCGAAGAAAGAGTAAAAAATATTATTGTTGAACAGCTTGGAGTAAATCCCGAACAGGTTACTTCTAAAGCACGGTTTATTGAGGATTTAGGCGCTGACTCCCTAGATACCGTTGAACTAGTCATGGCTTTTGAAGAGGAATTCAATGTTGAAGTTCCAGATGAAGAAGCTGAAAAATTGCAAACCGTTGGGGATGTAATTCGATATATTGAAGAAAATCTCGAAGAAGAAAGTGAATAAATTGGAGGGAAGCCAACAAAGCGGGCTGTAATCTATGAGCAAAAGGAGAGTGGTCATTAGCGGGATGGGGATCATTAGTCCCAACGGAAACAATGTCCAGGAATTCTGGAATAGTTTGAAAAATGGGAAAAGTGGTATAGGGATAATTACCGCTTTTGATACAGCTGATTTTGATTGTAAATTCGGAGGAGAGGTACGCAATTTTAATCCTACAAAATACTTTAAAAACCCTAAAGACGCCCGTAGAGCCGACCGCTTTGTTCAATTCGCCATGGCTGCCGGCAAAGAAGCCATTGAAAGCAGTGGCATAGATTTTGACAAGGAGGATAGTACAAAAATTGGGGTCATTGTTAGCTCAGGAATCGGTGGTTTAAAGACATTAGAGGATCAGCATAGCGTTCTTCTGACTAAAGGACCATCTCGATGCAGCCCTCTTATGATCCCCATGATGATTTCCAATATGGCATCAGGAATGATTGCCATTGAATATAATTTAAAAGGACCCAATTTTTCAATTGTCACCGCTTGTGCCTCTGCAGCTCATTCAATCGGTGAGGCATACCGTATTATTATGGATGGGGATGCCGATATCATCATTGCTGGCGGTTCTGAAGCCTCTATTGTTCCTTTAGGACTTGCTGGATTCTCAAACATGAAGGCTTTAAGCCTTAGGAATAACGATCCTCAAAGAGCTTCTCGGCCCTTTGATAAAAACCGTGATGGCTTTGTTTTAAGTGAAGGGGCTGGAGTTGTCGTGCTAGAAGAGATGGAACATGCTAAAAAGAGAAATGGTCCTATTCATGCAGAAATAATTGGATATGGGCTTTCGGCTGATGCTCACCATATTACTGCCCCAGATCCTTCCGGGGAAGGAGCAACCCGTGCAATGGTCATGGCTATAAAAAAAGCCCAAATTAACCCCGAAGAAATCAACTATATTAATGCTCATGCCACTAGCACTATCCCTGGAGATGTTTGCGAAACCATGGCCATTAAACAAGCTTTGGGTAAACATGCTTATTCAATACCGATAAGTTCGACAAAATCAATGACAGGTCATCTTTTAGGCGCAGCAGGAGCGGTAGAACTTATAGCCTGTATAAAAACAATGGAAGAGGGAGTTATTCCCCCTACAATAAATTTAGAAGAACCCGATCCACAATGCGATCTCGATTATGTTCCGAATGTAGCCCGTGAACAAAAAGTAAAAATTGCCATGAACAATTCCTTCGGTTTTGGCGGGCACAATGCCTGTATAATAATAAAAAGATTTGAATAAGTATAAATTAATATTATATTTCTTTGATTTTAATGAAAAAAGACATTCATCCCAAATATCAAGAAACCACAATTAGTTGTGCCTGTGGTGCCGTGTATACGACTAAATCAACAAAGCCCTCTATTCGAATTGGCATATGTGCTTCATGCCATCCTTTATTTACAGGTCAGCAAAAATTTGTCGATACTGCGGGAAGAGTCGAAAAATTTGCAAGACGCTTTGGTAAAGTTTCTCTTATTGGTGAATCATCAAAAAGAAAGAAGAAGTCGAAATAAACTTCTTCTTTATATCTCTTTTTATATCTTTTTTTAATAGCTTTCCTCTTTTTCGGGTTCATGCAATTAGATCAGTACATCAAGAAAATCCAAACAAAGTTCGACAAACTTCAAACAGAACTCTCTAGAGAAGAGATCTACACTGATCCATCCAAAGCCATTGAGATGGCAAAAGAGCATACTCGGCTCAAAGAAACTCTTGATCTTTATAAAGAGTTGGAAAAAATTAGGAATGCTAAGTCCTCTGTAGAAAGTTTAATCAAAGAAAGTGTTGATCCAGAAATCCAAGAGTTGGCCCAACAAGAAATCATTAAACTCGAACAGAAAATACACGATCTGACTATTGATATCCTCTCCAACCTTTTTCCATCTGAAGAAAATAAAAATTCGAAAAACGTAATTATTGAAATACGAGCGGGAACAGGAGGCGAAGAAGCTGCTCTTTTCGCAGCCGATTTATATAGGATGTATAGTAAATATATCGAAAAAAAAGGGTGGAAACTCGAATTGCTTCATTTCAGCCCCAGTGATCTAGGTGGAGTAAAAGAAATTATTTTTTCTATTCAAGGCAAAGATGCTTTTAAGAAAATGAGATTTGAATCTGGGGTTCATAGAGTACAAAGGGTTCCTGCAACAGAATCACAAGGAAGAATCCATACTTCGACAGCAACCGTTGCTGTGCTTCTAGAACCCGAGGAAGTTGAATTAGATCTAAAAGCTGAAGATCTGCGAATAGAAGTTTGTAGAGCAAGCGGACCAGGAGGGCAAGGAGTTAATACGACCGATTCAGCTGTACAGATTTTCCATATCCCTTCAGGAATCATGGTCAGATGCCAGGATGAAAGATCTCAAATAAAAAACAAAGAAAAAGCCTTAAAAATTCTTAAAGCTAGGCTCCTTTCAAAAAAGCAAGAAGAAGAGGCCCAGAAGCGTGCCCTAGAAAGAAAAAGCATGATTGGTAGTGGGGAAAGAACTGAAAAAATTAGGACTTATAACTTTCCTCAAGGCCGCGTTACCGATCATAGAATACCGGTTACTCTTTATAACTTGCAATCTTTTATGGATGGAGATATTGACCCGATAGTCGATCAACTCATTCAGAAAGAAATGGAGTTGAGAATTGCCCATGAACTAGCTGAAGAAGACAATCGGTTCGAATTATCAAAAGATGGTGGAAAGCCGCTTACTGTTTAAGAAAGCCTTGGAATACCTAAAAGAAAAAAAAATTGACTCTCCAAGACTCTCCTGTGAACTTATCTTTTCAGACTCTCTCAATATTGACAGGCTTTCTTTGTATATATTACCTAAGCTGTCTATAGACCCACAGACTGCTGATCGAATTTGGGAAAGGATAGAAAGGAGGGCTACTGGAGAGCCCGTTAGTTATATCCTTGGCTATAGCTCGTTCTATGGGGAAAAAATCCATGTTAGCCCCGCTGTGCTTATTCCCAGGCCTGAAACCGAATATGTCGTGGAAGCTGCTTTAAACCTGATGCCTAAAATTAGGGGTCCAATCCTAGACGTAGGAACTGGAAGTGGGGCAATAGTTGTTACACTGGCAAAATTTTGTCCAGGGCTATCTTTTTATGGAACAGATATAAGTAGTGAAGCGATTGATATTGCAAAAAAAAATGGGAAGAATTTAAACAATCTTTTCTTTTATCAAGATGACCTGTTAAACAATCCTCCAGTGGATTTTTTTGAGCTCATTGTTGCTAATCTTCCTTATATCCCCACTGAAATGCTTCCTCAACTTTCTGCCGAAATACAATTTGAACCAGCTTTAGCTTTAGATGGAGGAAACGAGGGATTAGAGCTTATTAAGAAATTAATATCTCAAGCAAAAAACAGATGCCGCTATATTATCCTTGAAATTGGAGATGGACAGTTTTCAAAAGTCAATCAATTTTTGCTTGATCATCAATTTTCTATTATCCAAGTAAAAAAAGATCTTTCCCAAATGGAGAGAGTTATAGTAGGAAAAAGCTGTGGAGAAATTCATTATTAAAGGCGGGAATCCTTTATCTGGAAAGATTACCATTAGTGGTTCGAAAAATTCCGCTCTACCTATTCTTGCAGCAACGTTGTTGACTCCAGAGGAATGTGTTATTCATCGGGTTCCTAACCTAAGCGACATCCGTTACATGTTAGAAATTCTAAAATTCCTTGGAGCCCAAGTTCATTACGACAAAGGTACAGTCAGGGTAAAGAACAAGATTGTAAATTCAACAGCCCCTTACGATCTAGTACGGAAAATGAGAGCTTCCATTTGCATCCTTGGACCTTTGATTGCCCGCTGTGGAAAAGCAAGAGTCTCTTTACCGGGAGGATGCGTAATTGGGGACAGGCCTATCGATCTCCATATCATGGGGCTACAGAAACTAGGCGCTGACATAGAGATTATCAAAGGAGATGTCGTAGCTCATGGAGGGAAACTGCAGGGAACATCGATTAACTTGAAAGGAAAATATGGATCAACGGTTCTGGGTACGGATAACGTGATGATGGCTGCATGTCAGGCTGAAGGAACAACAATAATTGAAGGAGCAGCCTGTGAGCCTGAAGTTGAAGACTTAGCCCATTTTCTCTCTGCAATGGGAGCCAAAATTAGTGGCATGGGTACCCAACGGTTAGTTATTGAAGGAATAAAAGAACTCCATGGTTGTGAATACACCATTATTACTGATAGAATTGAGGCGGGAACGTTTGCTGTAGCTGCAGCGATGACAAAAGGCAATTTGCTTCTTGAACAAGCTCCTGTCCAACACATGAAAAGTGTCCTTGAAAAGCTTAAAGACTGTGGGGTAAGTATAGAAATAGAAAATACCGGTCTAAGAGTATCACGATCTGGCCCTTTGAGAGCTTTTGAAATTGTGACTGCGGCTTATCCAGGTTTCCCAACCGATATGCAGGCACAATTCTGTGCCATGGCAACCATTGCGGAGGGAACAAGCAAAGTTGTCGAAAATATATTTCCCAACCGATTCATGCACATTAGTGAACTCAAGCGGCTGGGAGCCAACATTGAGTTTTATCAAAGCGAAGTCATTATACATGGCATAGAACGGTTGAGTGGAGCTCCCGTTATGGCCTCTGATCTGAGGGCATCTGCTGCTCTTGTTCTTGCAGGCCTGGTCGCGGAAAACACCACAGAAGTTCATCGCGTTTATCACATAGACAGGGGATATGAAAAAATTGATCAAAAACTGTCTTCTGTTGGAGCCCATATTAGCAGAGTTTATTCAAAAATATGAAAAGGGTCCTTTATCCTGGAACTTTCGATCCGATTACCCTTGGACATGTCGATGTTATAGCCAAAGCGGTCCGTCTATTTGACGAGGTCATCATAGGGGTTTCCGGTCAAACTCCAAAAGAAACATTATTTAAGCTGGACGAAAGAATATACCTGGTAGAAAGGACTTTAAAAACCCTGCCATTCTCTAATGCCACTGCCCTTCCTTATTCTGGGCTTACGGTTGATTTTGCAAAGGAACTTAATTGCTGTGCCATTATTCGAGGCTTACGCGCAGTATCTGACTTCGAGAGTGAATTCCAGCTCGCCTTGATGAATAGGAGGCTTAAGCCTGAAATTGAAACTATTTTTCTTATGCCTGAAGATAACCATATTTATCTGAGCTCTTCTCTCGTCAAGGAAATTAGTAGATTAGGAGGTGAAATATCTGCCTTTGTTCCAGAGGTAGTTATGCAGGCTCTCCAACAAAAAAATATGAAAAGGAACTCCGGGCCTATCACATCGCCTGTTCGTCATGATAAAAAGTTATTTACTGATTAAGTCCTCCAGGGAATCATCCACTCTGATATCAATGAGTTTCCATACTTTATCAGGTTTATAATAAACAAATCTCCAGCGCAACGGCTGCAGTTCTAGATTTAATAAATAGGTAATTACATAAAGTCGGCTTCCAAAGGATCTTGAATCATAGATTTCAAAAGAATCTGCTTTCCCATAGTAGGACATTGCCTGGCTTGTTTTATCCATAAGCATGTTTATGTTTTCATGCCTGGAAGCAAGTCGGCTATTCACCAAAAGTTCCTGAAAAGCCCTTTCAATGTCTCCTTGAAGCATTTGATTAAAAAATTTTTCGATAGGAACTTTAAGCTCTGGAATGGGTTGAGCAGCATTAGGTTCTTTTGTTATGCGCAATGGAGGCAAATCTTTGACTTGGGGAATAGGTGCAGTTTGAGCTAAAAGACAGACGGGAATAAGAAATATAATCGCTGATAAAATTTTATTTCTGCCTCCTATAGAAAAAGCAAAAAAAGAGTCTTGCTGTTTTATTTTCAAACTACGTTTCCCACATATCCAATGACTAGCTTTTTTTAATTGTGAAGACTGAACTTTTTGACTCATCTCTTTTCTCTGCTTTTTTCTTCTGTATCTTATCGTTTAAGGTTTAGATTCAAAAAAATTTTCCTTTTATTTTTATTATTTAGCTGGATAACCAAATTTTTGGCAATCTACTGACTCGATTGAAAAAATGAATGGTCCTAGTCAAGGAAATAGAATATTTCATTAACAATAAAGAACGAAATAGCTTATAAGTAGTTGGCCGCTCTTTTCAATCCAATTATACGGTGATCACTGACCGTTCTCATCCTTTTGCCCGCCAGACGGTTCCCCTTGAACTATTCTTTTTTCCTATGAGAAGATATCCTTGATCCAATCCTTTCTTTTTTTGCATACAATCCTTGCTTAATAACGGAACAAAACAATTGTTTGTCACCGAATAATACTGGAAATTTAACTATAAGTTACAATCAAAACCAAAACTTGCATTTTATTCTTGTACTCAACATTATGGAACTCCCATGCTTCCTAAAGCTTAAAAAAATGTTCTTTGAACGTGATTTTTCTTCATTTCATAAATAGAAATGGTCAGTCTTGAGAAGGTAACAATAGAGCCCTAAAAAAAATGAAAAAAATCATCCGATCAGCGGGATTGGTTATTTATAAGGAAATAAATGCCCAACCTTTCTACCTTCTCCTCAGGGCTTACAGGAATTGGGATTTCCCTAAAGGAACAGTCCAAAATGGAGAGTCTGATTTTCAGGCCGCACTGCGAGAAACTCAAGAAGAAACAGGGCTGATAAATTTTGAATTTCCTTTTAATCAAAACTCAAAAGAAACAGAGGTATATTCAAAAGGTAAAATCGGAAAATTTTTTATTGCTCAACTAAAAGAAGGAGAACCCGTACTTCTACCCAGTCCAGAACTTGGAAGGCCTGAACATCATGAATGGCGCTGGTCATCTTACGAAGATGCAAAAAAACTTCTTCCTATCCATCTAATCCCTATTCTGGATTGGGCAAATGATTTAATCGGCTCCTTTTTAAAGGATAGAGAAAATAAAAAAGATTAAAACACTGTGTATAAAAGGGATTTTTTTTAAAATCTTTGCTTTAAAATATACATGAAATCAATCCTCTGGATCATCCTCTAGTCTCTCTCCTCCCGGAATTTCATGTGTCCATTTATCTTCAACGGCTAATGTAAATTGTAATTTTTGAGTATAAGACATCTTTTCGTAATATTCTTTCCATTTTTGATCCTCTTCTTCAAACAATTCTATGGCTTTATTAAATTCCTGTTGAGAAATCATACTAATAATTTAATTAACCTCCTTGTTGACAAGTAATACTCGAGTTCCACTTTTTTCAATAGGAACGAGTTGAGAGGGATCTTCTTTAAAAAGACGAGCCCACGAAGGCAACGAAACCTCTTCGGTAATCAAAAAAACTTTTCGATCGCTCTTCCAATAACGTTCAACATCGCTTTCTGTAATATAATATTCCTGACCTAGTTTAAGAATTCTTTGAGCAAACTCAGCTTTGGGGTTAGCATGTACCCACAAGATAGGAGAATGATTTAAATAAAAAAATAATCCCGAAGCAAAGTTGGGCTCGCTGTCGGAAATAACCATATCATTCTTTGTCACAAAACAATTAATTTTTTTTGCTAACTTCATTGAAGAAAAATAATCACTTAGGAAACTAAAACCTTGGCCGGCCTGATGTAGCGGATAGATCATCGTCAGGGCTAGAAATACTCCTGCAAGAAACCTCTCTTTCTTCGAAAAGAACCAATAGGCTACAATTCCCCCAATAAAAAAACTCAATGAAGCTCTATATAACAAAGGAACAAAATTTTTCCATGTACTAAAAGAAAACCCGAAAATGGCGGACAGAAAAGTATCTCTTTTTTCTAACGGTTTTGCCCAAATAGGATGAAAATCTGCACTATGATCAATAAAGAGGGCGGCTAAAATCCCGCTTAAGCCTAAAAAAACAATGACCAGTGAAGCAAGATTAAGATATAAAGACATAGTTTTATCATTATCTTCCAGACAAAAGGGTTTAGCTAGAATAAGAGCAATCGCGCCCCAGCAACTCATCGCATAATAGTCTTGAAGGGAAGAAAAGGTTACTGACAAAAAGGTTATAACTATCCAACTGAGCAGCAGAACATTCTGCCAATCAAACAAGGGTCTATCTCTTAGCTCCCATAGGGCTCCAATGTATAAAGTCCACGGAAGAAGAAAAATGAGGTGTTCAAGATAAAACTGTGTTATAGGGACAGTTCCTGCATCCGGCGGGTTCCGATGATTAAGAGCATGACCAAATTGTTCATTAAAAAAATGCTCCTGAAGGAATCCCGGAAGTCGAAACTCAATAGTTACATACCATGGAATTAGAATCAGCAGAAAAAGAACAATTCCCGGCCACCAAAACAAATTTAACCATCTTTTCCTTATCTTTGGGAAAAATAAAACGGAAAGCCCACTGCATAAAAGAGGATACAAAACAGCATGCAGACCCTTTGCAAGGGATCCTAAAGCCATAACGATCCAAGCTGCAATAAAATACCTTCTTTTCCCGCTTCTTACCCCAAGATAGATAAAAAGGAAAGCATAGGTAACCGCAGCAGAAAAGAAGGGTTCAGGCATCAAAATGTGAGTAAAAATATAAAAACCAAAAGAACTAGCCAGCATAAGGCTAGCTAAAAGACCGAGTTTTTCTCCTCCTATGACACACCCAAGAATGTAGACACCCATAACCCAGATTATTGTGGCAAGGGCTTCTGGAAATCTTGCAGCAAACTCATTTATTCCGAAAATCTTGTAGGATATAAGAATGCACCAATAAACCAAGGGAGGCTTTTGAAGCCTTGGAATTCCGTTTACGGTAGGCAAAATCCAATCATTTCTTTGAATCATTTCTTTTGCCGCACCCGCATATAATCCTTCATTATCGTCAAAAATCACTGGACCGCGGCTCTCTTCGATATAAAAAAAAGTAAGCACCAAAAGAAAAAAGATAGAGGCCAAAGGAAATGATGGAAACGGAGAAGATAATTTCAAAAAGGATAAAGAACTTTGTTCTATCTCCTCTTCGTTGACCTTATTAAAGCGAAAAAACCACATTATTTTTCCTGTTCCTTTTAAACAAATTCGACACCCTCTGTTATCCTTCCTTTTCCAAACCTTCTCTTTAATGACGCCATCAATCGATCAGATGCACTCGATAAAAATCTTGCCTAAAGGCTAACATCCCCTTCTGTATATTTTATTTTCAATAGAAAAAAGCTTTTATTTTCATGATTCTAAGAAACAAACGGAACTAAAGAAGATTATTAAACAATTATCTTCCCTTTTATTTCTTCAATTTCATGAATCCTTTCTAAGATTATAGAAAAGAGAATTCAAGCGAAATGACCACATTGATGAGAAAAAATATCGAAGAAAGCTATCGCTTTTTCTTTTTCCACTTAAGGATAAAAGCCATAAGCATGCCTGCTCCAAAGCCGGCGCAGAATAGAGCAATAGACCATAAAATATCCACTTTAAACTTTTTTACTTCGACGGTAGGAACCACGGAAAAACCTGGACCAACAATTTCCTCTTTATCAAGAGGCTCATCAAACAGGATCTTAACAGGCACCCTCTGTACAACTTTAACATAATTACCCGTTGCGTTTTCAGGAGGAAGAAGGCTGAATTGTGCGCCACTTCCCCTTTGTATGCTGTCAACATGGCCTTTATATCTATGATGAGGGTAAGCATCTATACGAATCCTGACAGGTTGACCTGCTCGCATATGCGTAATCTGGGTCTCCTTATAATTTGCAACAACCCAGAGTTCCGGAGGAACAATATCAAAAAGGGTTTGGCCTACTTCAACATATTGACCCTTTTCGACAGTCCTCATTGTTATTCTTCCATCTTCAGGCGCATAGATTCTTGTATATCCTAGCTGAAGCTCATTAAGCCGCAGATAGGCTTCTGTTGATAGTTTTATTGCCCAAGCCGCATCAACCTGCAGCTGTGACACAGCTGAAGACCTAAGAATTTCTTTCATTCTTTTCCATTCTGTTTCGGCCAAATCCCTATTGGCTTGAGCAAGCGCGACCCGGGATTGATAATCTCTTGGATCGATCTCAATTAAAAGTTGACCTTTCTTTACATCCATATTGTCATCGATGTAATAGCCTACCACATGACCAGCAACTTTGGGAGAAATGCGGATGATATGTCCAGCAATAAAAGCATCATCGGTTGTTTCAAAAGATAAAAAATAACCAAAAAAGAGATAAGTGAGCAAAAAAGCTAAACCTGAACTCAAGCCATAGAAAAGAGTCTGATAGGTGAAAAACCCTCTGGGTTTTTCCTTTTTCTCAGCAGGAGGCATTTCTATTGAATTGCCTTCTTTTTGTTTCTGATCTTCAGTCAACGTTGAGGCTAGTTCTCTATTGTTTGGGCTTCGTAACCCATCCCAAAGACTAGAGTTCATTATTTTCTTTTCGAATCTCTATTTTTAAATTATTTTAAAATAAGTGCTTGATCTAAATCAGTATGTGATTACTTACTTATCTTAATACACTTGTCAATGGATAAGGCGCGAGAAATCCCAACAGGAAAAATTAAAATATTAGCGGCAGCAAAAAGGCTTTTCGCTCAGAAAGGGTTTGAGGGTACAACAACCCGAATGATTGCCCAAGCTGCTCATGTGAACGAGGCTTTAATCTATCGATATTACCCAACAAAAAAAGACCTCTATTCAGAAATTATTCGATTGAAAATTGAGGAGCTGAATATTTTGACCGAAAATCTTGCCCATCCTGAACAAAATCCTGAAAGTATCCCTAAATTTCTAAAAAATATAGCCATACAGTTCTTTAGCTCAGTCAAAGACGACCCGGATTTTCTTCGACTCCTTTATTTCAGTGCTCTCGAACGGCACGAATTATCAAAAATGTTCTGCAACTGTTTTGTTTTAGAAATCCGCAAGAGGCTTGAAGATTATGTTTCCCATCTGATCGAGAGGAATATTTTTAAGAGATTAAATCCATACCTTATATCGAGTGCTTTCATTGGAATTATCTCCCATTACCTTGTTGTTAATACTCTTTTCGAACTTGATGACCGTCAGATCCAAGAAAACGAGATCATAGATAATTTTATTGAAATTTTTCTCGATGGCGTAGTCCAAAAGAAAAAATAAACTCTTTGCTTGTTATTTTTGCTTGGCTAATCTTAATGTTTCCTGTCGGTGTTTGTTGCTATTAAGTTATTAATATGGAAAAGTCTTCTAAAACTATTTCTGAACAAGTGACCCAAAAAAAGAGTTGTTTTTCATTTTTCATCCATCATTTCGAGAAAAGTCATAGTACACTTAAAAAATTACCTGTTTCCGCTCATTCCATTGCCCTGGGTTTTGCGATAGGTGTCTTTTATGGATTTACTCCTTTTTGGGGATTCAAAACTATTCTAGCTATACTTTCAGCTTGGGTCATCCGGGTAAGTAAAGTTGCTGCAGCAATAGGGGTTGCTGCTCATGATGTGATTTTACCTTTTATCCCAGGACTGATGTGGTTGGAATACAAAATAGGGTTAATATTGCTTGGCACCGATACTCATCAGCTCAAAAAGACTCTACCTAAACTTAGACACCTTGAACTGAGGCAATTGATAAGCTGGAAAGAACTTTATCATATAGGATGGCCAATGTTTATTGGCTCACTTGTCATTGGTCTGCCTATTGCTGTGGTAGCCTATTGCATCATCTTTAAAAGCATAAAAAAATATCAGGACATTCAAAAAGCTAAAGAAACCGAAAAAGAGCTAAATAACTCCTGTTCTTCACAGGACTCCAAACCCTAAAATTATCTCGAAGCTTGGGGCTGGGCTTCTTGTGAAGGGTTGGGTGTGCTTTTAGGGGATACAAGTATTTTGTAAATCGATTCGTCTAATTCAAAAGCCAATGGTTCTCCTTCTATCAAGGCTGATCTACCCCCTGTCGGTAAAGAGAGTCCAATAAGCAGCACATAGTTCTTTTTGGCATGGATGGTAATTTTTACCTGAGGTTTAGAGAGTTCCATTCCTTGAGTGGGAGGACCTAACCATCTTACCGCTTTGAGATGTGAAAGAAACTCCAGGCAATCCTTGAGTTTTTCCTCATCCATATCCGATATCCCTGTAGATACGAGTTTCCCCTCTTTTCTTTTTACAGAAAAGGATTGAAGAGCGGAGGAAACATCCCATTGGGTGATTTCTTGGGGATCTAATTGAATAACTGACAAATCTTTCCAATCCCATGGTGTTTTCGGTAGGTTTTTAATAAAATCTTCCTTGAGAGTATAGACAAAAGGTTCAATTGAATTCTTAGCATAAACAAATCCATTTTCGGTTTTCCCTAGATAAAGAGCTACTTTTTGGGCTTTATCCGAAGTTATCCCCGGGTTGAACTCCATTTCTATTGTCTCTTCGGGATTGTCCAACCCATAGCCTTTATTTTCCATCTGTTCCTGCTTAATTTCATGTGATTCCAAATTATGCAAGGACTCTATGAAATCTTTAATCTTATTTTTATTAGCCAACATCATCTCCCTTCCAGCTTCTTCAGCTTGCCACTCGTTGGCTTTTTTAACATAAAACAATTTCAAATTCTTGGCTTGGAACCCTATCTTATCAACCTGGTCTTCAGTAAATGCAGGAAATACATGCTTGTCCCTTATATCTACAAAATTTTGCACAACTCTAGTGATTAAATCTGTTTGGAGGATAAAAACAGAATTGTTTGAAGCCATTTTCGCGTATATTTCTTTCGAATTCGAAGAGACACTATTTCCGATGAGAAGCTTATCTTCCTCTTTTTTCCCCGTCTGTCCAATCCATATCTGATACTTTGGACTATCTAATCCATATTGGTTTAGATTCGATCCGTCATCAGAAACAAACTTGTCTATGCGCAAAGAAAGAAGTTCGTTAAACCATTCTTCTAATTTTGTGCCATCGGCCCTTGCTAAAACCGGCTTTTGAAGCTCCCACTGCTTTCCTTTCTTTAGTACCACATAATCTGAAAAAGAAGGACCACTGAGTTGTCTTATCCCACATTTTTCTATATTAAAAGGGTTGAAATGAAATACAACCCGGCTACGTAAATCATCCAATCCTTTCTTTAGGGAGTCGGCAATACTAGAGCTGATCAGATAAATCGGGGAATTTGTACCCATAGAAGTCTTAGCATAAACCAACTCGCTGACAGCCGTTTTTCTTCCAATGATTAAATCGTATTTCTCTTTCGATGTCCTGAAACTGACTTCCAAAGAAGGATTAGAAAACCCCCATTGTTTTAAAATATCCTCTTTAGGAATCTCATTCTGGGAAATCTTTCTTCGTACTTCAAGGTACTGAAGATCAATCAAATAGCGATCAATCGTTCTTTCATCGGCATCAACGCGTAGAGGAGAGGTAATTTTCCACTGATTATCCTTTTTCTCCAGTATGACAGTTTCCGTTGGGGATTTGATCTGTAACCAGTTTATATCACTTGACTCTACATGAAAAAGCTCGTTCTCTGTTCGTTGTCGTTCCTCTGTAGATTTTATTCGCTTATCGAAAAAAGAGATGTAAACGATCAACAAAGCAGTAACAATAAAAAGAAGTAGGGTAGAGCGAAAATTTTTCATCTTACCTCGAGCATTAGGTCATCTTCTCCTTGAAAAATACATACCTACACCCATCACCAAGAAAGCAAAGGGAATTGTAACTAGGCAAATCATAGCCACAGTTTGTCTTTGAGAGGCTGGAACACTGAGTCCAAATTCTTGAACAGATTTTGGAGCAATACCCAATGCCATTTCTTTTTGAAGCATCCAATTAAGCAAGTTTATAAAAAAATCAACACCATCTGGCTTTATATATTGATTAGCAAGAAATGCCGATGAACCAACCGCGGCTATCCTTGTCCCATAAACATGAATCCCTTCTTTCGCTGGGACCTCACCTCCATCATACACCGCTGCAAGGATTAAAGGACCTGCAATGTCTTCAGTTGGATCATACTTAGGCTTTTCCTCCTTTTTCCAATTCACTTCTCCCCAAAACCCCTCAGGGGTCTTTACAAGAGCTGTCAGCTTTTTGACATTAGGATTGGATTGATCGTTAGATAAGCTGATAGAACGACAATCAGGAAGTTGCAATGTATACCCCATCATGGCTTTTACCGCAGGATGATCAGCAAAATGGGTGCCCGCTGCTTTGTCGATAATCATTTCCCCACCAATACCGCCAACAAGCCTGCCAATGGCAACCACTTTATCGTTTTGAAAAACTATTCCGTAAGTCGAAAGTAACGGTTCCAAGCCCGAATTTGAATTGGCCCCTTCAAGAACGATAAGCTTTCCCTTGGCATCCAAGTAACGGGTTATAGCTTGAATTTCAGAAGAAGAAAGGGGATTTTTTGGCCCAGCAATAACAAGAATCGAAGCATCATCGGGAACAGCTCCCGTTTCAAGCAAATTAAGAGTAAGAGGTTCCATATTTTCTTTTCTTATCTGAGCAGCAATAATCCCATAGCCTCCAGGTTGAGTGTAATTATCTATATTTCGTTCTCCATGACCTGTAAGGAAATAGACTTTTGAAGGTTTCCCCTCCACGACAGATAAGATAGCTGCAGTAAACTGTTGTTCTCCTTTGAAGGATTTAATCGAAGGAGCTTGGCCTAACATGGCCACTGAATTATCATATTCCACCAGTTGATTATCACTGACAAACTTATGAAAATTTTTGTATTCGAAAATAACAACATTTTCTTGAAGATCAAATTTTAACCTTTTCGCTAAGGCTTCGGCTTTCTCAAGGTTCAAGGCAGGATCTATATGTTCTATAATTATTTTATTGCCACCATAATATTTGTATTCTTTAAGAAGATTATCGATATCGGATTGGAGTTTTGAGTTAGTCAAACTAACGATTATTTTAACAGGCTCTGGTAAAGACTTTAAAAGATTGATTGTTTTAGAAGAAAGAGTATATAATCCTCCTTTAGATAAATCTTTTCGAAAATAATATTTGTATCCTAAATAATTAACCATCCACACGATGGCAAACATCAACAGAATAGTCAGTATATTATTAATTCGAAGTTGAAATCTTAATGGATGAGAAACCATAACTCCCTTCATATCCGCCTTTCTCTTTTCTTCCTATTATTCTGTTCGTGAGTTATCCTCTCAACCGTCTCCATTCTAAAATTCTCTCCGTCAGAAATAAGAACAAGAAAGTTGTTGAAAGCAACAACACCACAGGCCGTGAGTCAAAGATACCTCGTGAAAAGGTATCCATCTGGTCCAGGAAAGACAGATAAGAGATCATCTCCCGGGTTTGCCCTGCAATTCCGAGATAAATGAGGAAACTTAACGAAAAGATAAGAAAAATAAAAGCGAAGGAAAGAATTGCAGCAACAATCTGATTTTTTGTAAGGGAAGAAACAAATATTCCAATGGATATGAAAAACATCCCAATGAGAAGCAACATCAAAAAAGGCAGAACAATCATGCCCACACTCATGCCTAAAGAATGACCGTAAACTATACGTAAAACACCCAAGTATAAAATCATAGGTAGCCAAAGGATAGAAAAAAAACAGACAGATCCAAGAAACTTTGAAAGAACCAACTCCCATTCCCTAACCGGAGCCGTCAGTATCATCTCGATAGTTCCTAGTTTATATTCTTCTGAAAATGATCTCATGGTCAAAACAGGTATCTGTACAAGAAGCAGAAACCAGAAAAAAAAGGCATTCATACAGGCTTGCAAAAGAGTAAATTCCTTTATGTTGTTGATGGTCATGTAATTGAGCCAGAAAACAAAGCTAGCTCCATTAATCAAGGAACAGGAAAAAAGAAGGATATAGGCTATAGGTGAGACAAAGAAACTTTTAATTTCTCTCTGAAGCAAAGTCATAAGAGCCATAGTGATTCCTCGACCGTCAAGCTGTTATTTAAAACTGTCATTTGACATAATATGCAGTGAAGATTTTAATCCTGTGTCAATTCCACAAAGATATCTTCCAGAGTGGCTTTTACCCTTGACATCTCCCTGAGTTTCCAACCCTTTTTCTGTATAACATTGTAAACCTTATCCCTTATATCGCTGCCCAGTTTAGGCCAAAGTTGAATAACTATCCATCCATCCGGATATTCTTCTAATATCTCCACTTCATCGACATCTCCAATAAGTTCAAATTCTTCTTTAGCTATTGAAGGCTTACAGAGTATCTCCAGCCTAAGCGCTCCAACACTGCCACCTCTAACAAGTTTCGAAAGGTTTTCAGGAGTATCTGCCGCCTCTATTTTGCCTTTGTTTATGATCAAAACTCTCGTACATACTGCTTCCACTTCGCTCAAAATATGAGATGAAAGAATGATCGTATGGCGTTGACCTAAATTGCGTATCAGTTCTCTAACGGACCGAATCTGATTGGGATCAAGCCCTATAGTTGGCTCATCCAAAATAAGAAGATCCGGATCATGAATAAGAGCATCGGCAAGGCCAACCCTTTGACGATAACCTTTAGATAAATTTCCAATAATACTTGAAGCCACTTCTTCGATATGACAAAGCTTCAGCACTGATTGAACTCTTTCGGTCAGTTCTTTGCCTCTAATTCCCTTCAGTTTTGCCCTGTACTTTAAATATTCAATTACTCTCAAATCGGTATAAAGTGGAACGTTTTCAGGCATATAGCCCACTCTTTTTTTAATCTCAAGAGGCTTTTGGAGAACATCGTAGCCGGCAACTTCAACCTTTCCACTCGTTGGAGGAAGATAACACGACAAGATACGCATAGTTGTCGTTTTCCCGGCCCCATTGGGTCCAAGGAATCCGACAATTTCTCCTTTTTTAACTTCAAAACTTATCCCGTTAAGGGCTGTATAACCCGAATAGGTTTTTACTAGATTCTCAACCTTGATCATGAAAAAGAGAATTTAATATTAAAACATTATAAAAAATGTCAAGTCTCTCTATTCTTATGTATGATCTTGCATTGCAGAAAGAAAGATAAACTAAAAATATTAGACTTTCATTCTAGCTCAAAATGAACAAATTGATAATTTAGTTTTTTTACTTAGGGTTAAATACCCATGAAATTTATTTCAATTGCAAATCAGAAGGGAGGAGTAGGAAAAACTACAACCGCGATTAACCTTTCTGCTTGTCTTGCTGAAAAAGGATTTTCAACCCTACTCATTGATGTAGATCCGCAATCTAATGCCACCAGTGGCATAGGTTTTTCCCTTGATTCAGGAAAGAGCCTTTTCCCTGTCTTAACAGGAGAAAAACCGCTTAAAGACCAGATTATCTCAACTCCCTATATGAACCTCGATCTTATTCCGTCAAACTTGGAACTTGCAAATTGGGAAAACGAAACATTAGAAGGATCTGATTCTTTTTCCTTTTTCAGAAAGATCTTCAGGGATTCCTTAGCAGACACATCCTATCAGTATGTTATTCTTGATTGTCCCCCTGCCCTAGGACTTCTCATGGTTAACTCCATGGTTGCTGCGGATTGGCTCATCATTCCTATCCAGTGTGAATACTATGCCTTAGAAGGATTAGCAAAAATGTTTAAACTGCTGGAAAACCTCAAAAAAATGGTCCCTTTCCCTCCGGGTATTTTAGGCATTCTTTTGACCATGTATGATAGTCGAACCAACCTCTGCAAGCAGGTTGTCGAGGATGTGCGCAAACATATTCCGGATCTTGTTTTTGATACCATTATACCAAGGACGGTCCGCTTAGCGGAGGCACCCAGTTATGGCAAGCCCATTACTCTTTATGATCCTTCTTGTAGTGGTTGTGTAAGTTACAGGAAATTTACAATGGAATTTCTTGAAAGGGCAAAATAAGTCATCCCTCTAAAAAGAAAAAGGATTTTTCTTTTATTTTATCTCAATTTCATTACATGTTAAGTATGATCATTAGTCAAAAAATTATTCCCTCTCTATATAAACAAATAGGCAGCGAATTCCAGGCTTTTATTTTATATTTAGCCATTGGTTCTTATTTCGAAATAGAAGCTCTTCCCGAACTGGCTTCTTTTTTCTTTCAACAAGCCGACGAGGAAAGACAACATGCATTAAAATTCATTCGGTTTCTGATCGATAACGATGTACCCGTGAATATTCCCCCCATCCCGGCTGCAGATTCTTCTTTTAAAGATCCTGAATCAGCCATCAGGTTATCTCTTGAAAGAGAAATTAATGTCACAAAGGAAATCCATGAGTTAGTTAGGCTAGCAAAAGAAGAAAAGGATTTCACCTCTGATAACTTTTTGCAATGGTTTGTGAAAGAACAACTGGAAGAAGTAACGATCATGGATCAACTCTTGAAAATGATCCAACGGGCAGGCAAAGAGCAAATCATGCTCGTAGAAGATTATTTAGCGCGGAAGGGTCGTGTTAAAGAAAAGGAATTAACCGAAGGGCTTTCCATGGACGAAAGTAAAGATTAGGCCCCCTGCGCTAGTCTTGCTTTTTATATTCTTTTTTTATCTATTTTGTCCTTATAGTTTTTTATCACCCATAAATGCACCCGTAGCTCAATAGGATAGAGCGTCGGCCTCCGGAGCCGAAGGCTTTGGGTTCAATTCCCAACGGGTGCAAATTCAGCATTTTTTAAAATATCTCAATTTTGCACCTTAGAAGAACTTATGGACAAGGAGAACAAAGGAACTCAGCGTAAACCTGTGCTGTTTTGACAAGATCATCTAGGGATGCTTTCTCATCGATCGCATGAATATCTTTGCCATCAACACCATAACCCACAGCTTCACAATTTTTCTCCTTAACAAAGAAATGCATATCTGTAGCTCCTTTGCTTATCGTAAAAACCGCCTTTTTCCCTTTTATTTTCTCTACGGCTCGTTTAAAAGACTTCGTAAAAGCTGATTGATACCCAATAGCACATGGTTCAGTCCTATGAATGACTTCTATCCTTACTTTGGTGCCTCTTTTTTTTGTCCATTTTCCTATCGCGTCTCTAATCTCTTTTTCAACTTCCTCCAAATTCTCAGATGGTGTCAATCGTCGGTCAAGAGTAAAAGAAGATTGCGCCGAAACAATATTTATTTTTGCTCCAGCTCCAGATGAGATCACTCCACCCATATTGACAATTGGCCTGAGCTTTTCTCTAGATGGAGTTATAAATACTCTTTTGGCCTCTCCTATTTTCTTTTTAAAAAAACCCTCAAGATACTCAACCAGATTCACCATTTCCAGAAAAGAGTTCAAAGCTTTTTCCTGATAAGCCGTATGTGAGGCTTTACCTAATACCGTAATATTAAGTTGGAGAATACCATTATGCCCAATTCCAATTTTTTTTCCTAATCCTCCTTCACAAACGATAACAAAATCTGGATCCACAAACTTATTTTTGATGATATATCCTGAACCCAACTCCCCTCCAATTTCTTCATCTGCAACCAGTGCATATTCCACATTAAAAACAGGATCGATTTTTAATTCCTTAATCGCCTCGATGGCAAAGATGCTGGCTGCTAGTGGTCCTTTCATGTCCACAGAGCCTCTACCAAATATCCATTTTTCATCCCTATAACCTTTAAACGGATCGTGTCTCCACTTTCCAGATACAGGGACAACGTCAAAATGAGAATTAAAAAGAACAGTTTTTTGCGCTTTTATATTCCACCGTGCTATAAAATTATATCTGGGATAGGTAGCCGTTCCCAGCTGCTTTTTAACAATCTCATCTGGCACAGCGATAATTTGCGTATCCAATCCTAAACGGCGAAACTCTTTATCCAAAAACTCCACGATTTCTAAATATTTTTCTCCAGGAGGATTAACGGTAGGAATACGAATAAGATTTTCTAGAAGAAAAAATAATCTTTCCCGATTTTTAGAAATCCATTCTGTCGTTTCATTAGGCATAAAATTGAAATTATAATCAGCTGACCAAACATAAACAAGTCATATCTTTGTACATAGAAACAGCTTTTTGATTTGAGAATATCCGTTCTTATGCTTTTATATAGCCTAAGCACAATTGAACTGCGATCGAAGAAATTTTATTAAAAAGTTAGCGGGGAGTTTGCTTACCATAAAGATGTCTCCTGTTTTATCTGCTTCCCTGCCCATCGAATTCTGGGAAAGAGAACAGAGCAAAAGGTTGGCCACACTTATTGCTGAAACCGCTCTGCATACGGCTAGAATTTACGGTTGTCAGTTTTGTGATATCCGCATAGTTTGGTCTCAAAAAGAGAGAATTCTATCCAGAGAAAATAGGATTGAAGAACTAGGAGGAAGTTTTGATTGCGGAATGGGCATAAGAGTTCTTTTCGATGGAACCTGGGGGTTTGCCTCTTCAAATATTCTTGAATCTAAAGAAGCTGAAGAAAAGACAAAAGAAGCTATAGAACTAGCTAAACATTGCAGAAAATTCAACACCAGGCGAGTAGAATTAGAAAATCTACCTTCTATACAAGGAGCATGGCATCAAAAAGTGGTTGTTGATCCTTTTGAAATGCCATTGGAAGAAAAAACCCATTTTTTACTTGATCTTAATGATAAAGCAGCTAAATCGGGTGCACATTTTTGTCGATCTTTTTTGCTCTTTCACAAAGAATTACGAGTATATGCTTCCTCCTTGGGGTCCTGGATAGAACAAACTTTTTTGAGAACGTACCCTCGGTTTATCATCACGGTCGTAGATAGTAAGGAAGGGAAATTTGAGACCAGGGCAAGCCTGGCCTCTCCCCGATCAGGGGGTATGGAGGTTGTTGATAAAAAAGCTTTCCTTAAAGAAGTAGAGGAAGCTACAGATCAAGCAAAAGAAAAACTGCATGCTAAACCGGTTCGCCCCGGCAAAAAAGACCTCGTTATCCACCCTACAAACCTTTGGCTGACCATTCATGAAACCATAGGTCATTCTACAGAGCTGGATAGAATTATGGGCCTTGAAGCAAACTATGCCGGAACCTCATTTCTCAAACCCGATCAATTAAATCGGTTTGATTTTGCAAGCCCTATCGTTTCTGTAAGAGCAGATCGCTCCCAACTTGGTGGACTTGCCACTGCAGGTTACGACGATGATGGCATACCTTCAAGTTGGGCGGATTTCTTCATTATCGAAAAAGGGATACTTAAAAACTTTCAAATGTCTATCGGACAAGCTCAATGGATCGGCAAAGAGAAATCTAACGGTTGCAGTTATGCTCAAAATTATAATTATTTTCCCATCCAACGGATGCCTAATATTTCTCTTATCCCAAGTGAAAAAAATGAACGTTTAGAGGATCTTATCTCTGGAGTAGATGACGGCCTATACATCATGGGTGATGGGAGTTGGAGCATAGATCAGCAAAGATATAATTTTCAATTTGGAGGTCAGCTTTTTTATGAAATTAAAAACGGAAAAATCGGTCAAATGCTTCGGGATGTTGTTTATCAAGGTAACACACAATCTTTTTGGAAATCCTGTGACGGGATTTGTGGCAAAGATGAATATCAGCTTTGCGGAACCCTTTTCTGCGGCAAAGGGGAACCTTCTCAATTAGCTCCCGTTTCACATGGCGCTGTTCCCGCTCGATTTAGAAACATCGATGTCCTCAATATCCGTTTGCATTCATGATTCTTACTGAAACTGAAACAAAAGATCTTTTAGGATCCATCATTTCATTATCCAAAGCGGATAGTTTGGTTTTGGAGGCAAGAGGAGGGCTGTCCACAAATATCCGCATAAGCAAGAATTCCTTGAATACTAACGGCACAGAAAAATCTTTGAAGTTAACGCTAAATTCAGCGTTCGGCAATAGAACTGCAAGTTACACATTAAATCAGCTAAGAAAAGCGGAAATAGAACAGGGATTAAGGTATTGCGAAAGGCTTGCAAAGGTTGCCCCTCCTGATCCTGAATTTCTTCCTCCTCTTGGGCCTCAATTCTATCCCCATAGTTTTTCTTACGCTGAAGAGATGGGGAATCTTTCAATAGAAGACCTAGGTAGGATGATTGCCCATGCCATGGATATGCTTTCCAGAGAGAAATCTTCGGGTATAGACATCAGTTGTTATGTTAAATGGCAAAAATATTTTATAGCCATAGCTAATACAAGCGGGCTTTTTGGCTATCAAAAATTTGCTAATCTACAACTGACCGCTACAGCCAGAACTCATGATGGCAAAGGTTCGGGTTGGGCAGGCGCTCTTGTTTTTCATCCCTCGGATATCAATCCAGAGAAACTCATAGAATCTGCAATACGTAAAGCTATTGCAGGCAGGGAAAAAATTTCCCTGGATCCCGGCCATTATACCGTTCTTCTCGAACCTTCGGCCGCAGTGGATCTTGTTGGACTTATGTTATTCTCCATGGATGGCCGGATGGCGGACGAGGGAAGAAGCGTTTTTTCTAAACCTGGAGGAGGTAATCGCATTGGAGAACTTTTATTCCCCCATAATATAACTATCATTTCTGATCCCTCTGACCCAAGAACACCAGGATCCATTTTTTCCACAGAGGGGCTTCCCTGCTTGAGAACTCCTTGGATACAGAATGGGGTTCTTTGTCAACTTATTTATTCCAGATTTTGGGCAAAAAAGCAAAATAAACAACCCATTGCTGAACCTTCCAACATAATCATGTCTGGGAGTCCACTATCTCTTGATGAACTAATCCAATCCATCGACAAAGCCATTTTAATTACAAGGCTTTGGTATATAAGGGAAGCGGATCCCCAATCGCTTATTTATACGGGTCTTACGCGAGATGGAACATTTCTCATTGAAAAAGGAAAAATAAGTAAAGCGCTAAATAATTTTCGATTCAATCAAAGTCCTATTAAAATGCTTCAAAATGTTATAGCCATGGGGAAACCACTTTCTGCTATAGGGAGTGAAATAGACGAATTTCCTGCTGTTGTTCCCCCCTTGTTAGTCAAAGATTTTAATTTTTCTTCTGCCTCTGAAGCTATTTAAAAGTCTATTTATAGTTGAAAGGCGCAGCTTTCTATTCTCATTCAAGGACAAAATTGATAAGCCTATTAGGGACATAGACTATTTTTGAACAAACCCGGTTTTCAAGCCATTTAGCAATTGCAGGAATATCTGTAGCCTTCGTTGTCAGCTCATCCTTATCAGCGTCTTTCTTTGCTCTCAGCCGTCCCCGAACTTTTCCATCAATTTGAACAATGATTTCTACCCATTCTTCCTCCAAAAATTTTGGATCATATTCAGGCCAAGGTTCGTAAGCAAGAGAGTCTTTATGACCTATATTATGCCACAGCTCCTCACAGATATGGGGAGCAAAAGGAGAGAGGAGCAACAGAAGTTTTTCAAGAACACTTTTCCACCTTTTTTTTTCTTTTGTTAACTCATTAACAAAAGTCATCAGCTTAGCAATGGCGGTGTGAAATTGAAAATTCTCTATATCCTGGGTGACTTCTGCCACGGTCTGATGAAGAAGCTTTTTAATGGGCAGTGGCGGCTCTTCATCAACAATATCCTTTTTAAGGACCCACAAGCCCTCTCCATCCTCATCCATAAATAATCTCCAAACCCTTGCTAAGAATCGATAAGGACCTTCAAGTCCTTTGGAAGACCAAGGCTTACTCTGTTGTAGGGGACCTAAAAACATTTCGAAAAGACGTAAAGTGTCTGCTCCAAACTCCTGTATTATAGCATCTGGATTAACCACATTTCCTCTTGATTTTGCCATTTTTTGATTGTCTTCTCCTAGAATGATCCCTTGATTGACTAATTTATAAAAAGGTTCAGGGCTGGATACCAAGCCTATATCATAGAGAACCTTGTGCCAGAATCGGGCATAAAGAAGATGCAAAACGGCATGTTCTGCTCCGCCAATATATAAATCGACTCCATGCGGACTCAGCCAATATTTTTCTTTTTGAGCTGCAAAAGGCAATTTTTCATTCGAGGGATCACAATACCTTAAGTAATACCAACAGGATCCTGCCCACTGAGGCATAGTATTAATTTCTCTTTTGCCTCCATCTGGCAATACAACCCAATCTTTTTTCCTCGACAAAGGAGCAATACCTTCATCGGTAGGAGTAAAATCATCAAGATCAGGTAGTAAAACAGGCAGATCTTCCTCTGGAACGGGCAGAGGCTTGCCTTCCTTCCATATTATCGGGAAGGGTTCTCCCCAATATCTTTGGCGAGAGAAAAGCCAATCTCTTAGTTTGTACTGTATATCTTTTTTTCCCCGTTTTTTTTCTTCAAGCCACTCGATTATTTTTTTCTTTGCCTCAGCTGTCCTAAGCCCCGAAATAAATCCAGAATGCACAGCTACGCCCTCACCGGTAAAGCATTCAGAGCCTATTTCTTCGGTCTGCTTCTCAGGTACAACCACTTTTTTTATGGGAAGACCAAAAGTTTTTGCAAATTCATAGTCTCTGTAGTCATGAGCGGGAACAGCCATTATAGCTCCTGTTCCATAAGTCATAAGGACATAGTCCGAAATCCAAATAGGTAATTTATCTCCCGTTACAGGATGAATCGCATATCCGCCTGTCCAGACTCCTGTTTTATTCTTGGATAGTTCAGTTCTTTCCAAGTCGGATTTCAAAAAGGCCGCCGCACGATAATTCTCCACTTCATTCCTATATTCAACAGCCGTTATCGCTTCAACAAGGGGATGTTCGGGTGCCAGAACCAAAAACGTAGCTCCAAATAACGTGTCAGGCCTGGTGGTAAAGATTTCTATTTCCAACTCCTTGCCTTCAACAGCAAATTTGATTAATGCTCCTTCACTCCTTCCAATCCAATGGCGTTGCATCTCTTTAATCGACTCGGGCCATTGAACAGTCTCTAATCCCTCCAACAGTTTTTCAGCATAAGCCGTTATTTTCAGAAACCATTGCCTAAAAAGTTTCCTAATAACAGGATGATTTCCTCTTTCAGATCTCGGACCTTCCGGGGTATGGATGATTTCTTCGTTAGCAAGGACCGTTTTGAGCATTGGACAATACCACACGGGGGCTTCAGCGACATATGCCAATCCCTTTTCAAATAGTTTTAAAAAAATCCATTGTGTCCATTTATAATAAGCGGGATCGGTTGTATCGATTTCCCTGCTCCAATCATAAGAAAAACCCATCGATTGAATCTGACGTTTGAAATTAGCGATATTTTGTTTTGTCGTAATCGCTGGATGAGTCCCTGTTAAAATCGCATGCTGCTCGGCAGGAAGTCCAAAAGCATCCCATCCCATGGGATGCAGGACATTAAACCCTTTCATTCTTTTGTAGCGGGCGATGATATCCGATGCGGTGTAACCCTCAAGGTGACCCACATGAAGACCGCTCCCTGAAGGATAAGGGAACATGTCCAAAACATAAAATTTGGGTTTGTTCGAACCTTCTTCCCCTGGATCTGCTGCACGAAAAAGCCTTTTATCAAGCCAATAATGTTGCCATTTAGGTTCAATGTCATCAAAAGGATAGGCTTTACGCGCTGACATAATAAAAAAAATTATTTATTCTTTATTTATTAAGAGAAAGGAAAAACTAAAAGCTTAAATCTGAAATGATGAGCCGCATCCACATGTTGATTTGACTCGAGGATTTATAACTCTAAAACCACCTTGTGTTAACCCTTCTTTGTAATCGATGGTTGAACCTGATAAAAAGGGACAACTTTCTGGATCAACAGCAAGGGTAATTTCTTCAAAGTTGAGCCGGATATCATTTTCCTTAGGTAAGCAGATCTCTAATTGATATTCATACCCTGCGCATCCACCCTTATACACAGAGATCCTCAAAACATTACCAGAACTGGGAGGAACTAATGTTCTTATTTTCGATAATGCCAAAGGAGTTAATTTGATATCCAACTCTGAATCTATTTTTTCACTCATAGTGGAATTCCTTATATTTCTAAATTATAAATAAGCGTAAGAACGGCCTTGGTCAACTTGGTCCGAACTAGAGGTAAGGCTTGGACGAATCGGAAAAAAGGGAAAGCTTCCTCCGGGTGGATAAAAAGATAGCGCAGTAAAGCCAAGGGCCTGGATTTACCCCTTTCTGAATCCCATGAAGAGAGCATCGCTCCAACAGGAAGCTTCTCTCCATACTCATCACTGATAACACGAATAGAACAAAAAGGGATATTATGCGCCTTAGCAGCATTGTAAACCGCCTCGGTTTCCATGTCCACGATCTGAGCAGAAGAAATAGTTGCAATTTTTGTCCTATTTTCGGGATCAGCAACAATAACATCTGAGCAAACAGCTTTGTAAAAAGCTAATCCTTGTCCAATCAAAATAGGACGAAGTTCTTCAGAAAGATAATTTTCAACTACACACACCTCCCCTTTTTTAATACCTGGAACTAATGCACCCGAATAACCCGCGAGTACAAAAAGAGAGGGTGAAAAATTACGAATCAAGATTTCTGCACTTCGTGCAGACCTGTTTTTCCCCATTCCTAGTACTGTAGCACATATTTCTTTGCGTGCATATTCTCCTAGATAACAGGGTTGTCCCTCTACTTCCTTTTTCTCCCTAAAAACACGACGCAACAGCTCTTTAGCTTCGTGTTCGATAGCAAATCCAAGAGCTATCATACCGCAGGAAGCTTTCCGTTCTTCCTCACACGACCGATAGTTCCATCAACCCAATAGGAAGCCTGTTCTTTTGCTTTTAAATAAAGTCTTTTATATTCTCCAATAACGAGCAGCGGCCAAGCATTTCTATACATATCATACTTTAAGTAAAAAACGCCTGGAAAGCCGGTTCCCGTCAAGAACTCCTCAGCCCAAGATCCGTCAGAAAGCTGCCTGTCACATAGCCACTTAATTCCCCGCATAACACTTGGACGAAATATATCTCCACAGGCCATAATTCCGCTAACAGCCCAAGCTGTCTGAGAAGCCGTACTTGGACCTTTGCCTTTAAGTTGGGAGTTATCATAGGAAGCTGGTGTTTCTCCCCAACCTCCATCTTCATTCTGGCAAGACTCCAGCCAGTCCCTAGCTCTTAAAATCCATTCCTGATTCATATTCTCCCCAATCGCCTGCAACCCTCTCAAGGCCTGCCAGGTGCCATAAATATAATTTACTCCCCATCTTCCCAGCCATGATCCATCACTTTCCTGGGTCTCTTTAAGATAAGCAATGGCTTTTTGAACAAATTTTTCTGTTTTCTTGATGCCCATTTTCCCAAAGAGTTCAAGTGCCCTAGCCGTTATATCCGAGCAAGGAGGATCAAGAATGGCATTGTGATCGGCAAAAGGAATATCCTCAAGCCACTTTTTATAGACATCTTTGTCGAAAGCAGCCCAGCCTCCATTTTTACACTGAAAACTAATCACCCATCTTAATGCCCTCTGGATGAGCTCCTCTTTTTTCATTTTATCATCAATATCAATCAATCGAAGCGCTAAAAGAACCATAAGGGTGTCATCGACATCTGGATAATAAACATTGTTATATTCAAAAGCCCATCCGCTCGGTTCTGGATGGGGGTTCCTCACATACCAATCACCTTTTATTTTAATTTCTCGCTCTATGAGCCAATGGGCGGCTTTTTTTAATTCTGCTGCATTTTTTTCTACCCCGGACTCAGCCAACGCAACCAATCCGACAGCAGTATCCCATACAGGGGAGAAACAGGGTTGTATTCTTAAGTCGTCGTTTTTCTTGTCATCCACTTCCAAACCTTCGAAATCATAAATCGCTTTTTTAAGAATTGCATTATCTTCCGTATAACCTAAGGCGATCAAGGCCATGATCGCATAATGCATTGCCGGGAAAATCGCACCAAGGCCATCTGATCCTGTGGATATTCTTTCTAGAATCCATTTTTCGGCTTTCTTTAATGCCTGCTTTCTAAAAGGCTTCAAAGAGGATTTATCCCAGTATTGCAAAAACTTATCACAGGCCAGGAATAATCCTTGTTTAGATAAATATTTTGCGCCCTTTTTCAGCCAGGAAAATTTCCCATGTTCGGTTCCATAGGGGAAAAGCTCGTGAAGTTGGTATTTTTCAGGCAGATGTCTTGTGGGTTTGAAATGATGGATAACAGAAAGAGGCACAAGCATTGCTCGGCTCCAAGCCGAGATTTCATAAATATTGAAAGGGAACCAATTCGGGAAGAGAATGATTTCAGGAGGTATTACAGGCAATCGATCCCAGGGGTAAACTCCCAAGAGAGCCAAACCCAGCTTAGTATAGGTCATACATTTGGGTATACCCCCAAGTCTAAGAATAGTCGATCTTGCCTTGGCCATTAAGGGTTCATCTGCCGAGAAACCGGCCAGCTTGAGGGCGAAGTAAGCCTTCACCGTCGCATTGACTTCGCTTGGTCCTCCAGGATAAATGTTCCATCCGCCATCAGGCAGTTGCCTATCAAGAATATGCTTTACTAACCTGTTTTGCTTTTTATGATCAATCTTTCCTCTCCAATGCATCAGATGAATGCAATCGCAAGCCAAAGTTACATCAACAAAAAGCTCTCCCACCCAATGCCCATCTTCCTTCTGTATCGACAGGAGATATCTTTGAGCTTTTTTTATCGTTTCTTCTACTCTTTGAGGAAGATTTAGGCTTTCTTCTACTAAAACGAGTGGAGAAGAATGAAAAGACTTATCTTCTTCTCGACTGTCCTTTTTTAAAAAAAGCATTCCTGAATGCATGGGAATTGTGGATAACGATTCTTTTCGTTTTGGTCAATACGAAAAATAAAAACTCAATGACATGGACGATCCAATGGCTCCTTTTTTAGCAACAGTATTGAAAAAATAAAACTCCTATTCTACTTTAAGGACTTCTATATCAAAAATAAGCGTGGCATTCGGAGGAATAATATCTTCTACTCCTTCTGTGCCATATCCTAAACTTGGAGGAATAATAAGTCTTCTTTTGCCTCCCTCTTTCATCGTGGACACGCCTTCTTCCCATCCTTTGATCATACGGCTTACACCAAGTACAAAGCTAAAAGGCTTTCCCCTCGCAAGAGAGCTATCAAAAACCTTCCCGTCCTCCAACTTGCCCACATAATTAAGGGTAACCCTTTTGCCTGGAGCAACCGCATTGCCCGATCCGACCACATAATCGATATATTTTAATCCAGAGGGCAATGTAGTTATTTTTTCATCATCAGTCGGTTGAAAAGGTTTTGCAGAAAAAAAATCATCCTCGGCTTTAAGAAAAGGGGCAAAAACTAAAAAAGAGAAAATCAACACAACTGGAACGAAAAATCTTTTCTGAAGATATAGAAATTTTACATTCATTTCTCATTGTTGCGATTTTCAGTCAAAACTCTCAAGTTCATTTTTCATGTTTTCGGTGTACACCAGCTGGCTTTCGAGGAGCTGAATAAAATTTTATTTTTTCCTTGTCAGCAAAAAGTTAGCAAGATCAGAGAGCAGTTTCCCTTTCTCCCCAAGCATAGAAGCATAGCAAAGGGCTTTTTGGGTATAAAATTCTGCAGCTTTTTTGGAATATTCAAGTCCCATTATTCTTGGATATGTTGCTTTCTGAGCCTTTTGATCCTTTCCTGCACTTTTCCCCAAGACCTCGGTCGTTTGGGTAACATCAAGAATATCGTCGATAATCTGGAAAGCGAGCCCTAAAGATCTCCCATATCGAGTGATGAGGTTCAAAGTTTTCTTGTCGGCATCTGCAGCCATTGCACCTAAACGCAAAGAAGTAGTAATTAATGCAGCAGTTTTTCTGCAATGGATGTATCGAAGTTGATTTAATCCAATTTCTTTGCCTTCTGCTTCTAAGTCAGCAGCTTGGCCTCCAACTAATGCTCGGCTCCCAGCGGTTCTTGCTAACTCCCAGATCATTTGAGAAACGGGATAATTCTTTCCTACCGGAGAACATAAACTGGCTATTTCAAAGGCAAGGGCAAGCAAAGCATCGCCTGTAAGAATAGCCAGCGCTTCGCCATAAATTTTATGAAGAGAGGGTTTTCCCCTTCTGAAATCATCGTTATCCATACTGGGCAGATCATCATGGACCAAAGAATAGGTATGGATACATTCAACGGCACAAGCCAGGGGAAGTGCACAATCACTTTTTAGACAGACTGTATGTGCTCCGGCCAAACAAAGAATGGGCCTTAATCTCTTTCCTCCGGAAAATAAGCAATAATCAATGGCTTCGTGAAGAATGCGAGGCTTTTTTGACTTCTCGGTAACAAATTTTCTAAGAGCTGATTCTACTACCTGCTGCTGCTGAAAAATATAATTTTCGATTTCCATAGGCATATTAACAATCAAACTGAATGAGACAATCGAACCGTTCATCTTGAGGGGATGCCGAAAAAATACGACATCCATTTTCCTTTAAATCCATCCAAGACGACTCAATAATATCTGAATCCACCCATAAAGCTGACCTTCCTTCATTTAAATCGTTTAAAATATCCGCTTTTAAAACAAGGTTCACTGACAAACGGGGATGCATGCTTAATCCTGCTGCAACTCTCAAAGCTTCGGCAAAACGAGGGCTTTTTTCTGGATCTGCTTCTACAACAATCAATAGGCTTTTTTTTTCTAACAACAGATCTTCCTTCTTGTTTTCCTTAATCATAGATAAACTTTTTTACATTCCCTTTTGTCCTTACTTTTTTCTTTTACATATTCACGTAGCGATTGACTATTCTTATTTCCAATAAATTTAAAAAACTTGAACAGCTCCACAGAACAAGCCTTTTGGGTTATCCATTGAACCCAAAGACGATCCTAATTTTTATTTGGATTTCAAAGAAAACATTGTCATAATAAATGCATTTCATAGCTATCGATGGTTCTAAACTATTTCTAGGTAATTAGACAAAACAAATAAATCCACAAAAGTGGATAAATAAGATGCCTTTTTTTCAAAAACTTTCTATCTTTCTTGGAATTTTAATTCTTCCCTATTTGCTGTTTATGAATGGACTGGTCAGCTCCCATAGCAATGATTATCTGACACTCAACGGTGCTGGGGGCAGTTTTCCTTATCCTCTCTATTCGAAATGGTTTTTCGAATATGCAAAAATTAAGCCCTCCATTCATTTCAATTACCAACCTATCGGTTCGGGTGGAGGCATACAGCAATTACTGAATCAAACAATTGATTTTGCCGGTTCCGATAGCCCTATCCCCGATATCTTGATTTCTGGCAAACAAAACAGAATAATCCATATTCCTACCGTAGCCGGTGCTGTAGTCATCGCTTTTAATTTGCCTAAAATCACCACGCTTTATTTAGACAAGGATACTATTGGAGACATTTTTCTAGGAAATATTTCCCGGTGGAACGATGCTCGGATCGCAGCATTAAATCCTCAATCCCCACTACCCAATCTTCCTATTGTGATTATCCATAGATCCGATGGAAGTGGAACAACCTACATTTTTACTGAGTATCTCTCCAAGATCAGCCCAAGCTGGGCTAAAAATACCGGGAAGGGTACCGCTGTTCAATGGCCGATGGGTATAGGAGCTAAAGGAAATGCCGGAGTTGCCGCTGCAATCAAAACGATTCAAGGATCTATCGGTTATCTTGAACTGGCTTATGCAGTTCAAAATAACTTCCCCATGGCTGCCATAAAAAACCGCTGCGGCCAATACGTGTTACCTTCGATTAGAAGCGTCGTTCAATCATTTCCTGCAGTTTTCGATAGCGATGATTTGCGCATTTCGTTAACGGATTCTTCTCAGCCCGGAGCATATCCCATTGCAGGGCTAACATGGATACTATTGAATAGTCACACCCCGCACAGGCTCACAATCGATTATCTCTGCCAATTCTTGTCTTGGGCCTTAACTGAGGGACAAGCTTATGCACTTCCCTTAGATTATTCTCCTCTCCCCCAACCTCTCAGACAGAAAGTTTTAACCGTTCTTGAATCATTAACAGGGAAAAGTCCCCTTTCAGATCTTTTTTGGAAATGGAGAGTTGTGAATTTTCATCGGAATAAAAAAAATGACTTCTGCCCAATAGCCTATTAAAAATAAATAAAGATGAAAACAGGAGGAAATTTAACTTTTCGATGCCCAATCTAAAAAAGCAACATTCTTAAAATTGCATGAGAAAATTAAAACAGCAATTACAGGACTATTTTTTTGTTATTTTAGTTTATCTCTGCGCTTTTTCTCTTCCTTTCCTGCTTGTCTTCGCAGCCCAAAAATTATTTATTAATTGTCTTCCAACCGTTACAAAGTTCGGCCTCTATTTTTTATTTAATCATGACTGGAATCCTGTTTCAGGCTACTTTGGAGCTTTGCCATTTCTTTATGGAACAGCCATGTCAGCTGGTTTTTCTTTAATCCTTGCCTCTTTTCTAGGGTTGGGAACAGCTCTTTTTCTCACTGAATTTTCTCCTCAATGGATTCAAAAACCCCTCATCATGCTTATACAGATCATGTCTGCTGTTCCCAGCGTGATCTGGGGACTATGGGCCATTTTTGAACTTATTCCCTTGTTGCAAAAATACATCGTCCCTTTTCTTAAAAGAAATTTAGGATTTTTGCCTCTCTTTCAGGGAGATTTTTATGGCGTCAGTATGCTATCGGGTTGTCTTATCATTACGATTATGATTCTGCCCATAATGATCTCAATGGCTATAGAAATGATTAAATCGATCTCCCCTGTATATAAGGAAGCGGTATTCGCACTGGGATCGACTCAATGGGAATCAATTCGAATCGGTATATTGCCTTTCATCAAAAGGGGTCTTTTAGGAGCCGCTATCCTTGGTCTTGGAAGGGCGATAGGTGAAGCGATGGCCGTAACGATGGTTATCGGGAACAAACCTGAAATTTCTCTTTCCTTGTTTTCTCCAGCCTATACCTTATCCAGTGTACTCGCTAATGAATTTGCTGAATCAATATCTAAACTCCATTTGAGTGCACTTTACGAAATAGCCTTGATTCTTGGAGCAATAACAATCGTCGTAAATATTCTAGCCCAAATTCTCATTCATGGAATAGAACCACTCGATTTAACGAAGCTGCTGGGCAAAGAAAGAATGAATACAACCTCTTCTTTATCATGAACACATTTTATCTATTAAGAAAACTCAAAGATATTTTCGTTAAGTTGTTTTGCGTTTTTTCAGCTTTATGCGTTATCGTTCCTTTTCTTTTCATTCTTGTTTTTCTCTTTAAATCTGGAGCCTCTTCTCTTGACTTTGATTTCTTCACTCAGCTCCCTAAACCAATTGGAGAAAAAGATGGAGGGATAGCTAATGCCATCATTGGAACACTGATTCTCATGGGACTGACTTTTTTTATAGGCACTCCGATTGGGATTCTGAGCGGAATTTTTATCTGCGAATATGGGAATGATACCCTAAAAAAAATTGTTCGATTCTCTGCAGATTTTTTTAACAGTACACCTTCGATCGTTATTGGAATAATAGTTTACAGTTGGATCGTTATTCCCATGCACGGATTTTCAGCGATAGCCGCAGCAGTCGCCTTAAGTCTAATATTTGTTCCTATAGTCTGTAGGACAACAGAAGATGCACTCCTCCTTGTTCCCAAGGAGCTTCGGGATGCTGCTTTAGCCTTGGGGATAAGAAAATGGAAAGTCATCTGCTACATCATGCTTGAAACTGCAAAACAGGGAATTTTATCTGGGATTCTTGTCGCACTTGCCCGAATTGCAGGAGAAACCGCCCCATTGCTCTTTACCGCCTTTGGTAACCAATACTGGACCTTCAGGCTTAACGAACCGGTATCTGCACTTCCCTTACTCATATTCGAATACGCCATTTCTCCCTATGAACAATGGCATAAAGAAGCCTGGGCAAGTGCTCTCATACTTCTTTCATTGATATTCTTGCTCCATTTTTCTCTCCGTGTTCTTTTAAGAAAAACCACTTAACCATGACAACCAAGAGTTTTTTTTCCTATCCTTTTTCTTTTTCTAACTCTGATCCCAATCCCGGTGGACCGTTCGCTTTTGAAATCCATGACTTAAATGTCTGGTTTGGTAAAAAACAGTCTCTTTTTCACATCTCCATGAATATTGCTCTGCATCAGGTTCTGGCCATTATTGGACCAAGCGGTTGCGGAAAATCGACCTTTTTACGTTGTTTAAACCGCATGCATGAACTAAACCCTGGTGTAAAAGTCGAAGGATCGGTTAAACTCATGGGCAAGGAAATCTATTCAGCTGATGTCGATCCTACCTTGATCAGAAGAAGAGTTGGCATGGTTTTCCAAAAATCAACCCCTTTCCCTACAATGTCCATAGAGGAAAATGTTCTAATCGGATTAAAACTTGCAGGAATACGCAACAGAGCTTTTCTAGAAGAAAGACTCGAACAATCTCTTAGGATGGCCGCCCTATGGGATGAAGTCAAGGATAGACTGGATGCTCCAGGAACCAGCTTGTCAGGAGGTCAACAGCAGCGATTATGTATAGCACGAGCTATCGCTGTTCAGCCTGAAGTATTGCTCATGGATGAACCCTGTTCTGCTCTTGACCCCATAGCTACAGGGCAGATCGAAGAGCTCATTGTCAGTCTTAAAAAAAATTATACCATCATTCTGGTCACCCATAACCTTCAAGAAGCGGGGAAAACTTCTGACTTTACGGCTTTCTTTTTAGATGGAAAATTAATCGAAATGGATTCTACAAAAAAACTTTTTACCAATCCCCGTCACAAGCCAACAGAAGATTATATAACCGGAAGGTTCAGCTAATGACCCTTTTTATGACCAATTAAAAGAAACCTTTCCCCAAACTTAACGATTATACTTCAAAATAATGGTTATTGGTCATGGGTCTAAGCAAAATTTTTGACTGGATACACAAAAGATTTTTTTTCTGTCTGATTCTTTCTTACCTGCTAGCTGCACTATTTCCACAAATCGGTCTTTTCTTAAGAAACATCAGCTTTATGCAATTGGATTTTGTAGGTATTAAGGAGCCGCTAAATTTTCCGCTATTGCAACTCTTCATACTCCTTTTCAATGGAGGATTTGGAGTAAAATTGAGCGAGCTGAAAGAACAGTTCTTCAAACCTTTTCCCTTAATCTTAGGAATTCTTGTTAATTTTATCCTTCCTTTAAGCTTGGTCTCTCTGTATTGGCTTTTTTCCTTGCCATGGCACAATCCAATAGAAAGATACAACCTCTATACAGGACTTGTGTTGATTATAGCCATGCCTATTGCTGGCTCTACTCTAGCTTGGGTACAAAACTCCAATGCCAACCTTTCTTTATGTCTTGGAATGGTTATCTTCTCGACTCTTTTAAGTCCACTGTTGACTCCACTGATCATTCATTTTTGCACGTTTATTGCTGGAAAATCGGTAGAGACTCTCTTTAGTAACCTTGACTCCCAACTCAATAGCCAATTTCTTGTTTTAAATATCGTTCTTCCCTCTTGTTTGGGAGTACTGGCAAGACTAGTCGCTGGAGATTATCGCTACAAAAAATTCTTTCCTTTGATCAAACACATCAATGAAATCAACTTGCTCATTTTAATTTATTCCAATGCAACCACTTCACTCCCAACCGCCGTCCATAAACCTGACATGGATTTTTTCCTCCTTATTGCCATAGTTACATTTCTTGTATGTCTTTTGAGATTTATTTCAGGCTTAGGGATATCGAAAATAGTTGGCTTTGGGGAACCAGTAAAACGCACGATGACCTATACCTTGGGAATGAATAACAATGGAATGGGACTTGTTGTCGGAAACATCGTATTTAGTAGCCAACCCGATATCTTTTTACCTATCATTCTCTACAACCTTTTTCAACAGATACTGGCTGCTTATTTCTATTCTTTATGGACAAAAAAAGACAACTTTCTTGGGAGTTCCTCTTTTACTTTCTCCCTTTTCAAAAAAGAAAATAATAAAAATTCCCATTTTTATAAAAACAATCAATAAATCCAACCCAATCTCTTTATTAAAGTACTGATCAAGTATTCACGATGCATTTTAGAGATGACTTCTACAGAAATCGATTTGGGACAGACAGCCTCGCAAGCTCTTGTAAAACTACAAGCTCCAAATCCCTCTTTATCAGCCTGTTCAACCATCTGGAGAATCCTTCTTCTTCTTTCTGCTTGACCTTGTGGCAACAAAGAAAGATGGGTTATTTTAGCCCCAACAAAAAGAGAAGCTGAGCCATTTTTACATACGGCAACACATGCTCCACAACCTATACAATGGGCGGCATCAAAAGCTTTTTCCGCGACATGATGCGGGATAGGGATAGTATTTGCCTCGGGAGCTTGTCCAGTAGAAACAGAAATATATCCTCCAGCCTGCATGATTCTATCGAAAGCGGAGCGATCCACAATCAGATCCTTGATAACGGGGAAAGCTCGGCTTCTAAAGGGCTCAACAATAATCTCTTCGTTGTCTTTGAATCGCCTCATGTAAAGTTGGCATGTAGTGATACCATATCCCGGTCCATGAGGTTTCCCATTGATCATCAGTGAGCAGCTCCCACAAATCCCTTCTCTACAATCTGAATCAAATGCTATGGGTTCGTCACCTTTAAGTATAAGGGTATTATTCAACTGATCGAGCATTTCGAGAAAAGACATGTTGGGGTTAACTTCTTCAAGAGTATAAAAAGCAAAGCCCCCTTCTTTATTATTTTGAAAGGGTTGACGCCATATCTTCAGTCTTACTTTCATTTATAACTGCGAGTGCTAAATTGAATTTCTTCGTAAACTAGGGGTTCTTTAACTAAAATGGGATTTCCTTCTTTTCCTCCATGAAACCACAAAGCAACATAGCCATAATCTTTGTCATTACGCATTCCCTCCCCTTCAGGAGTCTGGTATTCTTCCCGGAAATGACACCCACAAGACTCCTCCCTATTTAAAGCATCCCTGCACATAAGCTCAGCCAGTTCAAAATAATCAGCTACCCTCAAAGCATACTCTAAGGATTGATTCAGTCCTTCTGGTTCTCCTCCCACCATAACCTCTTTCATAAACCGCTCTTTTAGTTCTAAAATCTGTGTAAACGCTTCTTTAAGCCCTGGACCATTTCTCATCATCCCACAATGATCCCAAAGAATTTTCCCTAACTCCTTATGGAATTGACTGACTGTTTTTTTGCCTTTGTTTTCTAAAAGTCTCTTGTTTTTTTCTATCAGTTCTCTTTCCAAGGAACTGAATTCAGTCCGCTCTGTGGATATCTTTCGAGGTCCAACTTTGGCAAGATAGTCACAAATCGTATTAGGCAATATAAAGAAACCATCTGCAAGACCTTGCATCAAGGCACTAGCCCCAAGTCTATTCGCCCCATGATCAGAAAAATTTGCTTCTCCAATGACAAACAACCCAGGAATGGTGGACATCAAGTGATAATCCACCCATAACCCCCCCATTACATAATGAACCGCTGGATATATTCTCATGGGAGAAACATAAGCATTCTCGCCAGTTATTTCTTTGTATATATCAAAGAGATTGCCATAACGTTCCTTAAGATAGTCGACACCCTTTTTTCTAATTGTATCCGAAAAATCAAGATATACCCCCAGCCCTCCTGGACCAACACCGTAACCCTCGTCGCAAATCCTCTTGATTGCCCTTGAAGCAATGTCTCGAGGAACAAGATTGCCATAAGCAGGATAAAGTCTTTCGAGGAAATAATCTCGATCAGACTCTGGAATGTTGGAGGGGGATCTTTGTTCTCCTTTGCGAGCAGGAACCCAGATTCGGCCATCATTGCGAAGAGACTCCGACATCAATGTCAACTTCGACTGGTAATCTCCAGAGATAGGAATACATGTCGGATGGATTTGAGTAAAACAGGGGTTGGCAAAAGCAGCACCTCTTTTATAAGCTCGCCAAATAGCGGTTGCATTCGAACCGCGACCATTTGTCGACAAATAATAGATATTCCCATATCCGCCTGTGGCCAAAACAACAGCATCAGCACTATGAGCAGTTATCCTCCCAGATACAAGATCCCTGGCAATAACTCCTTTTGCATGGCCATCGATGATCACAATGTCTAGTATTTCCATCCGAGGATGGATTGAGACCGTACCGAGCGCAACTTGCCTGTTAAGAGAACTATAAGCGGCAAGAAGCAACTGTTGGCCCGTAGCTCCTCTTGCATAGAAAGTTCGTGAAACCTGGACTCCTCCAAATGATCTGTTGGCCAACATTCCCCCATATTCCCGGGCAAAAGGAACACCTAAAGCCACGCAATGATCGATGATTTTTGCACTAATCTCTGCAAGCCTATACACATTTGCTTCTCTAGCCCTAAAATCTCCACCTTTTATGGTTTCATAAAAAAGTCTGTAAACGCTATCACAATCGTTACGATAATTTTTTGCCGCATTTATTCCTCCTTGTGCCGCTACGCTATGGGCTCGTCTTGGACTATCTTGGATACAGAAAACTTCTACATTATATCCCATCTCACCCAAGGAGGAAGCAGCAGAGGAACCCGCAAGACCGGTTCCTACTACAATAACCTTGAATTTTGGTCGATTTTGTGGAGAAACGAGAGCAACGTTATCCTTGAGTTTCTGCCATTTCCCACTCAAAGGACCTGAAGGAATCCTTGCATCCGGTAGGGTTATCCCCTTGTTATCAACATCTGCGTTTGGCATTTGAATAAATCACCATTTAATGAACCAATCTTAAAAAAACAGCTAAAGGAACTATAAGAAACCCCCCATATACAACCAAAGCAAATGCATGGGCAACGATTCTTTCCCATGGCAAAGATTTGCTGTTCACAAAACCCAGAGAATTAAGAAAGCTTTCTAGGGCATGCCTTAGATGAAAATACAAGATCGTTAAAGACAAAATATAAAAGAGAGTAACCCAAGGATTCTGAAAGCCGGCAATAACCATCGCCCGAACATCAGGAATCGATACTTGCGATTTTTCAAATTGATAAAGAAAATTTTTAAAATACCCAAATGGAGGGGCTTTAAAGGTAAAATGGTAAAGATGAAACAAAATAAAAGACAGTATAACAAGTCCAGAAAAAATCATTGTTCGAGACTCAAAACTTGCTTGATTGGGTAGTAACAGAGCATAAGGCTGAGGTCTAGCTTGACGGTTGATTTTCCATAATCTGATAGCGCTAATGACATGAACAACCAGAGCCATAAGAAGAAACAGTCGAATGGACCAGAGGACAGCCGGTTTCGATTTTAAAAAATAGGCATACGTATTCATATAATAAGGGGGAAGAAAGACCTGCCAGTTGCCCAACATATGCACTATAAGAAAAAGAAATAAAATAAGCCCACTTGATCCCATCAATATTTTCAAACCGATCGTAGAATATGAACGAGGAGGTTGTGTCATCGAATTTTATAATAATTTTTTTTAAAAACTTATTGATTAAGAAAAAAAATTAATCAATTAAATTTTTTGAAATTTCATAAAAAAAATCAAAAAGATTCTTTTCCGGTCTTTTCAAAACATAAACATAATTGCCAAGGTCAAAAGGAGGTTTCATCTGGGGATCATCTTCTATGAAAAAGAAAGAATCGAGATATCTCTTCGTTTTTAAAAGAAGGATGTTATAAAACAATGCAGAAGGCTTTGCTATCCCCAACTCGGCGGACAAGAATATATCTTTAAAAAATTGGGTCATTCCCCATTCTGAGAGGACCTTCCTAGCGCGGTTGTCCCAGTTGGAGGCAACAAATAAAGAAAAACCTGAAGAGGACATTTTTTCAAGAGCACTTACGACTTCCGGGTAGGGTCGCCATGCCTCTTTTTTAGAATAATAAAAATAAAGCTCCTCGAAATAAGACCTAACTGAGAAGGAACTTGGCTGTATTCGGCTTTCTTTTAACACCGAACTGACCAGTTCAAACCAAAACGCTTTATCCTCTCCATTTTTGGGAATTGATCCATTGGGTCTTTTTTTCATGGCCTCGAAAATGACCATAAAATTTTTTTGCAGTAGCCTAGGATCGCTATCTATTCCATACTCCTTAAGCATTTTTGAATAGACTTCCCCAACAGGTTGGGCTACATCCAACAGGGTGCCCACAAGATCAAAAAACAGTGCAGGCTTTTTCTTTTTAACTCTGGGTTTGAAAATGAAACTCATCAAGGTTTATCCATCAAGGAGTTCATTCCATCTATATTCTTCTTCTTCTCCGTATTCTTCAACCAGAATATGACCAATCAAATAAAGAGAACCGGTGACCAAGATAGGCAAAGAAGTCTTACCCAAAGACAACTTAAAGTCATGCCAAGAAGAACAGATCTGAATTTTGAGATCATCAAAAAAAGGAACAAGTTCCAAGGGATCTAATCCTCTTGAAGTGGGGGGTTTGATTAATGTTACCGCTTTGGCTTTTTTTTTCAAGATATTCGACATTAAGGCAAAGTTCTTATCCCTGAGTACTCCAAAAACTAAATGATAAGGTTCATTACCAAAAATCTTTTCCCAACTGGCCACAAGTCGATCAATAGCAGCCTCGTTATGTGCACCATCAATAATACACAAAGGATTTTCCCAAAGGAGATGGAATCGGCCTGGCCAGCAAACTGTCTTAAAGCCTTGTTGAATATTTTGTAAGGATAAATGGTTATCTCCAGAAAAAAGAAGCTGCAAACAGACAAATGCACAAGCCGCATTTTCAAGCTGATGAGATCCTCTTAATCCTAAACAAAAGGGATAGCCCGAAATTTCGACCCAATGTTCTTTATAATCCAATTTGATGGTCCTCATGGAAACGGTTTGGCAGACTTCCACCAAGGGTGCCTCGTTTTTGGCTGCATGATTTCGGATCACTTCCAAGGCTTCCCCTCTCAAATTTCCCACTACCACAGGTACCCCTTTTTTTATAATCCCCGCTTTTTCAGCGGCTATCAACTCCAGGGAGTCTCCAAGATATTGGGTATGGTCATAGTCGATATTGGTAATGACAGAAAGTCTTGGAACAATGAAATTGGTCGCATCCAATCGACCCCCCAATCCTGTTTCCCATATTACCCAATCAACTTTACATCTTGAAAATTCAAGAATAGCAACCATTGTAAGGATTTCAAAAAAAGTGCATGCAAATTCCTTTTGATTCAGCCTGATATTTTGAATCTTTTCTTGAATTTCCGATATCCAACGACTAAATTGTAACTTGGTAATGGATTTTCCATTAACCTGTATTCTTTCCCTTATTGAAATAAGATGAGGAGAACTATAAAGGCCTGTTTTTATCCCGCTGGCTTTCATTGCTGAAGCTATAAAAGCGGCTGTTGATCCTTTACCATTAGTTCCAGCAATATGAATAAAATTCAAATTTTTATGCGGATTACCCATTTCCTGGGCAAGCCTCTCTATGTTTTGCAAACCCAGTTTCATCCCCATCTTTCTTGTTTGTCCAAGAAATTGGAGTGCTTCTCTGTACAACTTTTCTTCAGCAAAACCACTGTTCATTCTCAACCAAGCTTTTGGAAGAATAGAGGATTTAATCTTTGATGCTCAGGTCATCCCGCCTATGCATATAAAAAAATATTATCGCTAGATATGAGCTTGGTCACAAATCAAAAAAAAATATATCTTTATGTTGTTCTGAAAACAATAAAAAGGCATTCAAATGGGAATTTTTATTTTCTCCCTTTTTATTCCTAAATTGTGTTAGATAGAAAATAGAAGTGAACAATAAAACTGAATTCCTGCTCGTTGCTCTTCTTAAAAAGAACTTCTTAATCCAGTTTTTATTAAAATTTTATTCTGGTAATGCACAATTGGTTTGAAATAAGTTGGAAGCCTGTTCTTATTATTCTTCTTATTCTTGCTAATGGGTTTTTTGTTGCTGCCGAATTCGCCATTGTAAAAGTAAGAATAACTGAACTAAAACCCCTCTTAAAAGCAAAGGATTGGCGTCTGCCTCTGGCTTTAAAAATTGTCCAAAATCCTCCTCTTTTTCTATCCGCTACGCAAATCGGTATTACTCTTTCAAGCTTGGGGTTAGGATGGATAGCAGAACCTACTGTTGCCGGATGGATAAAAGAACTTCTTTTAAGGACCGGCTTATCCCATGAACTGACCGTCAATTCCCTTTCCTATTTTTTTGCTCTCTGTTTGATCACATTTTTTTCCATTGCCCTTGGAGAACTTGCCCCTAAATTTCTGGCCCTCCAATATGCTCGAAGAATCATTCTTTTCACCAGTCCAATCCTTTCCTTAACATTTCTCCTTTTTTACCCCGCAATAGCCCTCCTCAATATTTCTGCTAATTTAGCCCTCAGACTTCTTGGTTTTGAACCTCCCAAGTCTCCCACCCGTTTCGGTCAAGGAATCTCAATGGAAGAACTCCAGCAGATCATCATGCATTCACCGCATGCTCATCCCTTCGATGAACTGATCAACAGCATTATGATCAAGGCGTTACGGCTGAAAAATACAACCGCTCAACAAGTCATGATCCCTAAGGAAAGAGTCGTTGTCCTCTGGCTTAACGAATCCATTCAAGAAAACCTTAAGATCGCTCAAAGGTCTGGATACAGCCGATTCCCCGTATGCGATAAGACGATTGACAATCTTGTCGGCATGGTCCTTCTTCAAGAGCTTTTATGGCAATACATAGCCCTTGGAGACCAGACAAAGCTTTCTGCCATAATCAGGCCTGCTCTCATCTTCTCCCCCTCTACACCCCTGCCTGTAATGCTCGAAAAATTTCGCAAAGCAAGGACGCACCTAGCTATTGTAAAGGACAAAAATGAAAAGGTTATCGGCTTGGTCAGTTTTGAAGATGTGCTCGAAGAACTGGTTGGTGATATCCGCGATGAATTTGACATCGAAAAAGGACCCATATACGAACTGTCCAAGGATTATGCCATAGTCGATGGGGATCTTCCTCTAAGGGATCTTGTTAATGAAACAAATTGGCCTTTGCCCACGGATACCACACAAACTGTTTCGGAATGGTGTTTTGAACAGATAAAACGACAACCCAAAAAAGCCGAACTCTTCTCAATCGATGGATTCCAAATCGTCGTTGAAGATGTCAGCCCACAAAAAATTAGAAGGGTAAAGCTCATTAAGATACCCAAACCAACAGAAGAGGAAAACTTCTTTGAAGGGAGCCCATGATGGATTATAGAAAATGTAAAAAAAATAGGTTTTCAATTTAAAAGAAAATATTTTTTAAGTTCTTTTTTATGGCTTCGATATCTTCCATCTCTTCTTTGATAACAGAAACAAGAAAATGGATGAGAGGCAGCTTTTCACCTGCAGTGGCAAGTGCTTTTATTCGAAGCTGGGCTTGCACGATTTCTTACGATCTTCATGACCCCATAGGCATAGTCGACTCACCCCCATCTACCCCTCTTATCTTCTCTTTTTGGCACAACCGCATACTGCTCATGCCTTATCTTTACAGAAAACATTTTCCAAAAAGAAAACTTATTGCTCTTGTAAGCAGCAGTAACGATGGGAAATTTCTCAGCCGACTCCTTGGCGAGTTCAACCTCATTCCTGCAGCCGGATCTTCTTCAAAAAAAGGAGTTTCTGCGTTCAAAACAGCTATACAAGCGGCAAAGAAAAAAGGCTATGATATAGCGGTTACCCCAGATGGACCAAGAGGACCTTGTTACACTTTCCAAGAAGGGGTCATTCATCTCAGCAGACTTTCCGGATTCCCTATTATCCCTGTAAGTTACCAGTTGGAAAAGAAAATAGAACTCAGAAGCTGGGATAGATTTCAAATTCCTTTCCCTTTTACTCAATGTACGATTTTTGTCGGCCCGCTTTTTACTGTTCCTAAAAATATATCTGATCATGAAATAACCCTGCTCAAAAAGGAATTATCAAAGGCTCTTTCCCGATAACCACAAGTATTGGCTGCAACCCTTGGACAAGCTTACAAAAAAGATTTTACTTAAAAGATAAAGTCGTTATAGGCAATTTAAAAAAAATATGGAATACATACAATTAGATCCCATTGATAAAAAAGTTTCTCGAATAGGCCTAGGGACATGGGTTATGGGAGGATGGATGTGGGGAGGAGCTGACGAAAAAGAGGCTATACAAACGATAATCAAAGCAATCGAGTGGGGAATAAATCTCATTGATACTGCACCCATTTATGGATTCGGTAGAGCTGAAGAAATAGTAGGCAAAGCCCTCAAACTTGTTGGAAATTCCTTCCCTTTTGTGATTGCAACCAAATTCGGCCTGGAATGGAATGAACGAGGTGAAATAAGAAGAAATTCTTCACCGGCTCGGATCAGGCAGGAAATAGAAGCCAGTCTATCTAGACTTGGCTTGCCAGTCATAGATCTCTATCAAGTACACTGGCCCGATGCTCAAGTGCCTTTTGAAGAAACAGCTTATGCGCTTCTAAAACTCAAAGAAGAAGGCAAAATTCGTGCTATAGGGGTGAGTAATTTTTCTCCAAACCAAGTAGAACTCTTTAGGAAGGGAGGACCACTTCATACCCTCCAACCTCCTTACAATTTGTTTGAAAGAGCGATTGAAAAAGACCTACTACCCTACTGCCTGCAGCAGGGTATAGCCACCCTGACCTATGGAGTTCTCTGTCGTGGACTGCTCACGGGGAAATTTCATCCCCATACAACATTTCCAGAAGGGGATCTAAGGAACTATGATCCCAAATTTCAAGGAGAAAATTTTCGTTGTTATCTCCAAGCCGTTGAAAAACTCAAACCCATTGCTGCCAAATATGGAAAATCGTTAGCGCAGTTTGCAGCAGGCTGGGCGCTCGGACAACCTGGAGTTTCAATTGTGCTTTGGGGCGCACGTCGACCAACCCAGATTAAAGAAGCTTTAGGCTCTACCGGATGGCACTTAAATAAGGAAGATCTTGATCAGATAGATACCATTCTTGCTCAGACCATTCCTCGCCCCATTGGTCCCGAGTTCATGGCTCCCTTGGAAAACTAAGACTGGGCTATGAATAGAATGGAATGCAGCTTTTTTGCTCTGATTCCCGTTTCGGTTTTTCTTGTTGGCTCCGTCATTGCCTTTAATTTAAGCATTACGATTACTTTTTAGTAAAGGGAAAAGGTCATGAGAAAATAAGGAAGAAAAATAGCAAATAGCCTTTGTTTAGCTTATTTTACAGTTTATTATTTATACTATTTTTTTCATTTGATGACGAAAAGCTAAGATTTGTTGAAAAACGATTAAGATGTCTATGTAAAAAATCTTTTTCTTTTGGCTTTTCTTCATTTCAAAAAGTAAAAAGATTGGCCTCTGTTAAAAATGGAAAAATTCCCCAGAGAAAGAATTAGAAATTTCTGTATCATCGCCCATGTCGATCATGGGAAAACGACCCTTTCAGACCGGCTTTTGCAGATGACGGGAACTGTAGCTGAAAACAAAATGAAAGAACAAATTCTTGATTCCATGGATCTTGAAAGGGAAAGAGGAATTACAATTAAAGCGCATCCCGTAACCATGATCTATTATTTCCCTGAGGAAAAGGAACATTACCAGCTTAATCTCATTGATACCCCAGGACATGTCGATTTTTCTTACGAAGTTTCACGAAGCCTTTCGGCCTGTGAAGGAGCCCTTTTGGTGATCGATGCAACTCAAGGAATTCAAGCACAAACCGTTTCCAATGCGTTTCTTGCTGAAAAACACCGTCTTGTTCTCATTCCTGTTATCAATAAAATCGATCTTCCTACAGCCAATTTAACCCTTGTCAAAAAACAGCTCGAAGACAGCCTCGCTATCCCTGCAGATGAGGCCATAGCTACAAGTGCAAAAGAAGGTATAGGCATCGACCAAATCTTTAAAGCCATCATACAAAAAATTCCTCCTCCACCTTCATTTCCTGATCAAATCTTGAGAGCTCTTATTTTCGACTCCATCTATGATCCCTACAAAGGGGTCATTCTTTATGTCCGCATGTTTTCTGGGAAAGTCAAAAAGGGGGATAAAATTCTTCTTCTCTCTTCAAACAAAACCTATGAAGTAAAAGAAGTGGGAGTTTTTTGCCCGAAAATGGTTCCAGAAGAAGCATTGTATGAAGGCAACTCAGGATATATTATCGCTAACATCAAGAATACTGCCGAGATAAAAATCGGTGATACCTTAACTTGGGAAACCGGAGGAACCACCACCGCTCTGCCAGGATTTCAAGAAATATCGCCGATGGTTTTTAGCGGAATTTATCCTTTGAATTCTTCTGAATTCGAAAAACTCAAAAATGCCATCCAAAAACTTCAAATAAATGATCCCGCTATTACGATCAGCCCTGAAAGTTCGGTTGCTCTTGGATCTGGTTTCCGCTGCGGTTTCCTAGGGCTACTCCATATGGAAATTGTCCAACAAAGGTTAAGCAGAGAATATGGAGTCGATATAATCACGACTTATCCCAGCGTAATCTATAAAGTCAGCTTGCGTTCAGGCAAAACGATCGAAGTGGATAATCCCGCCAAGCTTCCTGATCCCTCCTACATAGACCATATTGCAGAACCCTATGTAAAAAGCTATCTTATTGTTCCTTCAGAAAATATAGGCGAGGTTATGCAACTGATTTCAGAAAAGAGGGGCAGTTGTGAATCAACCGAAAGTCTCGGTCATGACAAGGTTATCATGCATTGTTATTTCCCTTTGAATGAGATTCTTGTGGATTTCAACGACAAACTTAAGTCTATTACCCACGGGTACGGATCGATGGATTACACACCTGATGAATATCGGATAAGCGATCTTGTCAAACTCGATATTCTGGTTAATGGAGAACCCATCGAGGCTTTGAGTTGCATCGTTCATTCTTCAAAAGCGGAGTCCAGAGGTCGGTCAATTATCCACAAATTGAAGGAAAGAATTCCACGCCATTTATTCAAAATTGCTCTTCAGGCAGCCGTTGGAGGCAAGATTTTGGCTAGAGAAGATATAGGGGCCATTGGCAAAAATGTGACAGCCAAATGCTATGGAGGAGATATTACAAGAAAAAGAAAGCTATTAGAAAAACAGAAAGAGGGGAAAAAGAGGATGAAGACATTTGGAAAAGTAGATATTCCCCAGGATGCCTTTCTGGAAATCCTAAAAACGGACACTAAACAGTCATGAATTTTTTATTTCTAAAGAACAGATATCATAAAAAAGCCAAACACAAGAAAATCGCTCTTCAGTTCCTGAAGGATTTTCGTAGGAAGTTGAATTATCGAAAAGACCTGCTTGATGAAATTGAGGTAAAAAAAGTCCTGGATTATCTTCAAAAACTCGAATCGGCTATTAATGGCAGTCAACAAAATCTCGAGGTTGTTCTCGATGAAGGAGAAAAGTTGTACCGATCTGTTTTTATCCAATCTAAATGGGCTGGATTTAAAGAAAATATTGAAGTCCTTTTTGTAGCATTGGTAGTTGCCCTTGCCATTAGGGCTTATTTCCTACAGCCCTTTAAGATACCCACAGATTCCATGAAACCCACACTCTACGGGATACAAGTCATTGCAAGTAATGAAAAACCTCCACATCCTCTCCGTAGAATCCTAGAGCTATGTATTTTTGGGAAAAGCTACCATAACCTTTCTTTGAAAAGGGGAGGTATTCTAGAGAAAATTGAAGGGAAAAAATTTCTGTTCTTCGAATATTCAAGACTCATTTTTGAGAGTGGAGAAAGTGCTATTCTTTGGACAAGTCCACATTTGTTGGAGTATAAGCTTGGAATTCATCCAGGAATGGCCTTTGAACCAAAGGAGAATGTCCTAAACTTCGTGGTAGAAACAGGAGATCAAGTCTTGGTGAACAAACTCATTTATCATTTCCGTTTCCCTCAAAGAGGTGAGGTCATTGTATTTAAGACTACAGGAATAGAAGGTATTGAGTCGAATTTGCGGCTTCAAGGCATTGAAGGTTCTCAGTATTACATCAAAAGATGCGTAGGCATTTCCGGAGATATCCTCCAGATCAAGCCTCCCTTTTTATCCATCAATGGTTCGACCATTCCTCCCAATCCAATGATGGCTAAAATCGAGTCGCAACAAGATGGATATCAAGGCTATGTCATTTTAGCCAACCAACAATATTTAGTTGATCCAAACGAAACCTATACTGTTCCTCCCCTCAGTCTATGGGCAATGGGAGACAACAGTCCAGATAGCCTGGATAGCCGATTTTGGGGTCCAGTTCCTATGCAAAATATCGTAGGCACCGGGTTTATCGTTTACTGGCCTTTTAGCAAAAGATGGGGGATAATCCGTTAACAAAACAGATTGGCGATTAGGGATAAAAGAGCCGAAAAGAAGAAAACAAGGAAAGCAAGCCTTTTTCTTTTTTTATAGTAACTCCAAACAGCAAATCCAAGGCCAGCAATAGCTATGGCTGAAAATGTTGCTGCCCCCAAGCAAACAGAACTTATAGCTAAGAACATCACAGGCTATAGTTTTAATTTTTAATCATTAATTTAACATCCTCAATAGAGGACTTTTATGAAGAAATGATTTTCTCATCTTTTCTAAAAATATCATTTTTTTAATTTTTATGTGCAAATCAATCTTACTGTGAAAAAAGCGGAGCACCGGGATCCTTAGATCAAGCTATAGAGAGATTCAGTAGCCTTGATGAAAAATAAAAAAAAATAAGCCTTGTATCGCCCCGATGAAGAAACGTTAGCCACGGTTTTATGGATCTAATTATTGGAAGATTTTCAGGGGCAACAGTCTTTATCAAAAGGAAAACCAAGGCTATCTTTTATTGATTTATGATCGATTATTGATTGTAAAAACCCCCTTTAAAAAGATCAGATTGTTCCGAGTATATTGCCATCTGAATCAATATCGATGGAGCCAGAAGCGGGAATCTTCGGTAGTCCGGGCATCGTATAGATTTCTCCACATAAAACGAGGATATACTTAGCACCGGCGGCAACCCTGACATCCCTGACGAAAAGATCGTGTCCTTGAGGTGCCCCTTTTAACTGAGGGTCAACAGAAAAGGAATATTGGGTTTTAGCCATACATAGGGGCAATTGACCAAGTCCTTCCTGTTCAATGTTATTGATTTCCTCTTGTGCATGGGAATGCAAAGAGATACTTCCTGCTTTATATATATTAAAAGCGATTTTTTCGATTTTCTCTATTATCGAATCATTATCCCTGTAAGTAAAATTAAAGTCATGTTGAGCTTGCTGGCTTCTCTCCATAACCCTCTTAGCCAGTTCGACAGCACCGCTTCCTCCTTGAGCCCAGTGATCACAGATGGCAAAAGGATGTTTTAAAGAACTTAGCATTTTTTCTAACCAGTTGATCTCCTCTTCGCTATCTGTTAAAAAACGGTTTAAGGCAACCACGGCTGGAATGCCTAAGGTTTCTTCAACAATCTGAATATGCCTTAAAAGGTTGGGGAATCCTTTCTCTAGAGAGTCAACATCTTTTTGGCTTAAACATTCCAAGTCCATTCCTCCATGAAACTTTAAAGCCCTAAGCGTTGTGACAATGACAGCACAATCAGGTTTTAAGCCACTTTGTCTACATACAATATTGACAAATTTTTCTCCCCCTAGATCACTTCCAAAACCGGCTTCCGTAACCACCCAATCACCAAGCCTCAGAGCCGTATTCAAAGAAACCACTGAACTGCATCCATGAGCGATATTACCAAAAGGTCCTCCATGCACAAAAGCGGGATTATGTTCCAAAGTTTGCACAAGATTAGGCTTAAAAGCATGAACAAGTAGGGCGGACATAGCGCCCGCAGCTTCTAGATCTTCAGCAGTAATTTTCTTGTTATCCCACCTCTTCCCAACACTGATATTGGCTAATCTTTGTCTCAAATCGTTATAAGATTGAGACAGGCATAAAATCGCCATCAGTTCAGATGCGGCAACAATATCGAAGAAAGAAAATCTCTGGAAAGACTTCTTACTCTCTAATCCTACTAAAATACTTCGCAGTGCCCTATCGTTTATATCCAACACTCTTCCCCATGAAATCCTTCTAGGATCGATCCCCAAAAAATTTCCATGATAAAGATGATTATCGATCAAAGCAGCCAAAAGATTGTGAGCAGCAGCAACGGCCGCAAAATCCCCGGTAAAATGAAGGTTAATATCTTCCCTGGGAATAAGTTGAGCAAGCCCTGAACCTGTAGCCGCTCCCTTGACTCCAAATACAGGTCCCATTGAAGGTTCACGCAAACATAGAATGGCTTTTTGTCCTAAACGGTTTAACCCGTCAGTAAGGCCTATTGCCGTAGTCGTTTTTCCTTCGCCAGCAGGTGTAGGGGTTGTAGCGGTAACTAAAATCAGTTTCCCCCGCTTTGGTTGGGAAAAAAGCTCTTTCAAATAGTCCCAAGATAGCTTTGCTTTAAAAGCCCCGTAAAGTTCTAGAGCATTCCGAGGAATGGATAAATTGTTGGCGATCTCTTCAATGGCAGAGGGGTTACTTTCTCTTGCTATCTTTAGATCAGGAGATATATTTTTGATTTTCACATTGTATTAAATCGACGAATCAGGTTGAAAAAAAATCCTTTCCTTATAAAATTAATTCTCTATCTTTTTCAATAATTCTTTTTTTAAATGTAAATTCTATTAAATATTTTTATTGTTATTGTCTAAAATTGTGAGACTTTTTAGCTCTTTAACCGAAACTGAACGCAAAAAGCTGATTGAGGAAAGAAAAAATTCTTCACTCTTTTGGAAAATCATTCACATTTTAGGTTCCCTTAAGCTGGCTATCCTCCTTTTGCTTTCTATAGCTTTGGGTTGTGCTATTGCCACCATTTTAGAATCAAAATGGGACACCCAGGTTGCGCAATTCTATATTTACAAATCTCCCTGGTTTTTTGGTTGGCTTATACTCCTTTGCATCAATCTCTTTGCTGTGACATTGACAAGGATTCCCTGGAAGAAGCGACACATCGGATTTATTGTCACCCATTATGGTATTATTATTCTTTTAATGGGTGCATTAATAGGACTTAAAAAAGGCTTTGAAGGATTCATCACTCTTGAAGTAGGGGATCCCCCAAAGGATAAGTTAACGACTAAAGACACCGTTGTTCTAGTAAAGAATCCCATTCTTAATGAAATCGAGGAATTTAGGTTTCCTGCTGAACTCTGGAAACCTTCGAAAAAAGCTCCACGTTCCCTCAACATACCTGGAACAGGGTTAAAATTTTGTGCTGACGATTATGCCAATGAACTCTTCCTTTCCGAATACTTAACAAAAGACCCTAATTCAGGAAAGCCGGGAGTTTTCATCGAAATGAAAAGTAAAAGGGCTAACCAAACGTTCCGATATGTCCTTTTAAAAAATGATCCTTCTAGATGGTATGAAGACTTCTTTGGGATGGCAAGGCTTGAAATGAAAGACCCTGAAGCCTCTGAAGAAACAATTTTTCATGAATCAGCAGTCCTTTTTGCCAACGCTCCCGATCAATCAGTTGTCCACGCACATGAAGGAGTAAGTTCAAATTATCGATACTTTCTTTTGTGGGATAACCCTGCCCTTCCGAATAAGGCTCTTTTTGTGGTATTCATTAACCAAGATGGTGAAAAGAGAGCTTGGCCCTTGAATGAAGTCATCCACAAGACAATCGATCTTCCTGGAGAGGCAAAAATGGAGGTTGCTGAATATTGGCCAAATTTTTCTATCAAAGAGGGCAAACCCACTTCCCTCTCTGGAGAACCTCTCAATCCAGCTATTCTTGTACACGTCTATTGGCAAAATGATCAAAGGAAAAATTTAGTCTTTAGGTTATGGGACTCTCCAGATGGAATAATCAATTACCAACTGATTCGCAGTGGCAAAGTCTATCAAGAGGGTCAGATGGGAGCCGATCAATCTCTTCCTTTAGGATGGGGTGACTGGACAGCAACATTGCTCAAATTCGAGCCTCAAGCAACCCTTACAAGAGAAATTCAAAAAAAACAGTCCTCCGAAGCTTTTATCGCACAAATTCTGCCTCCAGGACTACACTGTTGGATAGAAGACAAAAAAACCAAAGACAAAACCCAAGCCCTTTGGATCCTTTCAGGATACCCACAAAGTTTTGTCCTCAACAACATTGCTCTTCAGATCAGTTTTGGATTTAAAACCATAAAACTGCCCTTCAGAGTAACTCTTGAAAAATTTGAAGTACCCCGGACAGAGGGATCTGATTCTCCATCGGATTTTATCAGTACACTTAAGTTTGAAGATCCCAATACGGGGAAAAGTATTATAGCTAAAGCCCACATGAATTATCCCGCCTCCTTTCCAGGAGGGCTATGGAGATCGGTTTTGGGACGTAATTATAAATTTTCTCAATCTTCTTGGAATCCCCAAGATCTCAATGAAAGTACTCTCCAAGTTCTCTTTGATCCGGGATGGCCTTTAAAATGGATTGGCTCTTTGATGATATGCATAGGTATATTGACAATGTTTGTAATCAGTCCCAAGGCTCCTGAAATTCTGGATAAAGAAAAAGGATCGGTTCCCAAGACCGAGAAGAATGCTTCCCAAGCAGCAAGTTCCCATTCTATTTCTTGATTTTTTTATTTTTTTTAAAGAAGAAAACCAACAATACGGAAAAAAACCGATGCATGAAGAATTGGATATTATAGAAAAAACTTTTTCAGAAGAAATTAAAACGCTATCAACAAAAGAAGGGATCGAGTCCATACGAATTAAATATTTTGGTCGAAAAGGACTTGTTCCTTCTCTGTTTGAAAAAATTGGCCAATTGCCCAAGGAAAGAAGGCCGGAATGGGGTCAAAAATTAAACGAACTTAAGTCCAAGCTATGGAATAGTTTACAAGAAAAAGAAAAGGAAATTCTTTCCAAATCCTCGACTCCCTTTTCCCCTAGTCATTCTTTGTTTTCTTTTTTTGATCCTACCCTTCCGGGTAGACCCATGCAATCTGGGACCCTCCATCCTATTTCTATCGCGTTAAAAAAAATTTTTGAAATTTTCAAAAGAATTGGTTTTACCCTTGAAGAAGGTCCAGAGATAGAAAGCGAGTATAACAATTTTGACGCCCTGAATATTCCCTTAGGGCACCCTGCACGAAATGAACAGGATACCTTTTATATTAAACAAAAGGTTGTCTTAAAAGATAACTCTACAGGAAAATTACTGCTTCGTCCTCAAACTTCACCTGTTCAAATTCGGATTATGAAGAAAAAACAACTCCCTATCCGTATGATCGCTCCAGGAAGATGTTATCGCAGAGATGAAATCGATGCTACCCATTCCATTGTTTTCTATCAACTCGAAGGCTTGGTTGTCGATAAAGGCATAAGCCTTGCCGATCTCAAGGGAACCTTGGAATATTTTTTTAGAGAACTTTTAGGAAGTCATCTTCAATTTAGATTTAGACCCCATTATTTTCCATTTACAGAACCCAGTTTTGAAGTCGATGGAGCAGTGCGTCCTCCTGAAGGCAAAGATCCAAAATGGTTGGAGTTATGTGGTTGTGGTATGGTACATCCCAAGGTATTTTTAAATGTAGGGATCGATCCAGAAGTCTATTCGGGATTCGCCTTTGGATTTGGTATTGAAAGATATTTGATGGTTGCTCACAAGGTGCCGGACCTAAGGTTATTTTCTGAAAACGATATTCGATTTTTAAAAAATTTAAGTCCCTCCTTTTAATAGAGGATATTTCAAAGCGTGAATTGTAATTTAGACAAAGGGAGTTTTCCATGGATTACCGGTTAACTGTTTTATTACCTAAAACAGATTTTCCAATGAAAGCTGAACTTCCCCAAAGGGAGCCTCGTTGGATTGAGGTTTGGGAAAAAGAAAAGGTATACAGCACCCTTTTAGAAAAAAGAAAAAACTGCCCAAAGTTTGTCCTCCATGACGGCCCCCCTTTTGCAAATGGGACAGCTCATATGGGAAGTGGTCTCAACAAGATACTTAAGGACATAGTGCTTAAATCCAAAAATATGTTTGGTTTCCAATGCCCTTACATACCAGGTTGGGATTGCCATGGTCTGCCCATAGAGCACAAGGTGATGAGTGAAAACCCTTCTTTGGCTTCTGATCCTCTAACTCTTCGAAAGAAATGCAAGGAATATGCCGGCCGTTGGATTGAAATCCAAAAAGAACAATTCAGACGGTTAGGAATGTTAGGAGCATGGGATGATCCCTATATCACCATGAACCCTCGTTACGAAGCAGATGAGTTGAGACTTTTTGCTGAGCTTGTTGAAAAGAAATTAGTTTACCGTGGACTACGGCCCGTTTTCTGGAGCATTGGATGCCGAACAGCTCTTGCCGAAGCCGAAATTGAATACCAAAAAAAGGAAGACCTCGCCATTTATGTAGAATTTCCAATAGTTGATGATCAGTGCAAAAAATCGGGGCTACCTCCAGGAACTGCGTTTCTTGCTTGGACAACTACCCCCTGGACTCTGCCCGCCAATTTAGCCCTAGCAGTAAGTCCCAATCTCTCTTATGAACTCAGGCAGGTTGGAGAAAAACTGTTTATTATCAGCAGTAATCTTGTAGAGTCAATTCCTGGTTTTACCCACTCCACCCCGATTTTATCTTTTCCCAGTGGTCATTCTCTTGAGGGATTTCATTACAACCATCCCCTTCTTCCAAGGCAAGGAAGGGTGTATACAGCTGATTTTGTCAGTGGAGAAACGGGTAGTGGAGTTGTCCATATTGCTCCAGGGCACGGGATGGAAGACTATCAATTAGGAATGCTTCATGGGCTAGATATTTATTCCCCCGTAGACGATGAAGGAAAATTTACAAAGGAATGTGGTATAGAAAAGATTGTGGGGTTAAACGTATTTGAGGCTAATTCTATCCTTTGCACCATGCTTGAAGAAAAGGGGTTTTTATGGGCAAAATATCCTTATGTTCATGACTATCCTTTTTGCTGGCGTTCTAAAACCCCTATCATCTTCAGATCAGTGCCTCAATGGTTTATTGCTATCGAAGCCTTTAAATCTCAAACACTCAAGGAAATAGAAGCTATTAAGTGGATTCCTCCTCGAGGCGAAAACCGTATAAAAGGGGCCGTCGAAAGTCGCAAGGATTGGTGTATTTCCCGCCAGAGGTCATGGGGAGTTCCTATTCCTGTTTTTTACAAAAAAAATGGAGAGGCTCTTCTCGATTCGAAAGTCATAAGACGCTTTGCAGATATGGTAGAAGAGCAAGGAACAGACTTGTGGTTTCGTCTCAATAGCAAAGAGCTTATAAAACTCCTTGATGTAGCTGCTTCTGAAGAGCTTGAAAAGGGACTAGATACACTCGATGTATGGATAGATTCAGGTTCAAGCCATTATACAGTCCTGTTACCTAGAGGGGAATATCCTGCCGATCTCTACCTTGAGGGTAGCGATCAGCATCGGGGTTGGTTTCAATCTTCCCTTCTTTTAAGTATGGCATCCAGAGGAAAAGCTCCCTATAAATCTGTTCTTACCCATGGTTTTGTGGTTGATCTGGATGGGAAAAAACTGTCCAAATCCTCAGGGGCTAGGGACTTGTCTGAACAGATCAAGACTTATGGGGCCGATCTCTTACGGCTTTGGGTAGCTAGCGAAGAATACGCTGAAGATGTCCCCTTTTCTAAGGAAATTTTTTCTCGGTTGTCAGATTCATATAGACTGATTAGGAATAGTTTAAGGATCCTTCTAGGCAATCTATTTGATTTCAATCCCCGAGAACATTCGGTGCCAGAAGAACAGCTTTTGGAAATTGACAGGTATTTCGATCTTTGCCTGACAAACTTGGTCAAAAAAACGAAATCTTTTTACCAAAATTATGAATTTTCACAGGTATACCAAGCTTTGGTTCGTTTTTGTTCGGTTGAGTTGTCCAGTTTCTACATCGATGTGCTTAAAGATAGGTTGTATTGCGATGGGCAAAATTGGCTTTCAAGGAGATCCGCCCAGACTGTATTGCATAGAACCTTTGAAAGCCTAGTTAAACTTCTTGCCCCAGTCATTCCTTTTACCGCTGAAGAAGCATGGCGATCTTTTGGAAAAACTAGCTCTATTCACTTGGAACTTTTTCCTGAAGAAAGAGAGCAGAAAGAGGCTGATAAAATTCTTTACCGTTGGGAAAAAATATTAGATCTCAGAGATCTTGCCAATAGAGAGCTAGAAAAAGCACGGCAACAAAAACTGATTGGGAAAAATCTCGAGGCCAAATTACTTCTTCATACAACTGATTTTAACGAGCAGGATATAGCCCTTTTAACTGAAGTCTTTTTGGTTTCTCAGCTTGAAATTATCCCTTCGGATAAAACAGCTATTATTGTCGAAAAAGCTTCGGGCAAAAAATGTCCCCGGTGCTGGAAAATTAGCCTTTTTGCACAAACAAACGAAGATCCTCAATTTCCTCATGTTTGTCAAAGATGTTTACAAGTTCTTAAAGAATTGCCTAAATCCGGGATGATAAACCCACAAAAAAATACAAAATAATAAAAACTTTTGAAAAAAAATGTTGATTAATGGATAAGAAATAGGGTAAGTAAGTGTTTGCTTTGAGTTTAAGAGATAAAAAAATTTAAATTTTAATGAAATATTTTGGAAATTTGTTTGACAATTATTTTAATTTTTGAAAAAACATACAAATCAGGATAATAACATGATTGAAAATGTTATTCAAATTATGAAAAAGAAGGAGGATAAACTATGAAGAGGAGGAAAACTCTCCGTTATTTGATACCGGCAATTAGCTTATTAGCATTTGGGGCTATGCAACCCGTTTGGGCAGGAATCGAAGAGGGAGACAATTCGGTTTCAGCGTCGAATGCATCGGGGGACCTTTCTAGCTCCGGTGGTGACAAGGAAATGAAAGAAGCCAGCAAAGAAATGAAGGAGCAGAAAGAGGTATCCAAGGAAGAAGCTTTTAGGCCAAAGGAAGGTCTATATGCAGGTCTCTATGGGGGTGCGGGATACATGGATACCAATAACTACAATTCTAATTTTAGTTCTGGCCTATTTGGAAATGGACAAATGGGAGGAAACTGGCAATGGGTTGGTGGTGTTAAAGTTGGATATCAATGGAAAGGATGGGAACTGGGAGATAATCTTGCTGGAAAAGGCTGGTACCTTATGCCGGCAGCTGAATTTGATGGATTTTATATCGGCAATTCTCAATCTGGATCTGGATTTACAGGTGCAGCAACAGGCCCAACATCCATTGCCGCATCCTCGACCAGTACGGGAATGCAATTAAACATGGGGATAATGACCATCAATGGGTTGTTAAAACTCGTAACACCCTGGAAATTAGTTCCTTATATCGGTATGGGTGTTGGTGGTTATTATTTATCGGCTAGTAATATCAGCCAAAGTGTAGCTGGCCGTGGTATCGTTAATGGGGCAAGTACAACTGATGGAGGTTTTGTATTCACTCCTATTGCTGGTTCTGAGTATTATTTAACAAAAGAATTGAGTGTGTTTGTTGAATTTAAGTTTCTTTACATGAACAACCCGATTCTTAGCTATGGAACAGCATTGGGGAACGAGTCTATGCACTTTGGGCAGATGCTTAATTACATCGGAGTATTAGGTGCAAAGTATGTGTTTTGGTAAAATTTGAATCGATGTTAAGGGCTTCCTTTGGGAAGCCCTTTTTTTTTGCTTTTTTTACACTATGAAAATATTTAAGTTTCTGCAGGGCTATGATTCAAAGAAAATGGAAAATTTATAAGGAGATAGGGAAAATAAAAGGATAGGGATTATTTACATAATCAGGACAATCTTGCCCGCTGCTCCTGGCTGCATAATTAATTCATGAGCTAAAGAAGCTTTTTCTAAAGGGATTTCAGTTCGAATAATAGGGAGTAATATTCCACTCTTTAATCCTGCTTCTATCGCTGAAAAAATCGATTTTCTTTGATCTGCAGTGGCAAGAAAAAGGTTAACCCCTATTAGTTTTGCTTCTTTTCTTAAAATATTTCTTGGATTAATTTCAATACTACCTCGGCTTCCAATAATAACAATTTTTCCATAACGAGCCACTAAAGAAAGATCTTTTCCTAGGTTTTTATTGGCAAGCATTTCAAGAATGATTTCTAATCCTTGATTTTTTGTATATGACAAAATCTGTTCTACATATCCTTCTTCGTTATGGTTAAACACCTCCTTGATCCCCATATTCATGATTATTTCCCTACCTTTTGGAGATCCTGCTGTTGCTAATACATTGAGTCCATAACTTTTGGCCCATTGCAATGCAGCGATACCCACTCCCCCACTTGCACCATGGACAAGTACAGATTGCCCAGCCTGAGCAGCTGCAAGTTGAAACAGAGCATGATAGGCAGTTGCATAAGGACTACCGATTGCTGCACCTTGAGCAAAAGTGATATGTTGTGGAAGTTCAAATACATGACTTTCGGGACAGACAATGTATTCAGCATAACTGCCCATAACCCCCTGAAAAAACACTCTCTGCCCTTTATAACATTTCGTTACTTCTTCTCCAACCTCTTCAACCACCCCAGCTCCATCAATCCCTGGAATAAAAGGAAGGTTATTTTGATAACCAAAACTCCCTGCCCTTATGTAAGTATCTACTGGGTTTACGCCAGCAGCTTTGACCCTTATTAAAACCGAGTCCTTTTGCACGGTTGGTTGAGGGATTTCTTTGTACTCAAGAACCTCGGGAGCTCCAAATTGGGATACAACAATTGCTTTCATTATCGACTTTTCTAGACAACTATACCCATAGACCTTTTATAGAAAGTAGGTTTCTTATTTGCTGGCAGAAAGCTGGAATATCTGCTGCTTTTAATAACGCAGAAACCATAACTACCCTATCTGCCCCAGCAGAAAGCACCTCTGAAATGTTTTCTTTATTTATTCCTCCAATAAAAAAAACCGGTTTTTTAATTCTTTCTCTAACCAAGGGGATAAATGTCAACCCCACAGGAGAATAATCCGGTTTAGTAGGGGTTTTGAAAATCGGACCAAAAGCGATATAATCAGTTTGCTCAGATGCAGCTTGTTCTGCCTGTTCAACTGAATGGGTAGATTTCCCAATTAAAAAATCATCGCCTAACAGGGTTCTTGCTTCAGGGACCGGCATATCCTCTTGGCCTAAATGAACACCGTCTGCTCTACTTTCCAAGGCAACATCGGGATGATCATTGATAATAAAAAGGATATCCTTTTCAGCCAAAAGAGGTTTTATTTCAAGGGATAATTTTAATAGTTCTTTTTTATTAAATGTCTTTGCCCGTAGCTGCAAGATATCGACTTTCCCTTCAACAAGTTTTTGTACAAAGTTTACTGCATGCAAGGGATCGACATAACTGAGATCTAAAATTCCATAAAATCGAGCTTGGCTTAAAAGATATCTTTTCCAAAGGGCACCCTGTTTCATTATCCTTCTTCAAATTTCATCAAGAGACTTTTTTGCTGCAAGAATCTTATTGATGAGATTAGTCGTATATTCCCCTCGCTTAAAATCGGAGTTTTGGAAAACCGATTTTCCAATCGGGATAGTTGTTTTTATGCCTTCAATCATGATTTCATCCAATGCCCTTCTCATTCGAATGATCGCTTCTTCTCTGGAATTTCCAGTTGCAATTAGCTTTACAAGTAAAGAGTCATAATAATGTGAAATTTCTATTCCTTGATAAAGATGCGAGTCGATTCGTATCCCTGGTCCTCCTGGAAAATGGAGAAAATCAACTTTCCCTGCGCAAGGACGAAAACCTTGGAGCCCATCTTCGGCATTAATTCGAAACTCGATAGCATGTTTCTTGGGTTCGAGTTCTTCCCATTCTTTTCCTAAAGGATACCCCGCGGCAATCAGGATCTGTTCTTTGACAAGATCGATACCATAGACTTCTTCGGTTACAGGATGTTCGACTTGAATCCTGCAGTTCATCTCGATGAAATAAAAATTCCCGGATCTATCAACGAGATATTCAATTGTTCCAACCCCCTCATAATCGATAGATTCTGCAAGCCGAATGCTTGTCTTGCCCATTTTTTTCCTCAAAATGGGATCCACAATGGGTGAAGGAGACTCTTCAATAAGTTTTTGGTTTCTTCGTTGGATAGAACAATCTCTTTCCCCTACATGAAAGATTTTACCCTTTGTATCGGCAATAATCTGAAATTCCACATGGCGTGGATCTTCAATCAGTTTTTCTATGTATATACTGCCATCTCCAAAGGCTTTCTCGGCTTCTAGCCTAGCCGCCACAAATCCCTGGACCAAGCTCACATCATTATGAGCAATTCTCATTCCCCTACCCCCTCCTCCCGCTACCGCCTTAATCACAACAGGATAGCCTATCTGATGACTAATCCTCAAAGCTTCCTTCTCTGATTCAACAATCCCATCACTGCCAGGAACCACAGGTACACCTGCCTTGCGAGCATGGAAACGGGCCATAGCTTTATCGCCCATTTTTTTTAGGGTCGCCGCTTTAGGACCAATAAACTTAATATTACAATTTGCACAGATTTCGGCAAAATGAGGATTTTCGGCTAAAAAACCATACCCGGGATGAATGGCATCAACATCTCCGATTTCGGCGGCACTGATAATCCTATCCATCCGCAAATAACTTTCTGTAGAAGGCCCTGACCCGATACATATGGCTTCGTCAGCAAGCTGAACATGAAGAGATCTTTCATCAACATCTGAATAGACAGCAAGAGTTTTAATACCCAGCTCACGACAAGCCCGAATTATCCTCAGGGCTATTTCACCACGATTAGCAATTAAGATTTTATTGAACATTGTCCTGGGTACGAAACTTATGAAAAAAGACAAACCAATAGAAACTATTTTTAATAGTAAGAATTAATCCTAAAGAACGAAAATATAAAAATCAAGATTCAAAAATTTATTTTTTGCAAAAGAAAGCCAAAACAATCGAATGCATTAGAGAATAAATGAAAAGATCTCTTTTTTACTTTTCGATCTCTTCTCCTAGTTGATACCTCACGAACCGACGGATAACAATATTTTCGCCAATTTGAGCTATGCGTTGACAGATCAGATCACGGATCGTTATGCTCTGATCTTTTACAAAGGGTTGTTCAAGCAGACAATTATCAACAATAAATTTTTCAAGTTTTTCCTGAACTATTTTATCCGGATCTTCTTTGTTTTGTCCCTTTAAGGTTTCAATAATTTTTTGTCTTTCCGACTCAAAGATTTCTTTAGGGATATCCTCTTTGGCAACATACTTAGGGCTAGCCGCTGCAATTTGAATAGCTATTTCTTTTACAAACTCTTTGAATGTAGGCGTTCTCGCAACAAAGTCAGTTTCACAATTCACTTCTACGAGAACTCCAATTTTATCTCCCGCATGAATATAAGAAGCGATTACTCCTTCGGGAGTGAGCCTATCGGATTTCTTCTGGGCTTTTACCATCCCCTGTTGCCTCAACCATTTTTCAGCTTCATCTATATTGCCTCCCGCAGCTTCTAATGCTTTTTTACAATCCATTATCCCCGCTCCTGTTTTTTCCCTTAGTTCCTTGACTAGATTGGCAGATATAGAATTCACTCTTTTCCTCCTTACTATTTTCTTAAATATCTAGGTACGGTGAATAGAGAAGAATAAAGTCCCCAGCTAAAATCTGATATTTTTTTCTAATGAATCATGAAAGTCAATTTGAAGAAAAAGCCGCCTTTTCAGCACTCTCTTCGGGTAAAGACAAGCCCGCTTCTTTTTTCCCTTCTATTATCGCCGCATTGATTTCTTCAAGAATTGTTTTTATAGATCTCATGGAATCATCATTCGCAGGAATAGGATAGTCGATATTTTCCGGATTGCCATTGGTATCCACTAGAGCCACTATGGGTATAGCAAGCCTTTTTGCCTCAGATACCGCTATTTCTTCTCTGACAACATCAATGATGACTATTGCCGATGGGAGTCTTTCCATATCCTTTATCCCATCAAGACCTCTGTGAAGCTTCATATTTTCTCTTCTCAGTTTGGATACTTCTTTTTTGGGCAGCTTCTCCATTGTTCCATTTTCTTCGAGTTGATCTATCCACTTCATTCGACTGATAGACTTTCGTATAGTCACTAGATTCGTTAACGTTCCTCCAAGCCACCGGTAATTTACGTAAAATGACCCGCTTTTACGAGCCACTTCTTCAACAACCTTCTGTGCTTGCCGTTTACAACCAACAAAGAGAACTTTTCCTCCTTCAAAGGATACTTTTCGAAGAAAATCACAAGCATTCTTTAAATAATCCAACGTTTTTTTGGGATCGATTAAATGAATTCCTCCTTTAAGACCAAGAAGGAAGGGCGCCATCTTGGGATTCCACCGATCCTTTTTATGCCCGAAATGGGTACCAGATTTTATAAGATCTTCTAGTTCAACCATGTTTTTAGTTTGTTAAAGTTAATTTTTCAACATTTTTCTAAAGATAGTTTTATCTTATCTCTCACCAAATTAGTATTGTATAGACAAAAATCGCCTTTAATCAAATATTGCAAAAGATAGGTGCAGCTAGAATATCTGTCAAGCAAATAGCCGATTTCAAACACTCAAGATATTCTGCGGCCTTGGAGAGTAATCCACTTTTTTCAACAAGACAAAAGAGTAAACAATGTATTGAATAGGGTATTAGGAATAAAAAGAAATTATTTCCTATAGAGAAATAATTATTGACAGTTCTTCGTAAAATTTTTACAAACATTATCTCGAAACAGCAAAACTAATCCAGAAGGAGGTGATCATGAATTGGAGAGGAAGGCTAAAGGATTGTAAAACAAAGTATCTTTTCTTCATATTCATGCTGTTTATTTCTTCACCTCTTTTCAGTTATTCTTATAAAGACTATCTTAAAACAGAAAATCGTGATCATGCCTATCCTTGGCACAGAAATATTGTTACCACTGTTTTTTGGATCGGTGAAGGACGCACCGCAATTAGCGCTGCAAATGGAGTGGCAAGTGCATGGGATGTGCATTGGGCAAAAAATTATGGGGGAGCAGATGACCCCATCAAAAGGATTGGATTTCTTCCTCGGCGGTTTGCAGCAACTCTAAATCCATTTTATGTTGCTCTTCCCTTTAACGATGTCGCTTATCCCGATTTAGCCCGAAAATGGGTCCCCTGGTATAAGGTCCCCTCGGCTGCCAATCGATTTGTCTCTCAATGCAAGGGGAAATGGGTAGAGATACGAAGCAGAAGGGGTAAAGTCGCTTTTGCCCAGTGGGAAGATGTAGGTCCATTAAGAAGTGACCATGCTTCTTATGTTTTTGGACCTGACAGACCGCATGACTATAATCAAGCGGGTCTGGATGTGTCTCCAGCGGTCAGAGACTATTTAGGGTTGACAGGAATGGACTTGACCGATTGGAGAATAGTTGATGATTGTGTTGTCCCTCCTGGTCCATGGATAAAATATGGAGAACAAGCTATCATCTATTCAGCGATAAAAGCCAGAGAAAAAGAAGCTTCTTCAAGATGGAAAACAGTTGATTTTCCTATTCAATGAAAGATAGCTTTTAATGTTTAATCATTTCCTTATTCTTGAATATTTTTCTATTCTAGAACAATAATTGAATTGTTTTTGGTTATTCTCTAGGGCTTGTGAATGCTTCTTCAAAAAATATCGTTTATTTAGATATCGAAACCCAAAAAAGCTCATTTGAAGTAGGAGGCTGGCATAAAAAACATCTGATGAGACTATCTATAGGGGTCATCTATAGTAGTTTTTACAACAAATATTTCATATTTAGTGAACAAGAAGTGGATCAACTTCTAAGGATGCTTCGTCAATCCGATTGCATTGTGGGTTATAATATAGTTGGATTTGATATCCCTGTTCTTGAATCTTACTCTGTGTTTAATCTTTCAGACATTCCCTGTTTGGATCTGCTCATAGATATCGAAAAAAAGATTTCTAGACGCATAAAACTTGATCAACTGGCCAAAGCTACATTAGGCATAGGTAAAACGGGACATGGTTTGCAAGCCTTACAATGGTGGAAAGAGGGAAAACTGTTGGATATTGCTGAATATTGTTGCTATGATGTAAAAATTACTAAGCTCATTCATGAATATGGAATGCAACATGGCAAGGTTTATTATGATAATGCAGAGGGGATTAAGGAACAAATTCCCGTCAACTGGGTAATCAGTTAGATTTTTTGAACAAGCTGTTTTAGTCCATCCTTTCTTGACTTAAAAGAAAAGCCAAAACATAGTGAGTGCATCGATGGTACGTAAAACTAAACAAAAAGAAGCTATATTTAAGGTATTAAGCAGCGCGGATAGCCCCTTATCACCGGCAGAAATTCAAACTCGAGCTTCCTTGTTCGTTCCTTCTCTGGGTATCGCTACCGTTTATCGACTGTTACGAACCCTTAAAGAAAAGAAAAAAGTGGTAACCGTAGAAATTCCTGGTGAAGCCCCTCGTTATGAAATTTCAGGAAGAGCGCATCATCACCATTTCTATTGTCGGAACTGTCACCAAATCTTTGAACTCGGAAAATGCACTGACCAGATCGAGAAGCTTGCTCCTAAAGGTTTTCTAGTCCAGGAACACGAGATCATTCTCTATGGTCGCTGTCCATCGTGTGCAAGCTAGGCCTATCCTCTCTTTTGCATTCCCCTTTGAAACGACCCATTTAAATAAAAGCCTTTCTTGCTAAAGAAAAAAATATTTTATTTGTAATCAATAGGTTATCCTAAAAAGCAACTCTATTGCTTTGATGTGCCTACCAAAAGAAACAACCCAAAAAGATGATAGAACAAAATACAAGATTTAAAGCCGATCAGGATTTCAGGGCATTTACCCAACCGGGATGGAATCCTAATATTCTTTTGGCTTTGGATTCATCCCCCTCGCACTCTTCAAGAACATGCGTATAAATCCTATGTAATAGGGTTTTCAAGGTTTCAAGCCGGCTTTCTTTAAGTTCCGAACAAACCATTTCCTGTATGAGGGAATCTAATCCCCCTGTCAGGCTGCCCTTACTGTGCTTATCCTTGAAACACTTCTTTTTTTCAGAAGCTTGAATTTCTTCTGGAAGATGACAACTCTGGATGGTGGCACTTGAAGCCAGAACCATAGCTCTCTGGATCACATTTTCCAGTTCTCTTATATTTCCTGGCCAATGATAAGCCATAAGGCTCTTCATTGCTTGAGAAGAAATGCAAGTGGGCGCGTTGGGAAGATAACGACGATGCTTAGCCAGAAAATGATCTACGAGATCAGGAATATCTTCAGTTCTTTCACGTAAAGGAGGAAGCGTAATTTTTACAACATTAAGCCGGTAAAAGAGATCTGCTCTAAACTCTCTTTTCCCTACAGCTGCTGCAAGATCTTTATTGGTTGCAGCAATAATGCGGACATCTGTTTTTATGGGTTCGTTGCTTCCCAGTCTAGAAAACTCACCTTCCTGGAGCACCCTAAGAATTTTAGCTTGAGTTGAAAGCGGCATTTCCCCAATTTCATCCAAAAATACCGTTCCTCCATCCCCTTGTTCAAATTTACCGATACGCTGAGCCATGGCCCCAGTAAATGATCCTCTTTCATGACCGAAAAGTTCACTTTCGAGAAGATTTTCAGGAATGGCTGCACAATTTATTGCTATAAAAGGCTTGTTGGCTCTAAGGCTATATTGATAAATGGCCCTTGCAACAAGCTCTTTGCCTGAACCGCTTTCCCCTACAATCAACACTGTAGCATTAGTGGGCGCTACCTGACCAATGAGCTTATAGACTTGCTGCATGGGTTGGCTTTTCCCTATTATCTGTAGGCCACGGCTATCGAAAGAGTTCGCAGCAGTAATCTGAGAAGAAACCTCTTTGGTGAGTTTCGAAGCTTCTAAGGCTTTATATATGATCGATTGTAACTCTTGGATATTGAAAGGTTTTAATATATAATCGTAGGCACCCAACTTCATCGCCTCAATCGCCGTTTGACAAGTCCCATATGCGGTCATGATGACCACGACTTGCTGGGGGAAAAGTTTCCTGATTTCTTTCAAGGTTTCCAACCCATTCTTTTTCCCCATCCTGATATCCATGATAATAACATCTACAGGTTGAGTTTTTAGAAACTTCAAAGCCTCTTCCCCAGACCGCGCATTAAATGTCCTTAGAGGGAATTGCTCAAGAAATCTTTGAAAAGAGTAATAAACATCTTCTTCATCATCGACGATGAGAATGGATTGGGAAACCGAATCCTCTTCTATGGAATGAATATCAGCTGCTTTTTCTTTCATTACAAGTTTCTTTATCTGTTTTTCCTACTTATGAAAATGATAACGGAGTTGGAAAAATCAAGTTTTTAAAAGAAAGAGCAATTGATTTTTCCTTGTAACACTTTTAAAATTAATGATGTATGATCCACAATATTTCTTTTTTTAACAGACGCCTTTCTTTTATTTTTTATTTTTGCTTTGCTTTCTTTTTTGTTTTTTTTCCTCTGCGTTGTCTTGTTGCTGCTGAAAATCTCCGTTGGCTAACCAACTATACGCAAGCACTCGCTGAAGCAAAAAAAGAAAACAAGATGGTATTGATGAATTTTACAGGATCCGACTGGTGTCCCTGGTGTCAAAAACTAGATAAAGAAGTATTCTCAACGTCCGAGTTTAAAAATTATGCTCAAAAAAATCTAGTTTTACTCGAAGTTGATTTTCCTCAACATAAAACACAGCCCGCTGAATTAAAGAAACAAAATGAAGATTTAGCCAACCAATATAATGTTGATTCTTTTCCCACCTTGGTTCTTCTTTCCCCACAGGGTGAAGAAATTTCCAGCTTTGGCTACATGCCCGGAGGACCTCAACCGTTTATCGATAAAATTGAAAAGTTACGTCAAAAGACCCTTTCAAAAAATTAGGGATGGTTATTCCTACTCCCACATCGATAAACTTGACTGGTTGGCCCTTTTTTTCTAAAAAAGAGAAACTCTATTTATAATTTCGTTTTAACTTTGCCAAGAAGAAATCTCATGGAGGAAACAAGTGAAATTGAATAAGTTAAAAAACTTTGTTCTTTTGTTTGCTACTGCAAGTTTTCTGTGTAATCCCCTTTTTGCCCAAAATACGACCGAGTCACAGGGAGAAGTTCCTTCTTCATCTTCCCCTCCTCATCATAACAGGGCTTATCGGCATAAGATGGCCAGGCAAATGCATGAAAAAATGCAGCGGCTCATGGATAAACAGGATGAGGAATTAAAAAAACTCGCTAACGAGATGAACAAAGCTCCCAAAGACCAGAAATTGGATAAAGTTGTAGTCCTTTTGAACACGTTGGTCAATCAACGTATTCAGATGCATGAAGAGATGAAATCGATGCATCATAAAATGATGATGAATCATAAAGAACATCATGAATGAGAATAATAAAGGGCCAATCTAACAAACTCTTCATGAATAGGTACGGTTTGTCTTTTCTACGGAATAAAAAAAAACAGCTCTTTTATCGTTGGGTTCTCATAGTATTTATGGGGACCCTTTCTCCTCTCATCGGGCAATCTTCCACACAACTTTACTCTCCGAAAAGCCGTTCTCCTGAAAAGTCTTTAGATTCAGACCAACAAGCTCTGCTCTCTGAAATGCAGGAAAGTTTTAGGAGGATGCTAGATAAACAAGATAAGGAGTTGGATGGATTATTAAAAGAACTCAAAAAAGCTCCAAAAGAAAAGAAAATCGATTATTTAACTCTCATCGTTACCCGGCTCATTGAACAAAGAAAAGAAATGCATCAGGAAATGGATGCGATGCGCTCCCGAATGCGAGAGCTCAAATCTCTTTCCCAGTCAGCCAAACTTCCAAGTGCAGTTGAAGCTGAAACAAGTTCCTCACCCAATCCATCCACTTCTTCCTCCACTGCCCAACCTGCTCAAGACTCTCAAGATAGTGAGTCTTCTCGTTGATTCGGCTCCTTTTTCTCATTTACATTCTTGAAAATGAATCATCTGCCCCTTGTTACTATTGCCATCATAACCTATAACGGGGAGAAAACGATTGAAAAGGCCATTCTGAGTGCTCTCAATCAATCATGGCCAAACAAAGAGATTCTTGTCATTAACGATGGTTCTACCGATCAGACAGCTAAAATTATTGAAAAGTATAGAGGAGTTGTTTCTCATGTCTTTTTCAAAGAAAACCAAGGGAGAGCAAAAGCTAGAAACGAGGCATTGAATAGAGCCAAGGGTTCTTGGATACAATGGCTTGATCACGACGACTATTTGGATCAGAATAAAATCAACAACCATTTTTCTTTGACAGCCGAACTTGACACGATTGATGTATTTTATTCTCCAATCATCGCTGTTTCGCCTGAAGGAAAAGAAAAATACGTGCCATCCGCCAAGGCTATGAGTAGACCCATCCTTTCCCTGTGGTTTTCATCCGAACTGCCTCAAACAGGCGGTTATCTTTGGAAAAAAACATCGGTTGCAAAAATTGGGGGATGGTCGGATTATGCCTCTCTCTATGACGATTATGAACTTGTGGGAAGAGCAATCCAGTCGAATTTAAAATTTTCTTTGACTCCCATAGCTGGAGCATATTGGAATTACAGGAACAAGCCTATGGCTCATCAGCAAGCGATGGAGTTTATTGAACAAAAAAAAAGATGCATGGACAGGATGGTGCAGTGGCTGAATCAAAACGGCCAGTTGGTTCCAGAACTTAAAAAAGAAATTGGGAAAGCCTATTTTCTTGTCGCCCGGTGGCTTGCAAAAGAAGGAAAAATTGAGGAAGCAGTCGCCCTAGAAAGAAAACAAAAGCCATTAGGTCTTTTTTGTGTAGATGGCCCTTTGAGATACAGTGTACTCTATTCTCTTTTTGGATTTTCTGTTACTGAAAAAATCCAAAGCATTTTTAGACAGAAATAACCAGTTGGTCATCAAGCTAAAAATGTTGACAGCGAAAAAATATAAAATAAAAAAAAATACAATAACCAGCTAAAATTGAATCCAAAGATCACCATTGGTATTCCAACTTATAATCCAGGAAAATGGCTCTTTCAAACCCTAGAGAGTGCTATAGGTCAAGATTGGGAAAATAAAGAGATTATTGTTGTTGATGCGGGGTCAACAGATGGAACTTCTTCTATTTTGAACCAGTACAAAGATAAAATCAAGCTTATACGGCTTAACAAACCTCAAGACACGGCAGACAACCGGAATTTAATTCTTTTCGAATCGACTGGTGAATGGATTCAGTACATCGATCATGACGATTATTTGCTGGAAGGAAAAATAAAAACACAACAGGAGGAGGCCAAAGAAAAGATCGATTCTGCCGATGTTTTATACTCACCAACTTATGTTGAAATCTGGAAAAACGGAAAACCCATCCAGAAAAAACTGCTTGGTTCCGACCCCAAAGAAGACCCTTTAACATTGTGGCTTTCTTGGGATATGCCACAGACAGGATCCTACCTATGGCGCAAAGAATCTCTTCTGAAAATCGGCGGCTGGGATAGCTTTCATCCCTGTGAAGATTATAGCCTTTATATGCGAGCGATTACCAACAAATTGAAGTTTGTTTATTGCCCTACTCCTGGAGCCATTTACCGTGTAGGTCATACGTCTACCCGGGCTAATCACCAATTTATAGAAATCCTCAGAGATCATGATAATCTACTTGAAAAAATGATCGAATATTTAAAAAAAGAAGGAATACTCACCGAAGAAAGAAAAAAAGCCATCATAGAAAACCGATTCAAAAAGCTTTTTGCCTACAAATCTATAGATCTTTCATTAGCTGAGGATTACTTCAAAGAACATAAAAATCTATTGGAAAAAAAGCTGCCTTTCCATTACCGGCTTCCCCTTTTTTTTGGACTTTCATTTTCAGATTTAAACAGAATCAAATACATGAGCAGGCAGCTTTTGGCTTTTATAAAAAAAGAGCAGCTTTAAATACCGCTTCGATTTTTGATTATCTTGTCTTTTCAAGATTATTATGAATATTTTTAATCTCTTTACCTTTTTGGGTTAATTCAAAAAGTTTGCTATACCTAAAAAAATTAGAAAAGGCGGCCATCGAAGCAACATAAAATCCAGGGAACCCATCAAGAAAACCTCCCTTCAAAATATAGCTCCTAAAAAACCTCCAAGGTGGTCTAAACAGGATGTCAACCCAGCTCCATCTTTTTCCTCTGGTTAATGCTTCTTGGGCAAAAGATGTAGCATATTCAGGAAGCTTAGTGATTGTATAATCGATAGTCGGAAAAGAATAATGGAGCAATTCTCCTTTTAACTTTTTAACTTTTCCCTCTACCACAACTCGGTCATGTTCCCGGCTTCCTCCCCAACGGCCTCGATCTTTTCGAAAAAGTCTTAAATTATAATCAGGATAAAAATCCCCATGGGTAATCCACCGGTCCATCAACCATGTTTTCCTTGGGAAAGTGGCTCCTACATAATGAAGATGATCTTTTAAAAAAAAGTTAAAAATGTCCCGTCTCAAGTTCTCAGAAACTACTTCGTCGGCATCCAATCCCAAAACCCAATTGTAGGAAGCCAGCTCAAGAGCGATGTTTTTTTGATCCCTGCGACAACTCCAGGGCCTTTTTTCAACCCGTGCTCCAAAACTTTTGGCTACAGCTTCAGTTTCATCCGTACAATCATTGATGACCACAACGATTTCACTTACCCACCGGGCTACACTTCCCAAACTTCTTGGCAAATTATGAGCCTGATTCTTGGCTATCATGGTCAGGCTTATAGGCAGTTTATCCATTTGCAAGAAAACTAAGCGGTGTGGCGATAAGGAAGGAGCATCTGTAAAAGGGTTCTTAAATTTCTTTTGGGTCTTCTAGCCGTTAACCTTTTTAAACAAAAGGGGTTTTCTCCGGGAAAATTCACCCCTTCTCCAATTTGGCATGCGGATTCATATCCCGCTTTTTCTGCTATTTCTGCGCATTGGGCAGTCCATTCGCCATACGGATAAGAAAAATGTCGAACAGGGAAAGAAAAAATATCTTCAAGTATTTTTTTTGAATCCTCAATTTCTCTTCGAGCTTCATCAAAAGAAAGCTTAGGGAGATGGGGGTGGGAAAGGCTATGGCTGCCAATTTCATGTCCAGCAGCAATCCAGTCTCTAATTTCTTCTTTACCCATAAGCTTTTGAGGAGGTTCTCCCAAAGCTCTATCCCATTCATTATACTTTCCAATATAGTTGACCACAACAAAAAGAATGGCACGCATTCTGAATTTTGTAAGCAAAGGTAGACCGCGAGTAAACACAGATTGATAGCCATCATCAAAACTGAGAATTACCCCTTTGCAAACTGAACAACTGGCCGCAACGAATTCTCCCAAGGAAATAGAAGGCCATTCCACAGACCAAAACTCTCCAAGCTGTCTTTCAAAAAGCAGGCTAGGAACCCACAGAGAAGGAAACTTGGAATCTTTTGGACTTCTTCCTATATGATGGTACATAAGTATGGGAGTTTTATCTCCGTAAGTCTTTCGATAATGAGACAAGTGGGTAAAGGAATTCTCCACCCGAGATGAGACTTGAGGCAATCCTGCCATGAATGCGAATGTATCGATAATTATTGTCAGTTTCAATACTCAATTGCTGCTTGAACAGGCTTTAACTTCCATTGAAAACAGCCGCGATCCTTATGAGAAACGGGTTATTGTCTTTGATAATGGATCAAAAGATGGAACAGAAAAAATGATAAAAAAAAAATTCCCTTGGGTTCTTTACCTCCGCTCTCCGACCAATCTGGGCTTTTCCAAAGCCGTAAATCAGGCTGCCCAGTATTCTCAAGGCGATTATCTTCTATTGCTCAACTCTGATGCCCGGCTAGAGAAAGATTCCATTCAAAAAGCCGTGGAATGGATGGAAGATCATCCATCATGTGCAGTCTGTGGAGCACAGCTTCTCAATGAAGATGGGACATTCCAAAATTCGATCGCTAACTTTCCAAACCTTCTAACGGAATTAGGCAACAAGTCAATGCTGCGAAGACTTTTTCCTAAAAAATTTCCAGGTAAAGAATACAAAACTGAGCGTCCCCTCGCTGTTGAATCGGTAATAGGGGCCTTTTTGCTTATTCGAAAAAAAATTTGGGATGAGCTGAAAGGACTTGATGAAAGATATTTCTTCTTTTTTGAAGAAACCGATTTTTGTTTGAGAGCAACAAAAAAAGGCTACTTCATCTATTTTTTACCCCAAGTCAAAGTATGGCACGGTCAAGGGAAAACAGCTAAAAAACAACAAGCCGAAGCTCGCATTGAATATTGGAAATCAAGATACAAATATTTCAAAATCCACCATCCTTTTAAATATTGGATTCTCAGGATAGGTCTTCTATTACGGCTTTTTATATCCCTTTTCTTTGAAAGTCTTCTTTACCTGGTCACTTTCGGCAAATATTCAAACACTAGGTTAAAAACTAATTCTAAAATTGCATTATGGCATCTTAAAGGTATGCCCGACAACATGGGACTATCAAAGGATTAAAATGCAAAATGAACCTCGTATTCTTTTAATTGACTCTGTTCTCCAAGGAGGAGGTACAGATAATCAAGTCATTTTACTCGCACGCGGACTACAGGAATTAGGAGTTTCAGTTCTTGTCGCTTGCCCCCAAAATACAGAACTGTTCGATCAGCTAAAATCTTATGGAATAGAAAGTGTGCATTGGGAAAAAAAGATCTCTGGCTTTTATAAGCTTTGGAAAATAATAAAAAGTCGTAAAATTTCGGTTTTGCATGCCCATCACGGCAGAGACTATTGGCCAGCTATACTCAGTGCATCCTGGACCACCCCCAAACCTAAAATTGTTCTTACCCGACATATGGCCAAAAGTCCTGGATCATGGTTAAGCAAGCATTATCTTTTAAACTGTTGCGATTGCATGGTCGCTGTATCTCGGTTTACAAAAAAAGTTCTTGTTCAAGGGGATTTTGATCCTCTCTGTCCAATTAAAGAGAGGCATAAAAGAGAGCCAATCAGGGGAGATCATAAAAAAATAAGAGTTATTTATGGAGGCATTGATACTCAACGGTTTTATCCACGAAAGGTGCTATATCTTAGAGAAAAATTGGGGATAGAAGCCCGACATTTCCTTTTTGGCATGATCGGCAGTTATGATTTTCCCCTAGGCAAGGGACAGTTAGACTTTCTTGAAGCTGCTGACTGTTCTCGCAACGTTCTTCCTCATGGTCGGTTTCTCATCATCGGAAGGGGTAACATGCAACAACTTCTTGAAGAAAAGATAAAAAGGTTGTCACTTGAAGGTCGCGTATTTCTTGTTCCTCACACTTCTGAAATAGAAAATTGGATCAATGCTTTAGACTGCCTTGTACATCCAGCTATTGCCACCGAAGCTTTCGGTTTGGTTATTTTAGAAGCTTTCGCTTGTGGCAAACCCGTTATCACAACGACTATAGATGGTATTCCCGAAGCTTTTCAAGCCTGCCAAGTCGGCAAACTGATCCCTCCCTGGTCTACTCCAGATTTATGCCAAGCTTTAGCCGATATAGCAGCTACTGGGCCACTTCCTGAAGAAAAAAAATGGGAATGCCATAAAAAAATAGAATTGACATTCTCCTATAAAGTGATGGCCAAAAATATGTTAAATCTATATAATCAGCTGCTCATAGAAACGACTGAGCGTAGAAGAACTTAAAAAAGGCTGTTTTTGCTATAGCAATGAATTCTTATCGCAAATGCAAAATCTTAAATCAAACCTTTTTCAAAGCGAATGAAAAATTCTAAAAACCAAAAAGACATCAACGGCTTTGGACTTCTCTTTTTAATTTATTTTGCTTTTTGTCCCATTTCTCTTTTCCCTTCCCCTTTCGATGAGCTGAGCTCCTTTAGCTCGATTCCCAATGTTTCACTCTCCAATTTATCTAATAACACCATATTAGGAAATTTTGATGACAAAAATAGCAAAGGCCATAGCTTATTAATCGAAACTTGTTTTATCGTTCCCGCTGAACCTCAAGCCGTCTCATATGCCTTTCTTCATTGGGATCCAAGCAAACATCCTTCTCTTAAAGTTCTTGCTCATTTAGAAAATACATCAGCCAGCTCTTTTACCTTTAACTCCTTACCTTTCGACTTGAAAAAAGCTCCCGTAAAGAAACTTCTTGTGGAGGCATTTCGAGCTAAGCCGGGCAAAAGTGTGTTGAATCTGAGCATAGAAGAAATCAAACAACTTCAATCCACACTGTCCCCCCTCAAAGGAAAAATAGATGAAAGCTCACTTCAATCACTTAAAACCTTTTTCATAAATGATCTGCAAGCAAAACTCTTGAGCTATTCTCAATCAGGTCTATTCAAACTTCCTCCGTATGAAAATGGAAATAGTCCCATCAAGCCTGTTGATGAAATTAGTAACTTGGCCAAAGCCAATCCCAAAATTTATGCTCGTTACCAACCTCTTATCGATTCTCTTCTCAGCAATTGGGCAAGCCAACAACCTCCCCAAAATTATTATTGTAACTTTTTTGACGCTAATGGAATGGCTACCCTTTCTTTGGCTTCTAGCTATGGATTTAAAACTCAGCAAAGTTGGCAACAGATTAACTGTGAATTTTACGTCAGCTCAGTCTACTACAATGGCATGGAAATTATAGAAATGTGGCCTTTGGAGCTGCAAGGCAAGATCGAAACTCTTGTCTGGAAAGCCCATATGCTTGCTGTTCCCCTTGGTGGGTTGCTCGAAGATGTTAATCGCATGGCTTATGGGATTGCCTTGCTTCAAGGGACAAAGAATGCTGATCAGGCATTTTTATCTGAGTTCTCATCCCATTGATTGAACTCGGTGGCCTTTAGAGCCCGCTTTGGACTTCTTTTTTATAAGCTATTGCCGCTTCTTTAATCAGTAAAGCCATGTTCAATTTGGGTTGAACAAATTTCGGCCGAAACCATGGGAAAAGTCCAACGAGATCATGAAAAACTAGAATTTGACCGTCACAATATTTCCCTGAACCAATACCAATCGTAGGCACTTCGATAAGCCGGGTAACTTCCGCTGCAACTGCTTCATCCAAAGCCTCAAGCACTATTGCAAATACCCCCAATCGACTTAAGAAAAGGGCATCATCGATAATTTGCTTTTTTTCTTTTTCATCAATACCATATTTCCTGTATTTTGGGGGTTGACCAAGGAATTGAGGCATCAGCCCAATGTGACCCATGACTGCAATTCCCTGAGAAATCAGTAATTTTACTATCTGTCCCACTTCTTTGCCCCCCTCAATCTTTACGGCTTCAGCTCCCGCTTCATAAAGTTTACGTGCACAATAAAGGGCTTTCTCTGCTTCACGGTTCCAGCCAAAAGGAATATCTGCTACCACCAAGGCTTTTACATTCGCTCGGGCCACAGCCCGAACATGATGGAGCATATCATTTAAACTCACTTTGGTCGTGTCTTCGTATCCTAAGGTGACCATACCCAACGAATCTCCAACAAGAAGAAGGGGTATCTGAGCTTCATCAAGAATTTTTGCCGTAGGATAGTCAACGACAGTCAAAGCGGCGATTTTTTCACCGGTATTTTTTCTATTCCTTACCCAATCAGGAGTTATTTTTATTGAGTTCATGGAAGAGATCCTTGACAGTCTTAGAATAACCTGGAAGAATCAACTCTGGCCTAATTTCTGCAAGAGGCCCCAGAACAAAAAGCCTTTGAGTCATTCGGGGATGAGGGATAGTTAGGTCTCTTTCCTCAATAATCTCATGACCATAGTATAAAATATCCAAATCAATCGGACGCGGTCCATTTTTTTTTCGGCTGGCTAGTGGTAATCGACCCTCTGAAAGCTCATATTCTTGGAGACAGCCAAGCAAGATCCTCGAAGAAAGATCTGTCTCAATTTCTGTTACGCAATTTAGAAACTTTTGTGATCCTTCTGGACAATCTACAGGTGTTGTCTCCCAGATCGAAGAACAGAGAAAATGATTATTTTTCGTCAAGTTTTTTAAAAAGCTGAGGGCTTTTTCGATATGCCTTTTTCTTTCTCCATCGTTTGAACCCAAAGCTATTCCCACACGCATAAAAAAAATTAAACTCAAAAACCATTTTTTAAAACAATTTTGAAAATTATTCAGGAACCAATCAGCTCTTCCTTAAATAGAAAGAAGCCATATCACTATCCCCAAGGGCATCGAGCATCTTTAAAAATTTCTTTATCTTTTTTTGTCTCCTCTCTAGCTCCTTTTGAGAAACAGTCTCGATTCGCTCTGCTTCAGGGCTAAGAGAAAAAAGCCGGGAAGTCTCCCAAATGTTGTTCCCCACATCGTAGTCAAGCTTGACTATCTTCAACCCACACTTTTGCGCCGCTATAGCCATTGATTTGACCGTAAAGAGATGAAGATGTCTAGGAGCATCCCACATCGCCCAACTGTTCCCAAACTTTCTCCATCCATAGCTATCTACCAAGGGAGTATTGACAATCAGGGTACCCTTATCACTAAGATGATTGCTCAAAGCTTTTAAAACCCCAAGAGGCTCTTCGAGATGTTCTATCACGTGATTTAATATAATCAGTTCAAAAAACCCGCTAAGCTGGGTATAATCTCCTTTTTTTATAACAACGCTATCTTTTATCCTTTGTGGGTTCTGAATATATGGATCTAAGCCTAAAAGATTTTCAAATCCCCAACCATACAATCTTAAAAGAAAGTGGGCCCTTCCACATCCATAATCAAGAATTCTTGATTTTTGATTTATTCCTAGTTCTCCAAACTGCCAGAGAAACCCTGGGAATAGCTTACCAAACAAATTCCGAGTTATTTTCCCTCTTTTCCCTGAAAAAAGAATAAGGCGGGCAATCCTTTTTTTTAAAAAAAGAATTTCTTTTTTTTCAAGATTACCAAGCTCTAATATTCTAGAGTGATAGTTCAAAGAGTAATATTTTCCCAAGTTCTTAGGAATGGAAACAATTTGCAAACAACCACAATCCAAGCATTTAAAATAACAAAACCGCTCAAAGCTCCCCATGATCGTTTCTTTTGCAATGTACTGGGGATGGTCTGCTGTACAGCCACAAATCCGACAAGTTAGAATATTGGACATGTGCAACTCTCTTTTTCATTGAATCATAAAGCATTATTTCGTTAAAAAATTAAACAGATAATATCTGATCAAATAAAATGAAGATTTTTTTGTATGGACTCATTGCTTCTTTATTTTTATCTCCCCTATCCCTTTTAGCTGCTCAAAAAAATCCAGGTCTTACCATCCCTTCTCATAGTTTACTTCTATGGGTAGCTCAGGCAGAAGGAGTCCAGATCTATGTAAGCAAACCTAAAAAGGGAGAAAAAAATTCCTTTGAATGGACATTTAAGTCCCCAAAAGCTACCCTTTTAAGCAAATCCGGAAAAAAAATTGGTTCCCATTATTCCGGACCAACATGGCAAGCCAATGATGGGAGCAAAATTACCGCTTCGACCCCTCCCGAAAGCAAGTGGGAACAAAAAAACTCAATTCCCTGGCTCCTTTTGAAAGTGAAATCTCATGAAGGAGAAGGAATTTTGAGTCGGGTAAATTATGTGCTACGCATTGATACTTTGGGAGGACTCCCGCCTAAAAATCCTCCTCAAAAGGCAGATCAAACCGTGAGCATTCCCTACAAAGCAACTTATCTTTTTTTGACTCCAGCATCTAAATAATCAACCCTTTAAAAAAAGATAAAGCTTCTCTATTCTTGGACTCCATCCTGTTTATGACGTTTCTGTGGCTGGGGGCGGAATCGAACCGCCGACACACGGATTTTCAGTCCGCTGCTCTACCGACTGAGCTACCCAGCCAAAAGAAAAAAAATAGATATATGATTAAAAAGAGAACATAAACCAAAGTCAACCTCAAAGGTTTCAAGAAGGGACACTTTCGTGAACGTAGGGGTTGCCTATGAACCCAGAAATGGTGGAAAATTCATATTCCTTTTCCAAGAGAAAATCTAGAATTCGTCCTGTATTTTGAGCCGTCTCTTTATGAATATCATGCAAAAGAATGATTGAACCAGGACGGGTTTCTTTTTCTATAATTTCAAGAATTTTTCGAATTCCAGGTTTTGTCCAGTCTCTCGTATCCACATTCCAGAGAGCAACTCCCAGTTTTAATTTATAAGCAATATGCGCTTGAGATCTTTTAAATGCCCCATAAGGAGGTCTCAACCAGACAGGACGAGTTCCTGTAGCATCCACAATAAGATCCTGTGTAACACGGATCTGTTGTTCTACCAAGGCATCAGGCAATTTAGAAAGTTGGGGATGATTAAATGTATGATTGCCAATTTCATGACCTGCAGAATGGACTTCCCTAGCCAAGGAAGGGTAAGCTTTAACGTGTTCACCCAACATGAAAAAAGTAGCGGGGATTTTTCTGCTCTCTAATGCCTTTAAAACCATTTCAGTTGTTATTGGGACAGGGCCATCGTCAAAAGTAATGGCAACTCTTCGGCCAAAACCAGGCCCATTATGAACAAAAGGAACCTCTATATCCAAGGGGTTTTTTGGGTTAGTTAAGGGATGAGGAGTTCCGGTTGGATTTGTTTGAAGCTGTTGAGCAATAGTCTGTTGTAAAGATTGTCCTATAGCAAAACCGGCAAAAGAAAAAACAACTTTTTTAAAAAAATCTCTTCTATGCATTGACAGCACATTTTATTAGCATTCTTTACAATACAAATCAATTCTTTATTCCTTGAAAAGAACCTTAATTCATAAAAAATAAGCCTTTCTTCTGTATAGAGGAAAAAGCGATACTTATGTTTAATAAAAACAAGGCATCATTAATTTTAAAAACATAGCTTACAAGAAAGGAAAATATTTATGACTGAAACCATTAAAGGAGGACTTGAGGGAATTATAGCCGGTAAAACTTCTATAAGTACAGTGGGTAAAGAGGGATTAGATTTGACCTACAGAGGGTATTCTATCCATGACCTGGCAAAAAAAGCCACATTTGAAGAAGTCGTTTTTCTTTTGCTCTACAACAAACTTCCGACGAAAAGCCAACTGAATACCTTTATCGACCAACTTGCCTCTTTAAGAGAACTCCCTTCTTCCCTCCAATCCGTTCTTAAGTTGATTCCTAAAGAAACAAATCCAATGGATGTTTTAAGAACAGGTTGTTCCATGCTCGGTACCTTGGAACCTGAAGAAGGCGGTAGAACCCAAGAAGATATTGCCAAAAGACTGCTGGCTGTACTGCCTTCTATGCTTTTGTACTGGTATCAGTATCATAAAGGAAAAGGATCGATTGAAACAACATCAGAAAGCGAAAAAACAATAGCCTCTCATCTTTTGCATCTTTTGTATGGCCATCCTGCCAATGCTGACCAAATACGAGCGTTGGACGTCGCTTTAATTCTTCATGCCGAACATGAATTTAACGCTTCAACATTCACCTGCAGAGTCATCACATCTACCCTTTCTGATTTTTATTCCGCCATTACAGGGGGAATTTGTGCCCTCAGAGGGCCCTTGCATGGGGGTGCAGACGAAGCTGCCATGGAACAGATTGGCAAATTTCAATCAGTGGAAGAAGCTGAACAGGGAGTCAAAGCAATGCTTTCTAAAAAAGAAAAAATTATGGGTTTTGGCCATAGAGTATACAAGTATGGAGACCCCCGTTCAGACATTATCAAGGAATGGGCTAAAAATCTATCTGTTAAGCCTCAATATAAAGTTTTATTTTCAATCGCAGAAAAAATAGAAGAAGTCATGTTTAAAGAGAAGCATCTCTATCCCAATGTAGACTTTTATAGCGCCCTCACCTATCATTTCTTGGGCATTCCCACTCTATTATTCACTCCTCTTTTTGTTATTTCTCGAACTGCTGGATGGTGTGCTCATATTTTCGAACAGAGAGCAAATAACCGCCTGATCAGGCCCATCGCAGAGTATGTAGGGCCTTTACCTATGCCCTTTATTCCGATAGAGGAAAGAACCCTTTAAGGGATCTAGAAGAAAATCATCATCTACAGATTAATCGAGAAAAGAAAAAAACTTTTTTCTTTTTAACTGGATAAAAAAATGAAAAATGATTGGCTTTTCCAATAAGAAAGAGGAAAGTGCGCTCAACTGGAATATCTTTTTTGGATCCCATGTTGTGGATCATCGAAAAATTGCACCTTCAGTTGAAGGGTTAGGCCAAAAGCCTTTTTCCCAAATAGTCCCTCTTCTTTCATCCCAGATTAAAGGGGGAGAAAAAAAGATTTTTGTCCTCTATTCTTTTTGTTCCGGTTCCGGGAAAAGCCATCTTATAGGCCGGCTATTTCATTATTTTTCTCAAAACTTGTTTTTGGTCTCCATTCCTCCCCTTTTCGATTGCAGAGGTTTCTTCCAGCATCTGCAACAATGTCTGTTCTACGAGCTGCTCTTCCCAGAAAAGCCCGGTGCAACAGGTTGCTGGCCTGGCCAAGCTTCTCAACTTGATGCCCTAGCTTATGGTCTTCTGCTAGAGCTCGTCAGTCGCGCAGCACAAAAAAATAAAAACTTATACCGCAAAATCCGATCTGCTTTGGCTTTTTTAAAAAAAAACCCAACCTCTCTTCTCCCCGAGGAAGTTGTGCCCGAATGGGTTGAATGGATTAAAAGGGATTTCCACTTTGTACTCCCCTTCTTGGAAAAAGAGCTTGTTAGCTGGGGAACGCTAGAAGATGATCCAAGAGATTGGATTAAAATTATTTATGGATTTTCTATCCTTGGACAGGACAGACGGATTAAAGAGATATGTAAAAACTGGTTTCTGGGAGAACCATTTATCAGTCCTGAACCCTCTTTTTTCGATATACCCTATAAGCCTTTCCATGGAGATAGAGAAACGTTTGCCAAATCAAAAATAAGAGATTTTTTTGTACTCTCCTCTAGGATTCGACCTTTTCTGCTCGTTTTTGATCACTGGGAAAATGCTCTTTTAGATAAATCTTATTTTGACTCCTGGTCAAAGAATATTGGAGAGCTGTTCGGTTTTCCTGGCACATTGATTATAATCGCAGGGAGTAATAAGCTATGGGATAGTCTCAAAGCCGATCCTCTTATATCAACCTATCTACATCCTCTCTATGTCGAAGAGCCAAAGAAAGAGCATCTTATAGAACTAGGCATTGGCCGACTCAACAGGATAAAAAAGTTGAGCAAAGAAAAGAAAGCTGAAGCAATAAAGCTCATCAATAACTATGATGGTCTTTTATCCTACAGTTTTTTCTTGAAGTATGGATATGAAAGCATTTTACCTTCACTCAAAGACCCCAATTTGACAGCTCTTGGTTATTTTGAGGAAGTCATGCTAGAAGTAAAATTAGCTTTAGAACTTAATCCAGCATTGTTAACTTTTCGTTGCCCCATAACGTGGTTTTTGACTCACGCAGCTCGTTCGGTTTGCTGGATAAATGGAGTTAAAACTGAAGAGTCTTTTTTTCGTATCCGTTGGCAGGTTGGTTTAAGGCAATTCAGCTTTAGTTTTGAAATCCCTTCTTTACATTCAGAAAAAGAAAGTTCATTTAAGGAAAATCAACGTTCTTCTGAAAAGGCTATAAACCAAGAGGAATATTTCTTTTATATCCTGCCTCCTGAAAATCATCCTTCTTTTCCTCAACTCAAAAACCTTGATCGAGAATCCTTGAAGAATATTATTTATATAGATTTCGAGAAATATATCGAGATTGCTTCTCTTTATCTTCTTTTTATTACAGCCTATCCCAATCTCTTGCAGAAACCAGAAATTAAAGTAAGAACAGAAAGCTTGGCTCAATTCTTTATTACTCAACATCAATTTATTGGACAATTTTCCAAAACAACTGAACTGCCTCAAACCTATTATGAAATTGTACGCGACACGGTGAAAGATAAAAAATCGGTAGGATATTTTTCTTTATGTGAAAGCCTGCCAGTCAAGCTTTCAAGAAAAGACATACTCCGTGCTGCCGGTTTCTCCCCAGAAATTCTTGTTGTTCCTTCTCTATCTGGTGAACCCCATTTTTTATGGATTCCCTAAAGAGGATTCAAGGCCAGAGGGAATCATTGAAACACGAATCTAAAGTTAAATCCCATCGGCTATAAAATGATCTTTCTTCAACCGGTTTATCGTATCATGAAACTCTTGCTGTGTGGGCCCCCCTAATGACTCCAATTTGCGGTAAATGGAAATAGCCCCTATCCAATCTTTCTGATCTTCTTTTATGAGAGCAGCCTCGACCCCCGCTTTAATTCTCCAATAAAACTCAGGGAAATCTGTTTGTTGAACATCCCTAAGACCTTCTTTTTCAGCTTCTCCTTTAAGATGACCCCCAATCCTTCCATCCAGTATCGCTAGATAAGAAGCTAAAGCATCATCAACCCTTCCCGTTTTTTGAAGACACATCGCGCATTTAAATGCGGCTTCATCCCTTTCTTCAAGGTCAGCTGTTTCGTCTTTGGCCACAGCTGAATAAATATTGCAGGCATCCAAGAAATATTTCTTTTCTTTCGTTGCTTGAGCAAAAAGAGAGTCCGCTTTCCTTAAAAGAGCCAAAACGTGAAGCTTCCCTGTCTTTTCCTTATCTAAAACCCCGTCAAAAAGAGAAATTGCAGCCGCATATTGGCTTTGATCATAATATATTTTTCCTTGTAAAAGTCGAGCTTCAGATTTTATGGAAGAATTTTCGGGTATTTTTTCAAGAAGGAGCACAGCCCCAGAAAAATCCTTGCATTCAATGGCTGCTTTGGCAGCCCAATAATAAGCCTGGTCTCCAAGATCGCTATTCGGATACTCCTTGGGTACTTCTTCAAAAAGCCATCTAGCTCCATAAAAATCGGCTTCATTATAGGCATATTCAGCTGCCGAGAACAGGGCTTTTGGGGCTATAGCTTCGGAAGGATATCTTTTCAATAAATCCAACATTTTTTCCCTGGCCGTATGTACGCCTATCTTTCCGGAGAGATAATCTGAAAAAACAGCCAGATATAACGCTTCCGGAACAAGTTTACTATTGGGATAGGTATTGCAAAGCCTCAAAAAAACCTCCTGGGCTTCAGAATATTTCGCTCGCTTCAAAAAAAGTTTTCCCAGTTTGAAAAGCAACTCCTCCTTGCCATGATTGATAGAAGAATCAGAAAGAGATTTTTCAATTACCCCAATGGCATTATCGAATTGATCAAGTTCTTCCCACAATTCAGCCTCAACCAAATAAATTTCGGAGATAAAACGGCTGGAAGGATATTTCAACAGAAAAGCTTCCTTAGCTTTGAGAAAATCCTCTACTTTATGCATCTTTGCCTTCGAAAGAAGGACATTGTATAAGGCTTCCTCTTCAAGTTCCCCCTGTTTATTGAAAGCTTCAAGAAACCTATCCGCACTTTCAGCATACTTCGACTTGTCATATTCGATAAGACCAAGATAAAACGTAGCATATTCACTCACTTTAAGATCAGAGGAAGTCAATGCTTTTAAAAAATTTTTTTCAGCTGCATCTTTTGAACCCATGTTAAAATAAACCCTACCAAGAGCATACTCCACTTGTTTGTCCGTTCCTAACAAGGTTTCATCGGCAAGAAGCTTGTCGAGCAGAAGCAATGCATAATCATATTGTTCGTTATTGGCTTCTTCTTCAGCCTCGATAAACCTTATCCATGCTCCAATCCTTGATCCCTTTTCAATGGGAAACAGAGAAAACAGCTTCTGCCTGGCTTCATTAAGCCGATTCTGTAAAATTGCGGCTTTCAGATAATATTTTACAAAAAGAAGTTGCAAATTTTCTTTTGTACATAGGTTTAGCCCTTTTTCAAAAGAAAGCATCGCCTTGCCCGTTTCCTCCAAGGCCATGTAGGTTTTACCTAGTTCAAGAAACCCTTGAACAGTCATATCCCTGGAAAAGCTGGCATTATTCACGACAAATTCGAAAAAGGAGGCCGCTTCTTGGGGATAGCTATGTTCAAGCAATAGCCCTATCCAGTACTTGGCTTCAACGGCGTAGGCCGAATAAGCACTCCGAGCGATAACAGATTGGAAATACTCTTTAGCTTCCTTTTCTTTACCCAGGTTCAATGAAAGCTTACCTAGAACTAATAGAGCTTCAGCACTCACAGAGGAATTGTTGGAGTGGATGACTTTACTTAACAGTTCTTTAGCTTGCTGTATCTTTCCCTCTTGCCACAAGCAGAAGCCTTTTCTAAGCCAGACTTTCTCCAGAAGAAAACTATCCAGAAGATATTTTTCAGCTACTTCATATTCGCCCACAGCTTGTGGCCATTTTCCCAATGCTCGGTACGCTTCCGCTTTCCAGAAAGCCACTTTACCCAACTCTTCAAATGAAAATTGAGCTAGGGATTGTTGGGCAAACAAGGCGATCAGCTCTTCGTAACAAGCCCGAAAATAAAGGGCTTCGGCATGCATAATATAAACTGATGGAAGATAAGAAGAACGAGGATAATTTTTCTCAAATTCCTTGGATAAATCAATGGCACGACTCAATAGAGTATCGTCCATGGAATTTCGAATTTGTTCGAAAGCGGCTTCTTCAGGACTCAAGGCATAACTACTGTTGAAAAAAAAGCAGGAAAAAAAACTCAAAAAGAGAAAAACAAAGAATATTTTTCTTCTCATTATGATCTATTTTGCTTAACTAAAGGCTGGAGATACTTTCCCGTCCAGCTCGCTTTTTCCCCTGCAACCTCTTCTGGACTGCCTGCAACAACAACATATCCCCCACCGCTCCCGCCTTCTGGGCCTAAATCAATAACATAATCCGCTGATTTGATAACCTCAAGATTATGTTCGATGACAACCACTGTATTACCCCTATCCACAAGATTGTGCAAGAGCCTAAGCAAAAGATCTATATCCGCAAAATGAAGACCTGTGGTCGGTTCATCAAGGATATAAAGGGTTTTGCCCTCTGATCCTTTCAAGAGTTCCACAGCAAGTTTTATTCTTTGAGCTTCTCCCCCTGAAAGCGTAGAGAAAGGTTGGCCTAGTTTTAAATACCCAAGTCCCACGTTAGCCATAAGTTCAAGCTTTTCGAACAGCTCAGGGATATTCCTGAAAAAAGCGCATCCCTCCTCTATAGTCATATCGAGAATATCAGCTATATTTTTACCTCGATAGGTTACTTCCAGAGTCTCTCGGTTAAATCTTTTGCCCTGGCAAGCTTCACATACGACATACACAGGAGAAAGGAAAGCCATCTCCACCTCGATAACCCCTTCACCTTTACAGCGTTCACATCGACCACCCGGAACATTAAAGCTAAACCGGGTAGCTGAAAAACCCAATATTTTTGACTTGGGAAGCTTTGCAAAAAGCTCTCTGATAAGAGTTAAAACCCCGCTGTAACTTGCAGGATTTGACCGCATCGAACGCGCTATGGGGGATTGATCGATGACAACAATTTTTTTTATCAAGGAAAGCCCCTCTACCCGGTCAAAAGAGCCCGGTTCAATCTTAGGATCTTGAAGATGTTTCAAGAAGATCTTGGCTAATACATCGTTAACAAGTGTACTCTTACCTGAACCACTGACCCCAGTAACGCAACAAAAGAGGCCAACGGGAATAGAAACATCGATATTTTTTAAATTATGCTCCTTGACTCCATAAAGACGGATCCATTTTGCCCTGGGTTTTCTTCGTTTTGGTGGAACGGGAATGGAAAGTTCTCCTCTCAAGTATGCTCCTGTCAAAGACTTCTTGGATTTCAATAGTTCTTCAAAAGGCCCCGTATAGATGAGTTCCCCCCCCTTGGTTCCAGCTCCGGGTCCTAGTTCCACAATGAAATCGGCCTCTCTTATAGTGTATTCATCATGTTCGACGACAAGAATAGTATTTCCCAGTTCCTTCAGTTTTTTAATCATCTTGATCAGCTTGGCTGTATCCCGGGGATGGAGACCAATACTTGGTTCATCCAGGACATAAAGGAGGCCTGTCAATTCACCGGAAAGCAGCGAAGCAAGTCTCACTCTCTGGGACTCTCCTCCTGAAAGAGTGGAACTTTGTCGATTCAACTCTAGATATCCCACTCCAAGTTCTACAAGGTTCTCAAGACGAGTTATTAGGCCAGAGAGGATTTCTCTCGCTCCCTTATCCTCTTTGTGAAGGCTATATAAGGATTTAGCCCAGTCCAAAGAGTCGAAAGCAGTCAAAAGCATGGCTTGGGATATGTTGAAGGCTGGCCAACCCTCGATCTCAATGGTCACTGAAAGAATTTCGGGATTAAGTCTTTGCCCCTGGCACACTCTACAGGGAACCGAGAAAAGAAAGTCCTTGAGCCGAGATTTAAGCAGTGCAGAGCTGCTTTCCTTGAATATTCTACGTAGTGCCGGAATTACTCCTTCAAAAGGTTTCTTGCTCTTTTTTTTATTAGAAGTGGTTCCGTAGAGAATAGTCTTTTTAAATTCCTCCGAACAATCCTTCCAGCTTTTGTCTGGGGATTCTCCATAAATCGAGGCTTGTTCAAGCAAATCTTCAAGGAATACTTTTAAAAATACTCCCCCCATTTTCTCCCATGGAACAAAAGGATTGTCTTTCAAAGGCACCGATGGATCTGGGATAATCAAATCAGGATCAAAATCAACTTCTGTCCCTAAACCATGACAGGAAGGACAAGCTCCAAAAGGAGAATTATAAGAAAAATGTTTTGGACTAAGATCTTGAAACAGATAACCGGTTTCTGGATCGTAATGGAGATTACTCATCTGCAGTTCGGTCTCTTTCCCATCATTATCTTTGAAGACCGCACATACCACCCCCTTGCCCACCCTTAAAGCCAATTCCAAGGAATCGTAAAGCCGGCTTTTAACATCAGGTTCAATCTGAATCCTGTCAACGACTACTTCAACTTTGTGCACATTTTCTTCAGAATAGCTTCTTGCTTCTTCAATTTCTATTAGCTGGCCACCTATTCTTGCCCTTAAAAATCCTTCTTTTTGCATCTGTTCCAACAAGGGGATAAAATCTTCTTTTGCCTTTTTTATAAGGGGGGCTAAAAGCATAACCGAAGTTCCCATGGGCAACGACAGTAGCTTTTCAGCCATTTCCTCGATGGTATATTTTTTGAGTTTTTTGCCTGTTACAGGATGATGGGGTTGGCCTATGTAAGCAAAAAGAAGCTTTAAATAATCATAAATATTGGTGATTGTGGCAACCGTGGAACGCGGTGAACCTTTGGATGTTTTTTGTTCAATGGCAATACTGGGAATAATCCCATCAATAGCATCCACTTCCGGTTTTTCGAACTGTTCAAGAAATTGTCTGGAATAGACCGAAAGGCTTTCCATGTATCTTCTCTGGGCTTCAGCATGGAGTGTATCAAAGGCTAGAGAAGATTTTCCTGATCCACTTACTCCAGTGACAACTGTAAAACGGTTTTTGGGAATGCTTAAAGAAATGTTCTTTAGGTTATGTTCCTTGGCTCCCCTGACATGAATGAACGAGTTTTCCATTCCAATACCTAAGTCTTTGACTGTCCACAAAAGTTCAGGTCGTTTTTCTTTCAATAACCCACAAATATTCCTGATTGCCCTCTTGACCTAACACCGGAGAGGGAATAACCAATGAGGTTCTCATGGGAAAATTTTCCTCTAACCAAAGTTTCAGCTCCTCTATAACTCGGTTTCTTACGGTTTCGTCTTTGATCACCCCGTTCTTGGGTATATCTTTTTTACCCGCTTCAAATTGTGGCTTAATCAAAGCACATATCAAGCCTCCAGGTTGAAGCAATGGAAATAGCCGGGGAAGAATCAATCTTAGGGAAATGAAAGAGACATCGACACTGATAAAATCAAATAGAGTATCAAAATCTTCTTTTTTTAAAAACCTTGCATTTATCCCTTCCATCACTTTGACTCGCAAATCGGATCTTATTTTCCAATGCAATAGTCCTTTACCAACATCAACACAATAAACAGCCCGTGCTCCGTTTTGCAGAATGCAATCTGTAAAACCCCCTGTTGAAGAGCCTACATCCAGGCAGACCTTCCCATCAAGATCAATGGAAAGCGCTTGAAACAAGACCTCAAGCTTATAACCACCTCTGCTTACATATTTTTCCCTTTCGGAGATTTCAAAATCCTGATTGGGATCAAAGAGTTGACTCGGCTTTAAAACTAGTCCAGGCTTGCCCCTTGCCGACACTTTGCCAGCAAGAATAAGTCTCTGTGCTTCTTGCCTTGAACCTACTAAATTTTTTTTTACCAATAATAAATCTAGCCTTTCCTTTTTCACGATGGAAAAATTTTTATTTTGGAATTGCAAGTTTCCCTTTTTTTTAATTTAATTATCAACCCTTGAATTGAAAAAGAAAAAGGGTAACTGCACCGCGGTTAAAGGAAAAAATGCACAACAAGCATTTTTTATGTTAATTTTAGAAGAAAATTTTATTTTTTATGTTATCAGCTCTTTTATAAGGGGTAATACAATAAATAAAGGATAAAAAACACATTCCGGAGTAGCTCAGTGGTAGAGCGGACGGCTGTTAACCGTTTGGTCGTAGGTTCGAATCCTACCTCCGGAGCCAGATTTCAATTTACTGATTCTGGCGGTTATTGGTTACCGCGAGGTCCCGCGTACATCCCCCTTGATTCTCCGGTTCGAGATGAAGCACGTGTGGTCAAAGCACAACCCTCACGGTTGCAGGCACAATCCACGCATATCCTCTTCGAACTCTCCGATTCTCCGTTTCACAGCCCGTCTTGTTTAACAGTAAGGTTGCAGGCGGGGTATCCACCCGACGTTTCAAATTCCTCTCCGGAAGATAACCCAGCGAAGGCCGGCGCCGCAACCGGCAGACCAGCGTGATGCTAACCACCATATGGCGGAATGCCGCAAAGCGGAGACCGTTGTGGATGTCGCTAGGCCTGTCTGTGGGCAGATCCGCAAACGACCTGTATCGATCCTTACCGCGGTGTGAGCCCCGCTTCTGCTGGAGATGCCCACGCATATCATCCCCTGCGGCTCCCGCGGAGGATGAACCGATGACTATGGTGATTTCATCCAACTGATATACGAGGATCTGTAGATGCCAGAGCCGGTTACAGTACTCGAATCCCGAATCCAGCAAGCGATCGACCCAGGTTTCCGCGATCGGCTCTTGGACAAGGGATTGGCTCGCGGGCTCATCTGGCGTAACGGTGCTCTTCCTCCTGGATCCCCTAGCTTCCCCTTGACACTGACGGAAGACCTCCTCGATTTCGGACACACCGTCCTTGCGATGTCGCTCCGGCTGCGAGGTGTTTCCCCTAACAGTCCCCATCTCAAACGAGCTTTCCTATGCGCAGGCGAAGCCATCGAGAGTGCCGTTCACCAAGGGGGACCAGGACGGCCTGATTCCGGCTTTCATAGGGTGACCGCTGCCGTAGCCTTTCATCTTGCTCAATATGCGGCTCGCGCCTATTCGATTCTGCCGGATGGTACCATCGAAACAAATACATCACCCTCCGAGCTGGCTCTCGCGCGATTGATGCGGCGCTCGCTGGACGAGCTCCACGAACAGCTCTCGACATGGTTGCAGGACGAGGTACATCGTGATGCTGCGGTAGCAGAACGTCTGCAGACCGACGACGACTACGATGAGTACGATGCGATCGACGATATCCTGACGACATCGCTCATGCGTGGCCTTGCGTTTTTCGATCACGCATTGCGTACCGGAACCACGGCATCTGCAGATCGAGCCAAGCAATTACTACTGGCGGGGGCGGCGGCTGCAGCCGATCTCCATGTGATCTCTCACTGGTGGATTCTCACCCTTGCTTCCCATCTCATCGACGATCTCTGGGATCACAGCCTCCATGAACGTCTCCCGAAGCTGCCTCCTGATCATCCAGATGAACGCTGGAACGGACTGCGGAGAGATTACATTCATCGCCTCCGCAGAAACAGACGAGCTGCAATCGAACTCTGGCCATCACAGATCACGGCAGCCGAGCGCGCCATTGATCCCGCAGACGACCTGATCATCGCCCTGCCGACCAGCGCTGGGAAAACGCGAATTGCAGAGCTCTGTATCCTCAGGGCTCTGGCGTCTGGCAAACGTGTCGTGTACGTGACTTCATTGCGAGCGCTGTCCGCTCAAGTCGAACGGGACCTCTCTCCGATACCTTCGTTCCTCTGGGGTTTCCCGTATCTTCCTTGTATGGATCGGCCGGGGTCGAAGCCACTGACGCAGACACGCTACGCACGAAGGAGATCGTCGTATCGACACCCGAGAAACTGGACTTCGCTCTTCGAAACCATCCGACGATCATCGATGACGTCGGTTTGATCGTCCTCGACGAAGGGCACATGCTCGGGCCCGGGGAGCGGGAGGTGCGGTATGAGGCCCTGGTGCAACGTCTCCTCCGGCGAGACGACGCAGGTAATCGACGTATCGTGTGCATGTCGGCATTGTTCCCAGAGACGGAGAAGATGACCGACTTAGTGGCATGGATTCGACGTGATAGGCCCGGAGAACCCGTACATTCCGAATGGCGACCGACCCGACAGCGATTCGGATGGATCCAATGGGAGGGTCGCGCTGCGCGGCTTCAGGTCCGAGTCGAGGAAGAGGAGTCGTATGTCCCGCGATTCGTTGAAGCCAAACCTCCCCCGTCAGGTTTGATGAGGAGGAATACCTTTCCCCAGAACAAGAACGAATTGACACTTGCGACGGCATGGCAGTTTACTGGCCATGGTAAGGACGTCATGATCTATTGTGCTCGCAGAGACTCGGTGGAGTCTCTCGGAAAACTCATTCTCAAGTGTAGACGTCAAGGAGTGCTTTCGCGGCTTGGAGATGTCACGCCGCGTATCCGTGAGGTGATTGCCACTGGAAAAGAGTGGCTTGGGCCAAATCATCCGGCAGTACGGTGCTTGGAATACGGTGTCGCAATCCACCACGGAGGTTTGCCTCGTCAGTTCCTCTCGGAGGTCGAACGGCTGCTGCAGTCGGGAGATTGTCGTGTGACCATCGCATCACCGACCCTTGCTCAAGGACTCAACCTGTCTGCAAGCGTGCTTCTCGTTCCATCAATATGGCGTACCCAGGGAGAGAAGATCTCACCAGTGAAGTTCGCAAACGTGGCCGGCCGTGCGGGACGGGCGTTCGTGGACTTAGAAGAATTGGTGCTTCATGTCGTATGGGAGAGAAATCAAAGGAAGAGAAGGTGGGTGAACCAACAATGGGAAGAACTCGTAGCACAGGCGAGGGCTTCCGAGATCGAAAGCGGGTTGCTCCGTCTTACAGCTTTGCTTTTTGAGCGAATCGCAAGAGCTGCAGATGTCTCGATTGAGGAGGTCATCGAATACGTAACTGGCCACGGAGAAGCCTGGGATTACTCGGAACTCGTGGGAGAGCGCACCGAAGTCTCTGAGTCTGAATGGGAACGTGATGTCGCGTCGCTGGATGCGGCAATATTGGGTCTCCTTGATATCGAGACAGCCATTGACGAACTCGAGCGACAGCTTGATGTCGTGCTCGATGGCTCTCTCTTTACTCGGCAGATCGCAAGACAGGAAGCCCGCATCCAGAATCTCATCCGTCGATTCCTCGCAGCGAGGGCCAGGTTGATCTGGTCGCGCACGACAACGGCACAGCGGAGAGGCTACCAAGTTGCGGGTCTCGGTCTACAAGGTGGTCGTTTTTTGGACGAGCACATGGAAGAGCTGGTTGGAGCACTCCTTGCAGCAGAGACTATGATCAATGGCAACGACGAGACGAGTGCAGCGGACGCCATCGTACAATTCGCTGGTATGGTGTTCCAAACAGTTCCGTTTCGACCCACCAAGATGCCAGATGCTTGGCGGGATGCGCTCAAGGCCTGGATTTCCGGAAGATCGGCTGCAGAAGTCGTTGACATTGGAGGTGAGGAAGGTGTCGACTTTCTTCAGGACGCGGTGATGTACCGACTCGCCTGGGCAATGGAGGCCGTGCGCGTACACGCTACCACGATAGGACATGACGGTGCAGATAACATTCGTGGGCTCGCTGCAATGGCCGTTGAAGCAGGGAGTGCCAACCTGTCGGTGATAACGTTGCTTCGTTCGGGGCTGAACTCAAGGGACATGGCCAAGGCGGCCGTCGAGTCGACCGATGCCAACTTCGTAGATAGGATGGGGATGCTGGGTTGGCTGGAATCCGACGAAGTCCAAGCCCGAAGTGGACAGGAAGACTGGCTTACGCCTGAAGGACGCTCCACATGGCTCCGTTTCATCGAGACGATCAGACAAGGTAATCGAGTTCGATGGCGCCGATCCAGGCAGACGGTATACGTAGATTGGCTCGACCCAGCCTCACCACCTGAACCAGGATCTCACGTCATCGTGGATACCACTACCGATCCACAAGGTGGTGGATGGGTATTACAGCTGGACTTCACACCGCTTGGACGACTTCGTTCTCCTCTCGAGAGCTCCCGAGAGGACATAGTCGAGGCGTGTGTCGGACAGCTACCTGGTACGGTACGCATTGAGTACTTCGGCCCGCGCGGTGTACGATGAGGAAACGGATTGGAATCCTTGGAAGGCAGACTGTCACCGAACGTTGGTGCGCAAAGTCCACGGAATAGCCAAAAGGAGGATGGAGACGATGTCGAGGAGTAAGACTTACCATGTGACCCCTCGGACCGACGGCGGCTGGAACGTCAAAGAAGAGAATGGGTCAAGGGCGTCCAGCAGCCACGATACGAAGACCGAGGCCATAGCCCTTGCCAAGGAATTGGCGAAGAAGCAGGCGCTTGGACAGGTGATCATCCACAAGCAGGGCGGTACGATCCAGACGGAACACACATACGGCAAGGATCCTTATCCACCCGAAGGATAACAGGATGTTCCAGATGAGCTTCAGCTTCTGTAGACGAATCAGGATCGCACCAGGCGTGACCCTGGACCTGAGTAAGTCGGGCGGGTCCCTCTCGTTCGGACCGCGCGGGGCGAAGTTCACCATCGGTCCGAGGGGCAAGCGGGCCAAGGTGGGCATTCCGGGAACGGGCCTTTTCTACACGATCGCGCTTCCGAACGGGAGGTCAGGTGGCAGAAGCGCGTCCTACTCCGCTCCAACCGTCCCAACGGTCCGCCCGGAAGACCGGCTGACGCTGGTTTCTTCAAGCGGCTTATCACCCCGGACGACGAGGATGCCCTGGTGGACGGGTGCCAGGAGTTGGTTCTCGGCAACGAAGAGAAGGCCTCGAACTCTCAAGCAAAGCCCATCAGGAAGCCACTGTCCTTACAGGAGCTTAATCCGCAGTTCCTCAAGCAGAACGGCTTACAGAATCATAAGAAAGCCGCTTGAGCAATTATGGACCTGACGAAAGAACGTAAAATTATGCGTGAGGATGAACAGCTGACCAGCGAGTGATCTTAAGGGTCAAAAAAAAATGATGTCAATTTATGACCTGCGCGATTCTTCATGCTCGATTGTGGTGTCGAGCAAGATAGCAGATGTACAAAGCTCCTGTGGCTTGATCCCCTCCTTGAGAATTATGAATCCGAGTCTCACTATCTGTTCGCCTACATATATCGAAATGCTATGAGAAATCGCCAAACAGAACTACAGCAAAATTATGTGTTGCCAAATATCTCGAGACGGCTCTTGGAAGCATTCTTGTCTTTCCGTTATCCAAAGAAGGCGGGTAAGCTTTGGCAGCATTTCAATCCATCAACTTCAATGATTGCAAGAAGACACGTATACTGCGATTCCTACATACTCACTCGCATTATGGAGAAATCGGAGAGCCAGAGCACGATTTGTCTATATTAAGTGAAGCACAAGAAGTCTTGAAAGATTTGTTGGATCTCATGAAATCAGAAGATGAGAAACATTTTTCGGCAATGGAGTCTCTGGTTACAAAGAGTAACAAGAATGAGAACAAAACAACATGATCTCGGCACAAGAAAGTTCTTGAAGAACTTCTGGGTGAATTCATTACCGGAGGATTAGTTCCTGTACAAGTGATGGAGCGCTTGTCCCAAAGATCTGTGACTTGTATGGCACAGAAAGCATGAGGAGCTCTACTGTGTCATCTAGATCCAAACGCCCTGGATCCAGATTGTATACCGTGTTTGGCTATCGGGCAAGGATGCCGCCGTGTAGTCGCCCGATATGCGACTTCAACCCATGCATGAGGTATATGTAGTCATTGTGGACGGGATTGCTAATCTCTCCGTTGCAGCGTGGGGCGCCAAGCACTAACTCAGGATATCCTTCTTGTGTCCATCAAATCATCTGTCATCCTCCTGCCGCATTGGATTTGGACTCTCTCCAAAGCCATTTCCGACGACCGAGTTTTCTATCTCTTGGCAGATGAGATATTAAATATTTTCCCACCACCACCCGTGATTGGCCATTGCATCATCTTAGAGCAAGGAAATACATTTCCACGGTGCCAATGGATAAAAGCATATTTTTTAAAGCGACGTCGTCCTGCAAGAGTCGCTCGAATGTCTCCTTGTCTTTGTGGTTTTCCCAGGTCGACCGAAACATGGACCGATTCAGACCATTTAAGAATGGATTAAAACAGGTCGAGCAAGCTGTATGCCTTTATCATCTTGATCGTGCTTTTCAGGAATGCGTCAGGATTCCGTTCTGTTCAGTTCTCGACAAGCCAGAATGTGTGACGTGAAGCCGAAGCTTCCAGACCGAGAAGCGATTGAAATTCCTATAGCAAAAAAAACAAAGTCCTCTCCATGGATAACCGCACCAGACTTGACTAATCGTCCAGTTCATCAATCACCCAAGTTTCAGCATGTCACTGATCAGTATAAGAAATCTCATGCAACTATTCCGAAACGTCCGGTAGTTCAAAAAGGAACCTCCATGCTGGGATTACTTCGATTGTCCCCACGCCGATCTTTATCCGCTCATCGTCTTTCCGGGTTACGATAGTTCCGACTTTAAGACCCAGCTCATTCATTGCCTCACTCAAAGCCGCAATCTCCCGTTTCCTTGTCTGCGGTTCTGCTAGAGACTCGCACACCTGAACCAGCATATTGGGCCGGCCGCGTATTGGGACGATGAAATCGACCTCCCGGCCATTCTTGGTCTTGTAATAGTAGATTTCCTGATGAAGGCGCCTGAGAGCGGTGAAAATGAGGTTTTCGAGAAGGTGTCCAGAGTTGATCAGAATTCCGGACGACACCGAAGTGACCAGTGCGTGATCAATGCAGTAGACCTTTTTCGGATTGGTGTTGCTACGCGCCAAAGACGGGTCAAATATGCGCACGGTGAACAGGAAATAAGCGTCCTCGAACCATTTCAGATAATCCGACACCGCGGACTTCGGAGCCTTGTGGCCTAACGACTTGAGATAACCCGTAAGATTGTTGACCGAGTAAAGTGATGCGGTGTTATCCACAAGCCAGTGCGCTAGATCAGTCACTGCCTTTGGGTGTGAAATGTCGTGGCGTTCGACCAAATCACGAAAAAGGATGGCGTGAAAATATTCCTGGTGGGTTTTGATCCTTAGGTTCCGACCTAGACTAATGACCTCGGGGAATCCGCCAGTCTCCCAGTATTCATCGAAAGCTTTTTGGACGAGGAGCCTCTTTTTTGTCGTCAGCGCACCCCCGCTCTCGATTCCCTTGGAATCTAGAAATTCCCTGAACGAAAATGGAAATATCTCCCATGAGAGGGCTCTTCCGCGCATCTGAGTCGCTATCTCCTTAGATAGCATCCTGGACGACGAACCAGTAAGATATACTTCGCATTTTTCCGTGCGCAACAAACGGTCAACGAATGGCTCCCAACCGAGGACAGCCTGAATCTCGTCGAAAAAGCAGTAGACTGTCTCAGTATTTTTCTTCTCTGGGTAGATGGAGTAATAGGCCTCAGGGATCAAACCAAGGCTATCCTGCCGCAGGTTGTGCAAGCGGTCGTCGAAAAAGTTCAGATACAAGATGTTTTGCCGAGAAACTCCACTGTCCAACAGCCGCTGGATAACCTGAAACATGTATGTCGATTTGCCGCTCCGGCGTACGCCGATACAGACGGCAGCCTTGCCATGAACGGTTTCGATACGCAAACGCCGAGGCACTCCGGTCTCCAGCCGGGTTTCCTGGAAATCTAGCATAATTGTTTTGATCGTTTCTATCATATGATCTCAACTGGACATATTTTTTTCTAGCATGAGTATTATCTAGAAATAAATATAGCCAGTTTTAGCTTTAAGAGTTAAGAAATATTTCCAGATATTCACTTCCCCAGTCAGAACAACCTGTCCATTACTTTTTTACACCTCCGGTAACTCAATCCAGGAACAGGCTATCTCCGCTACATTGCTCGAGTGTCGAGTAAACAAGGGTAAGAAACCGAACAGGACCGGATAGAAATAAAAAACCACCTTCTTCTTCCCCTTTTTGAAACCTTAACTATTTATTTTCTTTTTGAAATGCTTAAGGTTGAGCAAATCGACGAGCAAAAAGGAAGGGACCATCAAATTGATCTGAATCTTGAACTCCAAATACATTAATTTATGACTCGGGGATTCTGTTTTCAATCCTTCGATCTTTACAGATCTAATAAATGGACAAGAAAGTGGATTAATACCATATTAATGTTAAAAAGATTTTTGCACCCCTTCAACCTCTATCCAGGAAAATGGCTTTTACCTTAAAGAAGAGCAACCCATGAACTGCAACGATAACACAGCTGTCTTTTGTGATTGTAAAACAACCCAAACCCAAGAGTTTTGTGGGAATGCAGATGACAATATCGCTTCAAACAAGAAATTATCTATTGAATTACTAGCTATAGATCTTAGTCGATGTAACCGTTGTATTCCCACAGCTAAAAAATTAAAAAAGGCTATAGAAATCCTAAGGCCGGTTGCTCAAATTTTAGGAATTGAACTTGAATACAAAGAAACGGTTGTTTTCTCTTTAGAAGATGCAAAAGAAAAAGCCTTATTGTCATCACCGACGATTAGAATTAACGGCCATGATACCGTTCAAAACGTTCAAGAGTCCCTTTGTGAGTCCTGCAGCAGCCTTACCCAGAATAACATTCCAATTGACTGCCGTGATTAGTATTACAAAGGCAAACTATATTCCTATCCTCCCCTACCCATGCTCGTTGAGATCATTTTGAAAGCCCTACTGAATATTGATGACCTGCAGCCTGTTAGCCAAAAGCCCCTTCAAGAACTACCTGCCAACTTGATGACCTATTTCGAGAATAGCTTAGAAAAGAAAAGTTGTGGATAGTGCAGTTTAGCACTGAGGATCCTTTATCTTATCTGATTGTGGAAAGTGCTCTGCAAGTTGAATGCTTCGTGTATATCTTGATCCAAGTATAATTAAAAAGGAAAGCTACAGGGTTTGGGTATTCTGGTTTATGGGGATTTTAGATCTTTTTGTTCTCCCATTTACTCTATTATCGAAAAGGACAGATAAGCTTTGGCTTCTAAAAAACCCCCTCAGAGACCATTCCTTGGTCTCATTGTCATAACTTAACCATAGACAACAACCTGGTTCCATCTGGAAGAAAGAAGAAATTTTTGTTCTTACAAGAAGTCTTACAGCAAGTTTTGAAAGTGTGGGTTCATGGCCAACAATAATCGAATCCTCTTTTATTTTCTTAATTTCCTTGAGAAGATCAGAAACTGAATCTCCAGGAAGAAGCCCTTTGAAAAGATGTAATTTTACTTTGTTTGAAAAAAACCTTCCAATGATTTCAGCAGTTTGCTGGCTTCTTTCTTTTGGAGAATGATAAATTTTTTTTGGATTCAACCCCATGGATTTCAAGAAGTTTCCTAGCTGAGAAGCGGTATTAATACCTTGTGCTGTCAAAGGACGATCTGGATTCTGCTCCTTTGGAAGTGCTTCCGCATTTTGTACAAGGATTAAATCCATTTATAAAAAAAATAATTTTTTTATTGTCATTTTGAAAGCTTTTTCTTTACTATGCCCTTCTTTTGAGAAATTTTAGTTGGAACATTGGTTTTTTATAGAACCTGTTCTCTTTCAAGACTCAAAGTGTTTCCTATTGTCATAAAAGCTGAATAATCTTTGAAAGCTTCTCCGCTATGGATGGTCAGCCAACAGACGAAATTCAATGGAAGCCCAAGCACAACCCTTGGATCATCGCCCTTTCGGTGATGTTAGCCACGTTCATGGAAGTGCTGGACACGACAATACTTAACGTGGCTCTTCCTTACATAGCCGGTGGACTTGCGGCCAGTAATTCCCAAGCTACATGGGTGCTTACCAGTTATCTCGTTTCCAATGCAGTCGTCTTGCCTATGACAGACTGGCTTGGAAGAACTTTTGGAAGAAAAAGGTTGCTCATTGCTTGTATCTCTACCTTTACCCTGAGTTCTGCAATCTGCGGCAGTGCACCCAATCTAGGGATCTTGATTCTATCAAGAATTTTACAAGGAGCTGGTGGGGGAGGTCTTCAACCCATATCCCAGGCAATATTGCTTGAAAGTTTTCCTCCTGAAAAAAGAGGACAAGCCATGGGCCTTTTTGCCTTGGGAGTCGTAGTTGCTCCAATATTAGGACCTGTTTTTGGAGGATGGCTAACCGATAACCTCAACTGGAGATGGTGTTTTTTTATCAATCTACCGGTGGGTATCTTGGCGATCATAGCCTCTAAAATCACCGTTGAAGACCCTCCTTATATACAAAGAAACGCGAAAAGAAAATTGGATATTATCGGCTTTTCTTTTCTCTGTTTATGGCTGGGTTGTCTCCAAGTACTTTTGGACAAAGGCCAAGAGGACAACTGGTTCGATGCGGTTTGGTTAAGGTGGATGGGTGGACTTTCTCTTCTGGGTATGGTCTGTTTTATTTACCGTGAAATTAAAACAGATAATCCTTTAGTCGATATAAAGATTTTTAAAGACAAAAACTTTTCCATTGCCGTTTTTGAGGTTTTCGTGGTTGGAGTCGTACTTTATGCCACTCTTTCTGGATTACCCCTTTTTTTACAAACCTTGATCTCTTATACAGCTTATCAGAGTGGACTAGCCATCAGTCCAAGGGGCATAGGGGCTGTGGTGGGAGCCCTCGTAGCGGGCAGGCTCCTTGGTATCGTCAGCGGGAGACTTATTGTCGCAATAGGATTTTTGTTTCTCGCCATATCTTCTCTCCAAATCGGCTTTTTTAATCTTGAAATCGCTAAAATCAATATCGTTATTCCTAATATCATCAATGGGCTGGGTGCACCCTTTGTTTTCATTCCACTGACGACGGCAGCCGTCGTCACATTAAGACAAGAACAGATTGGTGCTGCAACGGGACTCTTTAACCTTTTTCGCAACATCGGGGGCAGTATAGGCACTTCGATGGTTCAAACTTTTATCCAAAGACTAGCTCAAGCTCACCAGACAATTCTGGCAGGATATTATGTACCCAATAGTACCAATTATACGGACAGGTTTGCGGGAATCGAAGGCTATGTCAGCATGATGCATGGCTCCGTTACCGGGACTGCTCAATCCCTCAAGATTTTCTACACCAGCTTGATCAACCAGGCGAACCTTCTTGCTTACATGGAAATTTTCCAGATTATGGGCTGGATCTGTATTCTTTCTATTCCTTTGGCTTTCTTTCTTGCAAAAGACAAAAGAAAACCTCAGTCCGATTCTGTTTCCATTCACTAAGTCCTTGAATTTTAAAAACTTTAATAATATCATCTTGAAAGGATTGTATTTTCTGTTATCCAAAGGTTGAGATGACTAATACATTGATACGCAAAGTGCTTGCAAGACAGGTCCTGGATTCGAGGGGGAATCCTACTGTAGAAGCTGAGATTCATTTGGAAAACGGTACCTGTGCAACAGCCATAGTACCATCCGGAGCAAGCACGGGCAGCCACGAAGCACTTGAATTAAGAGATAACAACAAAAGCCGCTATGGAGGAAAGGAAGTTTGGAATGCGGTTGGCAATATCAAGAAAAGAATAGCTCCGGAGCTTGTTGGTAAAGATGCGGCCAACCAAGCCGAAATCGATCGGATATTAATTGAGCTTGACGGATCAAAAAACAAGTCGGTTTTAGGTGCTAATGCCATTTTAGCCGTTTCTCTTTGTGTCGCTCGAGCTGCCGCCAAGGCTATAGGAGTACCCCTTTTCAAGTATCTTGGAGGTTCCCAAGCAATTACTCTACCTATTCCTTTTGCCAATCTCATAAACGGGGGAGTTCATTCCGATGCCCCTTTGGATTTCCAGGAATTTATGATCGTTCCTAAAGGAGCTCCTTCCTTCAAAGAAGGGCTTAGATATGGTGTAGAAATTTTTCATACCCTTAAGACGATACTTCATGAAAAAAGATTGGGGACAGGAATAGGCGATGAAGGAGGGTTTGCTCCCTCCATTTCTTCAGCCACTCAAGCCTTAGATCTTCTCCTTGAAGCCACAGAAAAAGCGGGTTATTCACCAGGCAAGGATATATTTTACGCTCTCGATGCTGCAGCCACGGAACTCTACGAAGAAGGCGTAAAAATTTATGTTTTTAAAAAATCTCAAAATATCAAATTACCTCCTTCTCACCTCGTAGAACTTTACCGGGAACTTTCACAAAAATATCCTCTTATCTCTATCGAGGATGGAATGGCAGAAAACGACTGGGAAGGCTGGAAACAACTTACCCAACAGCTTGGGGGAACCCTTCAACTGGTAGGTGATGATCTTTTTGTGACTAACAAAGAATTCCTTAAAAAAGGAATTGAAGAAAAAGTAGCTAATGCCATCCTTATAAAAGTGAACCAAGTCGGAACGTTGACAGAAACTTTTCAAACAGTAGAGTTGGCTAAAAAAAATGGATACCGGATCATGGTAAGTCATCGATCCGGGGAAAGTGAAGATCCATTTATCGCTGATCTGGCTGTCGCCTTGAATGCGGGTCAGATCAAAACAGGGTCTTTTTGTCGTTCCGACAGGTTAAGCAAATATAACCAACTTCTAAGAATCGAAGAGGTATTGGCTGACAATGCGATTTATGGAACAGAGTTTTAAAATTTTATAAGATGATTAAATTAAAAACCTTCAATATCTGGCTCTACTTGGTCCAATGGACGAAGTTCCTTATATTTTGCGCCTTTCTCGTTCTGCTCTGCATTGTTTTCATTCCCATCATCCGGAAGATCGATCAATTAGAAAAGAAAAAAGAACTCCTCTCAAAGGAATACGCTGAAGCACAGTTAAAAAATAAGGAGTTGAGTCGTAAACTAGACCTTCTCAAGCATGATCCCGGTTATATTGAACGGATGGCACGTGACCGGTTAAACATGGGTAAACCTGGAGAAATTATTTTCCGTTTCGACCCTTATGGTTATGTCCCCGTCAATCGAAAAGACATAAAAAAACAAGAAAAAACAAAAAATCCCTAAAAAAAAAGCCCAAGGGAAGGAATATAAAAAATTTAGGATTGCAATAACTCTCTTTTTGGGTCTAGAAAGAATTTAGTAGATCACCTTTAATTTTTAAAAAGATTATATTTTAACATTTTGGTATGGGAAGCAGTCACAAAATCACAAGATTTTTAAGTCAGTGGTATTTCAAAAAATTTATATAAAATAAACCGATATACTATCGGCAACAAGAAAACCACGGAAATTCAAAATAAAGCGACTTCCTTCAATTTGTCCAAAACCCTCTTTAATGAGCCATTCAATATTCTTTTTTTCCTTTTCACTACATTGACTTAGAGGGAGACCTTCTGCAGTGCGAAGAGCTAAAAATATTTTCTCCTTTCTTTTCAACTCTTCATCTAAAATTTCCATTGAAGCCACAGGAAGTCTCTTCTTTTGCAACTCCTCTACATATCTGGTATGGTCTGCCACATTGCACCATCTTCTGTTACCCACGGTAGAAAAGGCAGCCGGTCCTATACCTAAATAATCTTTTCCTTTCCAATAAGCCAGATTGTGAAGACACTGATAGCCAGGAAGAGCAAAATTAGAAATCTCGTACCGAATAAATCCATGATCAGCTAACAGTTGAACTGCAAAGTTGAGCATTTCGATCTCTTTTCTTTCGTCAGGGATGTATTTCCCTTTTTTCATATCCTCATAAAACGGGGTACCTTCCTCGTAGGTTAAACCATAAAGAGAAACATGTTTTGGACCAAGATCCAAGCCAAGTTGCAATGTTCTTTTTAACGACTCAACACTCTGCCCCGGAATGCCAAATATAAAATCGAAATTGATATTTTCTATGCCCACTTCTCTAAGCTTGTTTACCGATTCGATAACATCACTTGGTTTATGCCTTCTTCCTAGAATCAAAAGCTCTTTTTCATTCATGGATTGCACTCCCAAGCTTACCCGGTTAATCCCAGACTGTTTCCATCGAGCCGCTTTTTCCAAAGTCACTGTCCTAGGATTCGCTTCAATTGTTATTTCTTTGACATATTGCTTCGAAATAGCCGAAAGCAGTCGGTCTATCTCATCGGGTTTAGCTATTGATGGAGTACCTCCTCCCACAAACAGGGTCTTGGGATTTAGTCGAAATTGATTGGCTTGAATTTCAATCTCTTTAAGTAAGGCATCCACCAAAAGAGTAATTTCCTGTCTTTCCCCTCTTGTTGCATAAAATCCGCAATAAGGACAAACGGTGGAACAAAAGGGGAAATGGAAATAAATATGTTCAATGTCCATAAAAATTTGCTAAAATGATTATCTAAAAAATAAATTCTTTACTCCTTATTGACAATGGGAAGAGCTTTTATCTGAGATCATGACGGAAAAGACGATAATCAATAACCTTATAGACTGGTCGATCATTATTGTCAGTTTTCAAAGCAAAAAAGTAATCAAAAACTCTTTAGAAGCTTTATTCAGTCAAAAAGGAACTCAAATTGAAATTTTTGTCGTGGATAACAACTCCACGGATGGGACACAAGATATCCTTCAAGAGTTCTCGGATCGAATCACTGTCATCTGCAATCCCATCAACGTGGGCTTTTCACGAGCCGCCAATCTTCCCTTGGATCGAGCAAAAGGCCGGTTTGTTTTGTTCCTTAATCCTGATGTAATGATTAAAAATCCCTATTTTTTAAAAAAAATGGCCCATCTATTTGAAGAAGAAAAAAAAGTAGGGGCTATAGGTCCTTCCCTGTATTATCCGGATGGAAAAATACAACCTAGCATGAGTCTCACTTATCCCAACCAAAAATGGGCAATGTCGTCCCTGCCTGTATACCCAGGCAAAATCGCTGCACTTCTGGGAGCATGTCTTGCAATTCGAAAAGAGATCCTTGAAGAACTTGGAGGGTTTGATGAAGACTTTTTCCTTTACGGGGAAGACCAGGATCTGTGCCTACGCATTCGCAAACTGGGTTTTTCTCTAGCCTATTGCCCCCAGATCCAAGCATTTCATATTGGCGGGCATAGCACTGAGAACATTTCTGCTCAGTTGCTATGGGAAAGAAAGCTGCAGGCCGAATATATCTTCTATAACAAACACTATTCAAAAAGAGCCATCGATCGAATCGCTCTTATCCAACTGATTAAAAGTCATTGGGAACTCTTTCTTCTTTCTTCTTTAGGGAGTGCGATCTTAACCCCATCCAAGCTCAACGAGAAAAAATGCAAATACAAAGCGATCCGTTCTCAAGCCTTGGCACACCTTTTCTCCAAACAGCAAGAAAAAAATTAACCATGATGATCCAGGATTTCAGGAAAGATTTCTTCACCATGCTTGCTCTTTTAGATGAAAAAATGCCTTTTGCCTTTAGTCGATATAACGATGGAGAAGCTTTAATCCTTGCCAATCAAAAAGTGGGCTGCAAAGGAGAATGGGAATATAATCCCAAAAAGCACCTTTCATTCAGAGCTGATTTAAGAAAATCTCTTCTTTCAAAGGATTCACGTTTTTTTTATGGTGTCCCTTCATGGGATACCAGTCCAGAAATGCATAAGGAAGTTCTGCGTTACATCCAAGCTCCTCTGACTCAAATAACCTTCGCTGCTCTTTTTGCTAATGCGAATCACGATCTTTTCCTTAAAGAATGTCTTCCACGCATCCAACAATGGCCACAAGATGTCTATTTTATAGGCAACTCTAGAATTGACCCTCGCTTGATTCATAAAACAATTGGAGTAAAAGAGATTTTCCCCATACAGGGAGATTGTGTAAGATTTTGGGTAAAAAACAAAAATGAAATTTTGGGTTATCTTGACTGGATGGCTACCCGATCTGACAACTCCCTTTTTTTAGTTGCAGCAGGTCCTCTAGGCAAGATACTCATTCATGCTCTTTGGGAGATTGCCCCTACGAACATCTACTTGGATATCGGGTCAGCACTTGATCCTCTGCTTTTTGGAAAAAGCACACGAGCCTACCACAAAGATGCAGCGAACCGTTCGCTTATCCTCCAGTGGCAGCCTAAGCAGAATCTATAATCATGGTTTTTTGCCAACTGAAGATTTTTAAATAAACTGTATTGAGGCATTTGTTCCCAAGCTTGGATTGAGGGTGAGTGGGTTTGACTCCAAGATAGAAGCTTCATAACAGTTAGAAGCGTTTGGCAACCAACCTTTGAGATATCCAGAAAGGAGAACTAAGAGAAATTTCCCACTGGGAGTTTTCCAGCTCCAAAGCCTGGATTAATTCCCTTCCTTGGAATCCTGCTCGCACCGCACGAGAAATTTCTGGATAATCGTAACGGATAAGTCCTATCTTGTTGAAAAACCATAATTCTAAGCTGTGGAAATAAGACCTGTAGGGCTCAGAAATGACTAACAGAGAGCTTTTACTGCTCTGGATCTTTTCTCCTATCCTTTGTAAACTAAGATCATCGTAAGTATACAACACCCAGTTGACAAGGATAAAAGAATATCGATCCCAGCCATCAAATTCGAGCAGTTTTCCTTGGATCCATCTCCATGGAAGAGGCCATTTAATTGGCCGTGGAGTCGTATCAAAGCCCGTTATTTCGATTTTTTCTCGCAGTATTGGATCACTATAAAGAAACCTCCCTAAAAACCCCTCCTCGGCCCCAATTAAAAGCCCATGGGATAAATGATGAATATTTTTTTTCAGGATCTTTGCAAACCAATGATATGTTCTTAAAGAAAGATGAATACGCCTAAGATCTGCTGCCCTTCCTGAAATTTGTTGTCCTCCTTTTGGTTTCTTTTCAGACATTTCAGAAGGGATTATTCTGGTCATTTTTCTGGGCTGTTAATGTTTATTTCATTTTTGAAAAATAAACTTATTTTAAACCCCAAAGAAAAGAAAAACATTCTGTTAAGTTAAAAATTCTTGGATTACATTTTTTTTAATGAATTTTAGTCTCGTATACTCTGCTGCTTTTCGGTGGGAGACATTTCCCCATATGGCTGATATCGGAATAAGGGGATTTGGCAACAGCCCCAAGGAAGCTCTCGAAGCTGTCTCTTTTGCTTTGATTTCTGTCATTACCGACCCACAAAAAATAGAACCCCAAAGAGCTTTGAATATTTGCTGTGAAGCAGATAGCTATGACTTGATTCTCTACGATTGGTTAAATAGCCTCATCTTTAAAATGGCAACCGAAAACATGCTTTTTTGCAGGTTTGACATCTGCTTAAGCCTTCCCTCTCTTCAAGGAGTTGTTTGGGGAGAAACTGTTGACAGACACAAACATTCACCGGCAGTCGAGATTAAAGGAGCAACATTCAGCGAACTTTTCTTTGGTCAAGGGAAAGACGGTCTATGGATAGCCCAGTGTATTGTAGACGTCTAATTGAAAATTGCTCTTTGGAAGCTTATTTTTAATAAGGGGGTGAGAAGACATGGAAATGGCTTTGCTTGAAAAAATTTCCGATTACTGTTGGCAAATCCCTATCCAAGGGAAAATGCGCGTTCCAGTGATTATTTATGGCTCAGAAAAAATAATCCAGGCAATGGACCAAAAAGTTGCAGAACAAGCTTCCAATGTTGCTTCTCTTCCAGGTATTGTAAAAGCTTCTTTCGTAATGCCTGATGCTCACTGGGGTTACGGTTTCCCTATAGGAGGTGTGGCTGCTTATGACCCCGAGGAAGAAGGAGTGATCTCGGCAGGAGGTGTAGGATTCGATATTTCTTGTGGAGTGAGAACCCTTCTAACAGGGCTACAAGAAAAAGATATCCAGCCTATTAAAAATAAACTTGCTGATCTCCTTTTCAAAGAGATCCCAGCTGGTGTAGGCAGTCATGGGAAAATATATCTTGATAAGGAGCAAATGAATAAAATGCTTGTAGGGGGAGCCAAATGGGCGATAGAAAATGGTTATGGGCTACAGAAGGATCTGAGTCGTATCGAAGAAGAAGGATGCATGCCTGGCGCCGATCCCCATGCGGTTTCTAACTTAGCCAAGGAAAGACAAGCCAGAGAAATGGGCACACTCGGTTCAGGGAATCACTATGCTGAAGTTCAGGTTGTCGGCAAGATTTTTGATGAGACAATAGCCAAGGTATTTTCACTGCAACAAGGGGATATCGTAGTCAGCATTCATTGCGGCTCAAGAGGATTAGGACACCAGATCGGAACAGATTACCTGAAAGAAATGGTTGTTTGTGCTCAAAAGTTAAAAATCGACTTGCCAGAAAGGGAACTGGCTTGCGCTCCTATTACTTCTGAACTAGGCAAAAGATATCTCGGAGCAATGCGTGCAGGTATAAATTGCGCTTTTGCCAACAGGCAGATCATTACCCATCTCATTAGAAAAGTCTTTTTATTTTTCTTCCCAGGCATCGAAATGCCCCTTCTCTATGACGTGTCCCATAATACTTGTAAAGTAGAAAAACACAAAGTTAATGGACAATTAAAAGAACTCTATGTCCACAGGAAAGGAGCGACACGTGCTTATGGTCCTAATCAGCAAGAAATTCCTGAAGATTACAGGACCGTTGGTCAACCCGTGCTCATTGGTGGGAGTATGGGGACCCATTCATATATATTGGTCGGTACAACGCAGAGCGAACGGTTAGCCTTTTCTTCTGCAGTACATGGTGCTGGAAGGGCTATGAGCAGATCGAAAGCTTTAAAGGAATGGAAAGGAAAAGAAATTATACGTAGCCTTGAAGAGAAAGGAATTATAATCAGAGCGGTATCGGAACGTGGGGTTGCTGAAGAAGCTCCTCTTGCATACAAAGATGTGAGCGATGTTGTGGAAGCTGCACACAAAGCTGATCTTGCTAAACTTGTAGCCCGACTTGATCCTTTGATATGTATCAAAGGTTAATCGAAATCATCAGCGTCTTTAGGTTGAATTAATAAAAAGAAATGTTTTGACAGATAATTGATGATTTTTCTGCAAATAAAAATCATAATTAAAAAAATTCTATTTAATGAAATTTTCTTGGAAAATTGGATCGATCTTTGGAATTCAAATTTACGTTCATTTCACTTTTTTCATTCTTCTTGGCTGGATCGCCATTGTTCATTATTCAGAGAGAGGAAGAATAGAGGACGCTGTTCTGGGAGTTCTTTTCACCCTTGCCCTTTTTTTTATTATTGTTCTACATGAACTTGGCCATGCTGGGGCTGCTCGGCTATTCAAAATTCATACCAAAGACATTACTTTATTGCCTATAGGAGGTTTAGCCAGGCTTGAAAAAATTCCCGAAGACCCCATCCAAGAGCTAATTGTGGCGATCGCTGGACCAGCAGTCAATTTGATTTTGGCTTTAGTCTTCTACATCCTTATCGTTATCAGTGGCGTTCCATTCGATATTAGCCAGCTAGACCTCATCCGGGGCAATCTCCTTGCTCAATTCTTTTGGACTAACCTCATTCTAGCTGGATTCAATCTTATCCCCGCTTTCCCCATGGACGGAGGAAGAATTCTGCGTGGACTTCTCGGAATAAGAATGGATTTTTTACACGCTACCCGGATTGCTGCTACAGTAGGCCAGACAATCGCTTTGGTCTTTGGTTTTATCGGGCTTTTCTCCAATCCTTTCCTTATTTTGATCGCTCTGTTTGTATGGTTTGGAGCTTCTCAGGAGACCAACATGGCCCAAGTCAAGTTCACCTTGAGTAAAACATCCATCAATCAGCTCATGTTGCGGGAATTTCATGTGTTATCTCCTTACGATTCCCTGGCAAAAGCCGTTGAAATGACTTTATCCACCCAGCAGCATGATTTTCCTGTCGTCGATAACGAAAGGCTCGTCGGTATGCTCTACCGGTCGGACCTCCTTATGGGGCTCATGCAAAGGGGCCAAGAAGCTCTCGTATCCGAAGTTATGACTAGGGATTTTCCTACTGTTGAAGCATCGGATAAAGCCGAAGAGGTGTTCTCAAAAATTCAATCCCTTTCTTATTCGGTTATTCCAGTTACCCAGCAGGGAATACTAGTTGGGCTGCTCACAAAAGAAAACATAGCCGAATTTTTGATGTTTCATACGGCTATAGCTGAAAGAAAAGGAAAGTCTTTTATCCAACGATGACAGTTTCCCTAAATAGGAGTTAAATTTTTGCTCCCCAATTAGCCCATGCAGCAAAAAAATCATTCTCTTATCCTTACTATCAACAGCGGGTCAACAAGTCTAAAAGTCGGACTTTTTGACTGCGAAAACCAAACCTTTATCCTTAAAGGTAACATTGAAAGGATTGGTCTTGCTCAAAGTTTTTTCCGATTCAAGAACCAAGAGGATCAAACAGTAATAGAGGAATGTCTTCAACTTAAAGATCATGACGAGGCCATTGCCAAGCTCTTTGGATTTCTTGGAAAAAATAAATTTGATGAAAACCTATTGGCTGTAGGCCACAGGATTGTCCATGGGGGTCTTCTTTACAGTGAACCAAGGCTCATTACTTCTGAAACAGTTGATAATTTAAAGGAACTTGTAGCTTTTGCTCCGGAACATTTGCCAAGCCAAATCCTAGCCATAGAGTCTTTCCGCAAACAGATTCCCCATGTCAAAAACGTCGGTTGTTTTGATACCGCATTCCATAGAACAATTCCCTTTTATGCACGCTGGTATGCTCTTCCAAAACCAATTAGGGATATGGGCATAGTGCGTTACGGTTTTCATGGATTATCTTGCGAGTATGTCATGGAAGAACTGAAAAAAACGGAAAAAGAAAAGGCTTTGGGAAAAGTCATTATTGCTCATTTGGGTGGAGGAGCAAGCATGACAGCGGTCTATAATGGACAAAGTATCGACACCACCATGGGATTTTCTCCTCTATCGGGATTAGTTATGGAAACCCGGTGTGGAGATCTCGATCCAGGAGCGGTTCTTTATCTCGTTAAAGAAAAAGGCTTGACTGCATCTGAAGTTTATAATCTGCTCAATAGCCGCTCAGGCCTATTAGGCATAAGCGGAATTAGTTCTGACATGAAAGAGCTTATCGAAGATACAACAAAAGAAGCCGAGCAAGCCATAGAAGTGTTTGTTTACCAAGCAAAAAAACATCTTGGAGCATTGGTTGCCATTTTGAATGGCCTGGATATTCTTGTCTTTACGGGAGGCATTGGGGAACATTCCGCCCTGATCCGCAAGAGAATCTGTGAAAACCTTGATTTTTTAGGGATTCGGCTAGATCCTTTAAGAAACGAATCCAATAAGGAAACGATTTCGAAGGAAAATTCCCCTTCCAAAATAAAAATAATCAAAGCAAACGAAGAGTTAGTTATCGCTCAGAAGACTTTTAAACTCATTAGCCAAGGCAGCTTAACACTCTAGTCGGCTTTCCCTAAAACCTTTCTTTTTTTGATCTGTTTTTCCTTTATTCATTCAATTATTAGGCTTTATAGTTCATTTTCATGGCAAACCAGCAAATGTTTGACAAAGAGCTAAAACTTAAATTTGCTAGAAACTTTCCCTCTTCCTTATTCTTAATCAAGCTGTATCCATGGAGAATGATGGATAAAACATGATCAAAGGTCTTAATCGCCAAAAGCTAAAAAAATTTTTTAAATGAACATCCATTTTTGAATGACAAAAGTCAGTAGAGTGCTGTGAAAACCCTTTTTTTGCTTTTTTTTCTTACTGTTTTTTTCAATATTTCTCGGGCTAGTGATAAAATAGAATATAGCCAGCAGTTGTTGATCAAGCCCTTACCAAGTATTGGCCTTTTTGATCTTAAGATCAATCCAAAACCGCAGTCCCGGTTCTTTGGTGAAGTCAATGCTTTTTTCGATACGATCCAATGGGTATCTCCTTCTGATCTGCAAACTATCCTTACGACCATTGAACCACATTTTTGGCCTTCAATGTTCAAAAAAAATCTGTTGGTTGAAAATTCTTCCTTTCTCGATATTCCCTTAGGCTTTGCAGAAGATAAAGGGCAATGGAAAACCTTAAGCCCAGATGCACAGGACTTTCTTCTTTTCCGTTTTGGAAAATGGATTCTTTGGCTTGAAAAAAATGGAAATATAAGATCGGCTCAAAAAGTAGAATCGACAAGACTTATAGCTGCCGAAGTTAAAGATTCTGACGATGATCCTACCCCTATTTATTTTCACTATTTTCAAGGTCAATATCCCAAAATCAAAAGCGTGGTTCCGTTCAAATATTTCGATCCAGTGGAAAACAAAATGGTCGACTGTATCGGTATGTTAACAGAAGACGATGATAAATCCAGAGTTATTGAAGCCTTTGAACTGGAGAGCCAAGAAAGAATTATTCGTCTTGTGGAGTCAGAACTGACTGAAACTTCCCCAGAATGGGAATGGTTGCTTACTTCTCATTTCGACTTCATGCCTGTCAGGTTTTCAGATCCAAAAGACCTTTCCTCTCTGGATATTCCGCTAGCTGTTGGTATAGAAACTACAAAAACAAATTTTCTTCTGTCTCCTGCATTAGTGAATGTTTTCCCCAAAAAGGGTGAAATTATCCTGGTTGATCAAAAAGAGAAAACCCAAAAAATAAAAGACACAGAAGATGCTTTCATTCCAAGACTTGGACCTGATGGAACAGTAGGTTGGATTCAAAAAGACCATCTGGTTCTTTATCGGTTTGGCAGGGTTATCCAATATTTCCCGTTTGAAGGGAGCTTTTCTTTAAATTGGTGTTTTAGTAACCATGGCAAAGAAGCTTGTCTTTATTCTAGAAAGCCCCTAAAACGGAAAAATCGGATCTTGTTGGGGACAAACCTTTTCCTATATTGGTTTGCGGATCTCAAAACCTATACCGATTACTTGTTTTCTTTTGAAGAGATATTCACTAAATATGACACTCATTCCGGATTGCTCATCGAGAGGGTGATTGCCAATCCTGAATCCTCCTTGGAGGCAGCTGAAAAACTACCCTTGTGGGCGAAAGCACTCAAAGTCCTCAATCAATTTTACTTCGAATAATGACAAGGCTTATGACAGTAACCTTGAGCCTTTGACTTTTAAATGGTAGGTTTTAGAATGGAACCCATTGAAACTTTTAGAAAAGACTTTCCTATTCTTTCTCAACGGGTTAATGGTTACCCACTGGTATATTTTGACAATGCGGCAACAACTCAGAAGCCCCGACAAGTTATCGATGCCCTTTCAAACTTTTTTCTTTCTTCCAATGCTAATGTGCATAGAGGACTTCATGAACTCAGCAATAGAGCAACAGAGCTTTTAGAAGAGTCTAGGCAAAAAATCGCCCATTTCATTCATGCACAAGGTCCTGAAGAAATTGTTTTTACAAAAGGAACGACTGAATCGCTCAATCTTGTCGCTTCCTCTTTAGGATCTCTTTTAAAACCTGCTGAGGGTATTCTTTTGACTGAAATGGAACATCATTCTAATCTCATCCCTTGGCAGCAATTGGCTAAACAAAGAGGGCTACGACTGTTTTACCTTCCCATCAAGGATAAAGAAGGTGGTCTCCAAATGGAGAAACTCGAAGAGATTTTTACGCATAATCGCATAGCTGTTTTCTCATTTACTCATGTTTCAAACACCTTAGGGGTGATCAATCCGGTCGAATCTCTTTGTTCTATTGCCAGAAAACATGGGGTCATCAGTGTTGTCGATGCAGCGCAAAGTGCCGGACATCGACTGATAGATGTTCAAAAAATAGGGTGTGATTTCTTGGCTTTCTCTGGTCATAAAATGTGTGGGCCCACCGGAATAGGTGTTCTTTATGGGAAAAAAGAATGGCTTGAAAAAATTCCTCCTTACCAATTTGGCGGAAACATGGTTTTGGAAGCCGATTTTTCTGACAGTCGATGGAAAGATCCTCCTCATAAATTTGAAGCGGGTACTCTGCCCATTGCCGAAGCTATAGGCTTGAAAGCGGCAATAGATTATCTTTGTCAAATTGGGCTGGATAAGATAGCCCTACACGATGAACAAATAGGTTCATATGCTTACAGTAAAATTTCTTCTCTACCCTGCATAATTCCTTTAGGACCCAAAGGGAGAAGAGCAGGCATTGTTTCTTTCTCTATAAAAGGGTTGCATCCTCATGATTTCATTAGCTTTTGTGACCGCTATGGCATCGCGTTGCGTGGGGGACACCATTGTAACAAACCCCTGTTATCGAAACTGGGAATAGATTCTACTGTTCGAGCAAGCTTTTATTTTTACAATACCCAAAATGAAGTGGATCAATTCATGGAGATTGCCGAAAAATGTTTACGGTTTTTTAAATTACCCTGCAACTAATTCTTTTTGATTATGGATATACAAGAACTATACCAGGAAATTATATTAGATCATAGCCGTTACCCTCGAAATTTTGGGAAGCCAAAGGAAGGAAATTTTGTCGAGGCCGAAGGCACAAATCCGAGTTGTGGAGATAGCATAAGAGTTTTTGCTCAACTCGATCCTCAGCATCAAATTATCGAAACGATCTGTTTTGAGGGCAAAGGCTGTGCCATCTGTATGGCTTCAGCTTCCTTGATGACAGAAGTTGCCAAAAAGAAAAAGATCGAACAGATAAAGGCTCTCAAAGAAAACTTGCAAGGTTTCCTAACGGGCAATGAAAAGCTCAAAGAAGAGTTACCCGAAGAATTAGCATGCCTTAAAGGGGTAAGGCATTTTCCCATCAGAGTAAAATGCGCTCTTCTTCCCTGGCATGCTCTGGATAAATTATTGACTCATTTTTAATCTATTGATAGTTTCTGGAAAGATATCGGACAAGCAGTGCGGAGTAAACTGTTTCAGTAGTTCCACTTCCTACTTTTGTCGCATAAAGACTATCGCCTACATATTGCCTTTCTTTTACAAGAACAATGAGGGCATCGGCTCCCATTTGTTTTGCTTTTTTGACTATTCCTTTAAGAGTTGGTCCTTTTTCAAAAGGACCATTTCCTCTTTTTTCATAAAGAGTTCCATATACATGATAGGGACGATTGGGCCTGCCTTCTATCCATACATCCAGACCATCTATATTCTTTTTTTCACCTTTTCCCTGATTCAGCCCATAAATATATCCCTCCTCAGGGAGATAATGGGAGTATACGCAACCCCAAAAAGCAAGGATAAGCAAAGAAAACAATAAAAAACGCAGTTGATTTCCCATTGTTTTAATTATTAGGTATTTTCACATAAAACGAAGTGAGAAAAGAAATCTTTTAGCAACCTAGCAAAAAACTTTTTGATATTGTAACTTTTTTGGTTTTTATGATTTTTAAAAACCTTCTGCTTAATTAATGGATTTCAAAGAAGACGATCCTTTGTTCAAGGAAAAATTCATGAATTGGCTCCAAGGTATTTCTTCAGCTATTCCCTTAGAGCAATATTGCGAAGAGGGATGGCCCTCGGAAGCAGTGCAATTTTTCATAGAAGAGTACCGATTTAGCCCTGAATCAATCGAAGTTAAGTTCTGCGCACTATTCGAAGAGTGCATATCTTCCTGTTGCCATCTGGGTTCTGAAATTGAAGACAAAGGCTTTTACACAATTCCCAGGCGGGGTGATTTTATATGCAGTTTTGATCGAAAACATGGCAGCTACCAGTTTAAACTTGCAGGAGAATAAAGAAAATTTTTGTTCTGGCCTAGGAAACAAGGAAATGACTTTTTCTTTCGAAAAATGGCTGGATCACCCTTTGTTAAAACAACATCATCAACACCTGTTTGAGCAAAGCAACTGGCGTATCGACTCCTTGCCCATATCCGCTCAATCTTTTCTCCTCGCTTCTTTTCTTCATGAGTATCATACACCACTGCTACTGATCGCTGAAAACATAAAAAAAACCAACGAACTTGCTCTTGGTTTAGAATGCTGGGGGCAACCTTATCTTATCCTTCCCGAAATTGAGCCTGCTTCGACAGGAGTCTTGGTGGATCCAACATTGCTAGCCGAAAGATTAAGGACAGCTTATCGGCTTTTGGATTTTTCATCTGGAGCCATTATTACTACCGAACAGGCCATAGCCGAAGCCCTGCCTTCTCCAGGACTTTTAAAAGAAAAACGCCAGCCAATTCGAGTCGGAGATACGCTAGATAGAAGCATCTTGATGGAAAAGCTTATCGATGCAGGTTATGAAAGAGTCGATACTGTAGATTGTAGAGGTCAGTTCACGGTACGTGGAGCGATCATAGACATATTTTGTTGGGATAGTCTCTATCCACTCAGAACGGAATGGGAAGGCAATAGAATTGTTTCTCTAAGACAATTTAATCCTATCACTCAACGTTCTTTCAAACCAATTGCAGAATCCTTCGTTTGCTTTTTCAATATTGAAGAAATAGAGAAAGGCAAATCCTCTCTCTATGATTATTTGCCTAAAACCATTCTTACGTTCTGGTCTACAGCTCCTATAATTCCAGCTCCAGATGTACCCATTCATTTTGAAAGTCATCTTTTCCTTGAGAGTCCAAAAGGAGATTGGTTCCACCAAGAAAGAAGATGGCAACTTTTCCTTACTGAACTTGGGAGGTGGATAGAAAAAAAATGGGAAGTGATTATTTTTGTCAATAATGAAGGAGAAGAGTCCCGTCTCAAAGAAATTTTAAATAATCAAGGCATACCTACTGAAAAGATTCTCTTTTATAGGAGTCCTCTTTTAAAAGGATTTTCATGGCCTGCAGCTAAGCTTGCAATTCTTACGGATGCTGAAATTTTTGGAAGGTATCAAAACCAAAAAATTTTGCTGCATGGTCAAGAAAACAAGGATTATCAACAAAAACCTTCAAGCAGCGATATTTTTGAACAATGGAAAGAAGGAGATATCGTCGTTCACTTGCAACATGGGATCTGCAAGTTTATGGGCATCAAAACCATGGATGGAACTAACTCTGAAATGGTTGAACTTGAGTTTGATCAGAAAGCAAAGCTTTATGTTCCCATAGACCAAGCCTATCTTATTTCTCGATACATTGGGGGCACAAAAAAACTGCCCAAGCTCGACTCTCTAGGAGGAACCAGATGGATAAGAGCTAAAAATGCTGCACAAAAAGCGGTTACAGATCTTGCCGAAAGATTTCTCAAGATCAACGCAGAAAGAGAAGTTCTGGAAGGGTTTGCTTTCCCTAAAGATGATCATTGGCAAAGGGAATTCGAAGAAGCCTTTATTTATGAAGAAACTCCAGATCAACTGAAGGCTATAGAAGAAACAAAGCAAGATATGGAAAGCAAAAAGCCTATGGATAGGCTTATATGCGGCGATGTCGGTTTTGGCAAAACAGAGGTGGCGATTCGGGCAATATTTAAAGCGATAATGGGGGGCAAACAAGCCGTTTTTCTTGCTCCCACTACTGTCCTTGCCAAGCAGCATTTCAATACTCTTACTGAAAGATTTGCTGATTACCCGATACGAACAGCTTTGCTTTGTCGTTTTGTTAAAAACAGCGAAGAAAAAGAAACGCTTTGTGGGCTAAAAAATGGAACCATAGACGTTGTCGTCGGAACACACAGGCTTCTGTCAACTGATGTGGAGTTCAAGAACTTGGGACTGATTGTCATTGATGAAGAACAACGATTTGGTGTTTTGCAAAAAGAAAAATGGAAAGAAAGATTTCGATTAATAGACGTATTATTGCTTTCAGCGACACCTATACCTCGAACCCTTTATTTAGCCATGGCCGGAGCCAGGGACATGAGTCTGATTGAAACCCCTCCTCCCAATCGTTATCCCATCGAGACCATTGTCGGTCCTTATGATGAAAGAATCATCCGGCAAGCAATCGAAAGAGAATTAAATCGAGGGGGACAAGTTTACTTTCTGCACAATCGGATAAAAACCATTGAAAAAGTTGCATCTCGTATAAAAGCTCTTTTGCCTTCTATCAAATTGGATATTGGACATGGAAGAATGAAAAAACATGAACTTGAAGAGGTTATGGAAAGATTCATAGAAGGTAAAACGGATGTTTTGCTTGCCACAAGCATAATAGAAAACGGATTGGATATTCCCAATGCCAACACGATTATCATCGACAGGGCTGATCTGTTTGGACTTGCAGACCTCTATCAGTTAAGGGGAAGGGTAGGAAGATCAAATCAAAAGGCTTACGCTTATCTTTTGCTCCCACGAGATTTGTTCATTCAAACTGATGCCAAAAAACGAATCAGGGCCATGCAAGAACACTCTCAACTTGGTGCTGGCTTCCAGATAGCTTTAAGGGACCTGGAAATACGAGGAGCTGGGAACCTTTTAGGGACCTCTCAAAGTGGCCACATTTCCTCGATAGGATTTGAACTCTATTGCAAACTGCTAAAAAAAGCCATTCGAAAAATTCAAGGTAAAGAAACCTCATCTTTAAATGAATGCCGAGTCTCCCTTGATTTCTTGATTCCTGAACCAGGCGGGGGAAGACATGCTTTGGCTTACATTCCTTTTTCCTACATGGAAAAAAGACAAGACAGATTGCATGCCTACAGGCAATTAGCAGAAGCATTGAGCCTTCAAGAACTCGAAGAAATCAAGCTAAGTTGGAAAGATAGGTTTGGAACATGGCCAGAACCCGTAGAGTATCTCTTTTCAATTGTCGAAATCCGCATCATAGCAGCAAGCAGAGGTATAGAAAGAGTCGAGACCGAAGGTGAAAAGTTGAAGCTAATGAGAAACAATGAATTTCTATTCACAAAGCAAGGCAAATACCCACGCTTGATAGAAGCTGAACCTAAGGATAAAATTCTACAAATAAAAAAATGGTTAGAAACCTTTTAATTTTATTTACTTTCTTTTTTTTCTTTTTTTTAAAACAAAATTTGTTCTCTCAAAGCCAGGCTAGCGATGGTATTGCTGCTATTGTTAATGACAAGGTCATCACCTTTTCTCAAGTGAGGAAACAGGTAGAGCCTAATGAAGCGGTATTGAGAGAGACATACCAGGGACCTGAACTGGTTGACCGGATAAAAGAAGCACGCCTAAGTGCCTTGAGGGCACTCATCGATAGAGAACTGATTATTCAGGATTTTAAAAGCAAAAAATATGCTATTCCTGACTCCTTCATTGAATCCCGGGTCAGGGACATTATCCGAACACAATTTGATGGGGATAGGATCGCCTTTATCAGGACATTGCAGGCAAACGGCGTAAGTGAAGAACAATATAAACAACAGCTCTTGGAGCAGATCATTGTTCAAGCCATGAGAATGAAAAACGTCTCTGAACCTGTAATCATTTCACCATACCAGATCGAGAAATACTACCAAGATCACATTGCTCAATTTTTTGAGCCTCCTCAGGTAAAACTCAGGATTATTTTCTTACAAAAAACCTCTTTTAAGGATAAACGCGCCACAGTCGATGGCCAATTGGAAGAATATGATCCGGCAAAAGAAACGGCAACTGAACTCCTAAGCAAGCTTCAGTTGGGAGCTGATTTCGCTGAGTTGGCGAGGACTTACTCCGAAGGGCCAAAAAGAATGGATGGTGGAGATTTAGGTTGGGTAACAAAAGACAGTTTGCGTCCTGAAATAGCAGATGCAGCTTTTTCCATGTATCCAGGACAAACAAGTGGAGTTATAGAAACGATTGACGGTTATTATATCATCAGGCTTGAGGACAAGCGCAAAGGCAGACTCAAGCCTCTTGCCGATGTTCGAACGCAAATTGAAGGTCTTCTCATTCAAGAACAACGACAAAAACTGCAACAACAATGGATAGATAATTTAAAAGCGAAAGCTTTTATAAAAATGTTTTAAACTTGCTTTACAATTGTTAGATTTTCTAGTGAGATGCTGCATATTCCCACAATTGGAATTACACTGGGCGATCCTGCGGGAATAGGCCCTGAAATCGTCGATAAGGCCTTGAAATGCAATAAAATCCCTAAGCGGTTTGACTACAGAGTGATAGGCCCAAAAGCAAAGTTTGAACCAGGAAAACTTACCCCTTTTTCAGCTTCCGCTGCATGGGAAGCTTTGGAAGAAGCTTATGAGCTTTGGAGAAAAAAAGAAATACAAGCTATAGTCACCTCTCCGATTCATAAAGAAAACCTCTTTCAGATAGGCTTTCCTTACCCTGGCCAAACCGAATTTTTTGCTTCAAAGACGGGTGTACCTCTTGAAAACGTGGTCATGGCCATGTCGAGTTCAAAAATTAATCTATCGTTATTATCCACTCATCTTAGCCTATTTAAGGCGATCAAATCGATAAACAAAAACAAAATACAGCTTGCATCGGTTTTACTTTTCGAATTTTTGAAAAAAATAAAGAAAAAATCGAAATTCAAAATAGCCGTTGCAGGACTCAACCCTCACTGCGGAGAAAAAGGGAATTTTGGCAATGAAGAGGATGAAATCTTTGTTCCAGCCATCAATGAGCTCAGGGAAAAAGGTTTTCCTATCTATGGACCCATTTCTCCAGATTCCGTGTTCAGAGAAGCCCTAATTGGCAAATACGACGGTGTGGTTGCCTCTTATCACGATCAAGGATTAATTCCCTTCAAACTCGTATCCTTTTATTCAGGAGTTAATGTCACCCTTGGATTGCCATTAATCAGGACATCTCCAGACCATGGCGTAGCTCTTGATATTGCAGGTAAAAATAAAGCCGACCCAAGGAGTCTAATCGCAGCCATTAAATTAGCCTGTAAATTAATACATAAAGAAAATTATTCATGAACTTTTTTGAATTTTTCCCTTTCTTCTTTTTGGGATGGAATAAAGAGATGAAGTTTAGAAAAAAATGTGTCGTTGCACTAATATTTTAATCTCATGAACGTATCTGATCTAAGAGGAATCCTAGCCTATATTCCTCAATTTAGGGAAAAGGTTTTTGTCATAGCCATTGATGGAGCCATCGTGGCTTGCGAGAATTTTTCAAATATCGTATTGGATTTAGCTGTCTTGAGAAGTGTGTCTATTAAAGTGGTTCTTGTCCACGGGATAGCTCACCAGCTCAAGCAACTCTCTATTCTTTTGAACACGCAACTCTCGGATACCACAGGCATAGGAGTAACTGACCAGAAAACTTATGAATTAAGCCTAATGGCTTCTTCAAATGTGACATTCCAGATATTAGAGGCTCTCTCCACTTCGGATCTAAGGGCTTGCGCTACCAATGCTATTGTTGCTCACCCTTTTGGTATAGTAGGAGGCATAGATTATCAACTTACAGGACGCATTAAAAAAATCGATGTTTCCTTTATCGAATATTTATTACAAAAAAATATTATTCCAGTCATAGGACCAATCGGTTACGATGGAGAGGGTAAGAGTTACAGGATAAACTCTGATTCGGTTGCCCAATTTGTAGCTGAGTCACTTCAGGCTGAAAAGCTTATTTATCTGACTCCCTATCCAGGAATACTCAATGGTGAAGGAAAACTTATTCGAGAGCTTGATGTCAGCTCTGCCCTAGAATTCCATAAAACCTTTTCAAAGGATATGGCTGAACCCATTCGATCTAAACTTGAACATGCTATACATGCATGCAAAAATGGGGTAAACCGGGTTCATATTTTGGATGGTCGAATGGATGAGGCACTCCTTTCTGAAATTTTCTCAAACAGTGGTGTGGGCACCATGATTTATGCCAACCAATATGAATCTATACGGCAGGCACGCAGAAAAGATATTGGTTCGATTTTGAAACTTATCCAAGAACCTATCGAAGCGGACGAAATCTTGCCCCGTAAAGGCACTGATATCGCCAGAGATCTTCCTTTTTATTATGTTTTTGAACGTGACAACCAGATCGTGGGATGCATCGCTGTTTATCCCTATCCCAAAACTTCTCAAGCCGAACTTGCATGTCTATCGGTTGCTAAAAACTATGAAAACCAAGGCATAGGAAGAAAATTGATTCGATTTGCTGAAAAACTCTCTTCCGAACAAGGATTTAAACAACTTTTCCTTTTATCCACAAGAGCCTATCTCTATTTCATGCAAAAGGGTGGGTTTAAAGAAGCCGATCCTTCTATTCTTCCCCTAGAAAGAAAATTAAAGTATGAAAAAAATGGGAGGAGATCCAAAGTCCTTTACAAATCCTTAAATGGATAGGAAGACAGCAGCAAATCACCTGTCCCTAAGCTAACAAAAGAAACCTAAGAAAACATCTTGGACTGTCTCTTTTGAAGAACCTTTATCCTGCATTGTTCCAAGAAAAAAGGACAGGCTTCAAGACAAACCAAGGGAATTGAAGAACGTTCGGCTAGCTCCAGAGGTTGTTTTATCCACCAAAGATTTTGACGAAGACATTGCATTCTACAGGTTTCTTGTACAACCTGATCGATTAATGAATCATCTGCCCTTGCAATGATTTTGTACATGCCCACTTGCCTTTTGATCGTACTTTCGAAAGGAACAGGAACATATGTTTTTTCTTTGTAACCGATCCAATGCATTAAAGCAAAAGGGTATATCCCCTCTAGGGCACAAAAAAGATTCTCTGTATCAAGAGGTCCAAATTTCCAGCCTTGGATAATTCCAATTTTACCTTTTAACGGTCGGTACAAGCCTTTTGAGTCTATGCGTAGCATCAGTTTCAAATCAAGCAAAGAAGAAATGGGAACTAACTTATCATTGAAAGAATCCTTTCGATTGCAAATCCAGTATCCTTCCAGTACCTGAAGTTCACCTACTTGTATCGGAGGAGGATTCTCAACAAGCCATCTCTGCCAATATTCCAAAACATTCATCGAATTGGGCAACTTGCTCGACTACAACTTGATCTATTTCATCCAGTGTTCCTACCGCTTTTGTATAACAAAGATAAAAGCCATCAATATATTGAGGATTATGACTAAAAGCTAGCCCCTTTTTAACTTCTAAACCCATCAGTCTAGGGACATCAACATAGGAATGATCTCCTTCGGAAATGAAAAAAGGAACGGTAAAAACAAATCTGGATTTTACATATTCTTTCCAACGAGAAATCCGAGGTTCTTCTTCCAGGAATAACACATGACATTCTCTAAACAAATTGCTTTTTCTTATGAGTTCAAGTTGGCTGTATGCCGTCATTTTGGATTGTGCATTCTTTCTTGTTCCATGACTGACTAATAAAAGATCCCTTTCCTCTGGTGCATACCCTTCTTTATCCAGGAAATTTAGGGTTTGGTTGACGGTTTTAATGATAATGTCTGCCACCCTGGGATTTTCACCTATTGCTTTACAATAGCCTATTATTTTTTCACCTTTTTTTGAATAGGCACCATTTAATTCCATCTCCGCAGGGATCACTTTTTCAGTAAAAAAACCATGGCTCAAAAAAAAAGGAACAACATAAATAAAAGGGGACTGAATCGATAAAAGGGTTTGATGGAAAGAAGGTTCTTCTTTCCAGAAAGTCTCATAAACATTTTTGAATAATTTTTTTCTTCTAATTTTTTCAGCATTTATATAGACAGGTAAGGCAGCATCAGGATTATATAAAGAGCCGTGACCAGCTAAAACAAGGGTCGATTTTGACCATTTTTCTTCTTGAAAAGACCTTAGCATAGTATGTTTTAATTTAGTCATTTATTAAGATTTAGGATCAAAAAAAGGTATTTTTTTTAAAAATAATTATTTTAGAATTAATATAAACTTAAAAAGGAGCATCGAATGATTGTTACAGCAGCAGAGCTATTTAAAGTTGCTTACGGAAGATTTGCAGTAGGAGCATATAACATCAATAACATGGAACAAACTCATGGTCTTTTCCGTGGAGCTATCCAATCTCAATCACCATTTGTTATTCAAATTTCTCGCGGTGCACGAAAGTATGCAGACAAAAGAATGCTCGAAGCCATGATAAGAGCTGCAGAAACGATTTATCCTGATGCTGTATTTGTTGTTCATCTTGATCATGGAGACGAGGCCACCTGTTATGATTGTATAGATTCCGGTTTCTATAGCTCGGTGATGATCGATGCTTCTCACGAACCTTTCGAAAAGAATGTTGAAATCACACGACGTGTGGTAGAGAGAGCTCATGCTAAAGGGGTAAGCGTAGAAGCAGAACTGGGTATGCTTGGAGGAGTTGAAGAAGATATTAAAGTTGAAGAAGGTCATGCTTGTCTGACTGATCCCGATCAGGCGAAGGAATTTGTTCAACTTACAGGTTGTGATTCTTTAGCCTGTGCGATTGGGACAAGTCACGGTGCTTACAAGTTTAAAGGCAGACAATCGATCCATTTCGATGTTCTTGAAAAAATTCAACAAAGACTGCCTGGTTTTCCTCTTGTCATGCATGGTAGTTCAAGTGTCCCTCAATCCGAAATTATGCGGATCAACGCTGCCGGAGGAAAACTCGATCCCAGTGCTTGTGGGGTTAACGATGATGAATATTTACCTGCTGCAAAACTGGGTGTAACCAAAATAAATATTGATACCGATGGCAGGCTAGTCTGGACCCGCGTTCACAGAGAATATTTCAGGGATCATCCTGAAGATTTCGATTTCCGCGGCCCAGGTAGAGTATTTATGACCGAATACGCCAATTTCATTGCTAGTCGTAGTGAAAAATTAGGATCCAAAAATACTCTATCTGAAGTTAGAGCTGCAATACTGGAACAAAGAAAAAACAAAGCGGCATAATCGGTTAAAAAAACGGCCCTTCTCAATAAACATCCTTTTTTTTAGAAAAAGATTTTTTGACTTTTTCTTTTAATTAAGAGATTTTTTAATTACTGTTTTTTGCTTTGTCTCCGGTCTAATCGGTTTCAAGTAAGAACAGCTGAGGGAGAAAAGTGTGCTAGCAGGGTTGTTAGATGCCGATCTCCGTTTTGAAATAATTATTTAAAGAAATGTTAGTTTTATGAATAGAACAAGACTCTATGTTGGTAATCTTCCCTTTCGAATTTCCGAAAACGATCTTCGAGAGATCTTTGAACCCTATGGGCAAGTTAACGAGATTAATCTTATCGTGGATAAAATGACCGGACAATCGAGAGGGTTTGCTTTTGTTACAATGGATTCATCTCAAGCCGCCCAAGCAGCTATCAATAATCTTAACGGAACAAATGTTAGCGGCCGGCAAATCGTTGTCAACGAAGCGAAGCCTAGGGAAGAAAGACCTCATAGACACAGAGAAAATTCGGGAAGATCACGTAGAGGATAAAATCTCTGGATTTGTCCTTCTTTTAAAATTATATATGGGCAAATTAACGATTTGCCCATATACCCAAAAATAACGTATTCTTTTACAATCGAGTTGATTTCTTATTCAACATCCATAAAAAAGTTTATTGGTTCACAACAAGTTGAAAGTTGTATTTTTTGGTGATGTTGTCGGAGAAGTAGGAAGAGAAGCTTTAAGACTGTCTATTCCAAAAATTAGGTCGTTTTATCAACCTGATTTCATCTTGGCAAATGGAGAAAATGCAGCTGGAGGAAATGGTATAACTCCAAAAATTACCTATGAATTTCTCAGGCTTGGTATTGATGTGATTACTCTTGGGGATCATGCCTGGGATCAAAAAGAGATCATTTCTTTCATTCAAGATGAACCAAGACTACTACGTCCTATCAATTATCCCCCTGGAACTCCTGGAGAAGGTTATATTATTGTCAAGGGAAACGGCAAAAAACTAGCTGTAGTCTGCGCAATGGGTAGGACATTTATGTTACCTCAAACAGAAAACCCTTTTCTTATATGTAAAAAAATAGTTACCGAGTTAAAAAAAGAAACACCTTGTATTTTTGTTGATTTTCATGCGGAAGCAACTTCAGAGAAAATAGCTTTTGGCAGATATCTTGACGGAGAGGTTTCTGCTGTTGTGGGAACTCATACTCATGTCCAAACTGCTGATGAAACCATTTTCCCTGGAGGCACAGCTTACATCACCGATGTAGGCTTTTGTGGAGCTCATAATTCAGTTATCGGAAGAGAAATTGCTCCAATCATTCATCGTTACACCACTTTATTACCCACAAAATTCATCTTAGCCACGGAAAATCCAAGGACTGATGGTATATTTGTTGAAATCGATGAGGAAAGTGGAAAAGCAAAAAAAATTGAAAGAATACAGCTCTCTTTGTCTTTGTCTTAACTTTTCGATGAAAACACTTGCTTTGTTCCTATAACGAGTAGGATTTAAAATAAAAAAATAGGGATGGTGACAACAGATTTCGATGGTTCTTAAAAAACAATCAAGCTTCCTTCTAAATATCTTTTTCTGTTTTTCTTGGTTTTTGTTCTATAGGCATGCTTTTTGTTATCCTGATATCCATTCTCTCGTTCAGCATATTGCCAATGAATCTGAAAAAATGGCCCGCCTTATTCATAACTGTTCTTTTAAAGAAGATGTTCACTTGGAAAAGCTGGATCACAAATGGAATCCTTATTCAACAACAGATATCCATTTTTTTATAGGTCCCGGGGGTAGTCCTCTGAATTTAGAGAAATATCCACTCAAAGAAAGAAAATTGATTATTTCCGAAGCTCGAGTTGCCCGTGAAGCCATAGAGACTCTTTTTTCCTTGCATCAGGCCGTTCATCGGTTCAACCTCAAACTTGTTGGAGAAGAATCGTCCCCTGATGGACAATCCTATTATATTATAGATTTTGTTCCTAGAAAAAATATCCCTTACCGGACTCGCATGGAAAAGGTCTGTAACTTCCTTTCAGGCAGGCTTAAGGTTCATAAGAAAGATTTTTCGGTTTGTGAGGCCAGGGTAAATTTGACTGAACCTGTTGATCTGTTCTGGTTTCTTGCACGGTTAGAAAAACTTTCATTTTTTTACGTTTCCCAGAGCCTTCCCGAAGGTAATTTTCCTGGGATAATTGATTTTCTTTATCATTTGACTCTACCCTTTAAAAGCATAAAGGAGCATGAAATGATAAAGATTTCAGAATATCATATGCTTCAACAACATCTGACCACAACCTCTAACAATGAAAAGCTAAAAAAGGACGGATTATGAATATGGCAGGTTTAATTTTACTTGGCTTGGTCTCTGGCTTTGCAAGCGGCTGTTTTGGGATTGGTGGCGGAGCTGTTATCGTACCCGCTCTTATTCTTTTTTTTGGCGTGCCTTATCACATAGCTGTGGGGACATCACTGGCTTTAATCATTCCTATTGCCTTAGCGGGAAGTACTCTTAATGGATTATTACAAAAGATTGATTGGACTATTTTTGGAACCATTCTCATTTTTGGTGTTATTGGAGCCATTATTGGAGTTATATTCATCCAAAAAATACCAGCAACTCTTGCCAAAAAACTCTTGTCTATCTTCCTATTTTATGCCGCCTATCGGCTTTGGTTCGGGACAGCCGGAAAGATTTAAAGCTTTTATAAAAGACAAAAATCATAACAATAAAAAATCAGAGGAATTTTTCCTTGTAGACTAATTATCAAATTAAAAAGTAAATAAACTGATCTATGAATAACGATTACATTCAGTCTCTTTTTGCTCAACGAATCGGGGGGAGTTCTTTTGGAGAGACAACCCAAATATACAAATTCGAAAAAATCAAGAGAGCCAAGCGCTCGGCAAAAGAAAAAAATCCTCATATTGAACTTCTCGATTTTGGAGTGGGAGAACCCGATGAACCCGCTACTGCTGAAACAGTAATGGTTCTAGCCAAGGAAGCAGCAAAAGCCGAAAACCGTTTTTATGCGGATAATGGAGGTCAACTTCTCAAAGAAGCAGCGGCCAGATACATGAAAAGAATTTGTGGAGTTGAGGTCGATCCACAATCCGAAATTATTCATTCGATTGGGATTAAAGCTGCCTTATCCATTCTTCCTGCTGCTCTGATCGACCCTGGGGATTACGTGCTCATGACCGTGCCCGGTTATCCGGTATTTGGCACTCATGCCCAGTACTATGGAGGCAAAGTTTATAACCTTCCTCTGAAAAAAGAAAACCAGTTTTTACCTGATCTTTATTCGGTTCCCCAAAACATTCTTTCTAAGACTAAGGTCTTGGTTCTTAATTATCCCAATAACCCTACAGGGGCAGTAGCCAGCAGGGGATTTTTTGAAGATGTTGTTGATTTTGCTTTAAAGCATAGAATCGTTGTCATTCACGACTTTGCTTATGCTGGACTTGTTTTCGAAGGCAAGCCACTTAGCTTTTTATCAATACCTGGAGCAAAAGAAGTGGGGATTGAACTCCATTCAGCAAGCAAAAATTTCAACATGACGGGATGGCGCTGTGGTTTTGTCGTTGGCAATCCCAAGCTCATCAAAGCTTATGGGTATGTCAAGGATCATACGGATTCAGGGCAATTTCTTGCCATCCAACATGCTTATGCCTATTGTCTGGATCACAGCGAAATCACTGAAAGGATCGCTCAAAAATATTCCCGGAGAATGGATCTGATGGTTGAAACTCTCCGTAACATTGGCTTCAAGGCAACAAAACCTAAAGCTTCCTTTTTCCTCTATACCGAAGCCCCAAAATCAGTAAACTCCAAGGGAAAAAACATCACTTTTCGTAATGCCGAAGATTGCACCCAATGGTTAATCCAGGAAAAACTTATTTCAACCGTACCTTGGGATGATGCAGGGCCTTTCTTAAGATGGAGCGTAACCTACAGCGCAAAAAACGAGCAAGAAGAAAAAGAGATCATGGAAAAACTCAAAACAAGGCTATCTGACTGTCATTGGGAATGGTAAATATGACACTTCTATGATAAATATAGAAAGAAGGAGTTATGGATAGACAGTTTTCAAAGGGATAAGTCATGTCTAGCGATGGTCAAAATAGCCTATCCAACGGCAAATTTAATGACCCAAGAAAGCAAGATGGAGCTTCTTTAATCTCTTCTTTTTTTTCTCCCGCTGGTCCCTTGTCTCAAGCAGCTCACTATGAATATCGGCCTCAACAAAAACAAATGGCAGAAGAGATTTACAGTAGCCTTGAAAAAAAACAACACCTGGTTATTGAAGCACCAACAGGTACTGGCAAAAGCTTAGCTTATCTGGTTTCTTCCCTCTTTTACTGTAAGAATTTTTCACAAAGAGGCGTCATTTCGACTCACACTCTTAACTTGCAGGATCAACTCCTTCACAAGGATATTCCTCTATTAAAAAAAATGTTAGCCAAGGACTTCTCTGTCGTGCTCCTTAAGGGACGTCAAAACTACATCTGTCCCAAAAGGCTTGAGAAAGTGATGCGACATGGCTCGGACCTTTTCCCCTCTCATGAAACAACGGACATCCTGAATGTATACAATTGGTCACTAAGAACCAAAACGGGAGACATTGAAGAACTTGATCCTCTTCCTTCGTTGCAGCTCTGGAGTCAAATATGTTCAGAACCTGGATTATGTAACTGCAAAAGCTGTGCACATAACCCCCGTTGTTTTTACCAAAGATTTAGAGAGAAAAGTAGTCAGTCGGACTTGACCATAGTTAACCATGCCTTTTATTTTTCTCTTCTTGGAAGAAATGTTGATCCCGAGTTTCAAAAAGAAATTGGAACTCCTTTTGGTGAAAGTTTTGTGGTCTTTGACGAGGCCCACACTCTTGAAAAAATAGCTTCAAGCCAGCTTGGATTTTCTGTTTCTAAGTACCGGTTGCAGAACCTTCTTTTCCGCCTATTTAATCCGATTACCCACAAAGGACTACTTCTTTTCCTAAAAAACAAACACCTGATAGAAAAAAATATAATAGCTTATGAACAGCTTCGCTTGTTTTTCCAGTCCATTGCTGAAATCCCTATTCAACATTCTGTTTTGGAACAAAGAATTATTAACCCTTTGCCCCTACCCAACCCTCTGCCCGAAACCTTAGACAATCTTGTAAAAGAAATATCTTCAGAAATCATAAACGTCCAAGAAAAAGAGATCAAAGAGGAGATAGAAAACTGTATCGAAAAAATTTCGCTTGAAAAGCGCGCTCTTCTTGACTTTTTTGAAATGAAAATTCCAGATCATGTTTATTGGATAGAAATTACTGATCCTCCCAGTCTTAATGGGAATGTTCAGCTTCTGGCCACGCCCTTGGATGTAGGACCTCTTCTTCAATCCTTGCTTTACGAAAAAGAGATTTCGGTAATCATGACTAGTGCTACCTTACAAGTTGCAAATAGTTTTTCCTATTTTCAGCAGCATGTTGGTCTCTATAGCCGTTCTCTTTCCCTGCAGTCGCCTTTTGATTACGGCAAGCAGATGAAAATTGTTATTCCTAAAAATATGCCTGATCCTTCGCAAACCTCTCCCTATGAACAAGCTCTTGCTTATTGGATAGAGAGATTAGTAAGACAAACTGGAGGATCTGCTCTTGTCCTTTTTACAAACCGCAAAACCTTGTCAAATATGGTGAATGTGCTCAGTCAAAAGCTCACCGAAGCAGGTTATCCTCTTTTTGTTCAAGATGGAAAAATATCTCGCCACAGGCTTTTGAATCTTTTCAAAGAAGCTAGGCATGCCGTACTGTTTGGAATGGATAGTTTCTGGCAAGGTATCGATGTCCCTGGAGAGTCTTTAAGAAATGTGATTATCACGAAACTGCCCTTCTCTTCTCCAGATCATCCTCAAGTCCAAGCTAAAAGTGAACAATTAGAAAAATTGGGTTTTAATCCTTTTTTTCATTACTCCCTTCCCGAAGCCGTTTTAAAATTCAGGCAAGGAGTAGGTAGATTAATTAGAAGTAAAGAAGATAGGGGAATTATAGCTATTCTCGATTCAAGAATACTCTCTAGATCTTATGGAAAAATGTTTCTTCTTTCTATTCCCTCTGCACCCATTGAAACCATTGAATAAGGGAAAATGAAGAATACTCGTTCTGCTTACTTGAGGTGGTAATCGTGATTAAATTATAATTTTTTTTGAATGATCTCTGACTGCAATGAACTTTTCCCTATCCCCAGTGCAACGGTTATTCCTTTTCAATGAATGACCAAGTGCGCGGGCTTGCCCCGCCGCTTGGGGCGGGGAAGGATAGCGCGGAGGGCGTAGCCGTCCTTGGTTCCAGTGTGGCGTCTGCAGCTGCTCTGGTGTACTGGCGCACGATGGAAATCGGCGCGCCCCCGCAGGATGAGGCGAAGTACGACGGCGACCACAGCACACCGCGCCAGTACCAGCTCTGAATGTCGGGCCGCTCCTTGCGCAGCAGCCGGCTGGATACGCCCTTGAGACTGTTCATGAGGTTGGAGACGGCGACCTTGGGCGGATATTCCACGAGCAGATGGACGTGATCGTCCTCGCCGTCCATTTCGACGAGTTGCGCCTCAAAGTCGGCACAGACCTTGGCGAAGATCGTGCGCAGCCGGTTGATGGCGTCGTCGTCGAACACTTTGCGGCGGTATTTCGTCACGAAGACCAAATGGAGGTGCATCTTGAAGACACAGTGCCGTCCATGTCTTATATCTTGATTTTGCGCCATAGGCTAAGTATAATGTTTCCATGCTTATCCGCCAAGCCTTCAAGTACGAATTGATGCCAAACGGCCAGCAAGAGCGGCAAATGTGCCGCTTCGCTGGCTCATGCCGGTTCGTTTACAACAGGGCGCTGGCGTTGCAGAAGGAGCGCCACGAGCGAGGCGAGAAAAAACTTGGCTACGCTGGGTTGTGCAAGCTGCTCACCGAGTGGCGCAACAGCGCGGAAACGGCATGGCTCAAGGACGCTCCGGTGCATCCCTTGCAACAATCCCTCAAAGACCTGGAGCGAGCCTACGCCAACTTCTTTGCCAAGTGGGCTGGTTTCCCACGCTTCAGGAAGAAAGGCATGTCGGATAGCTTCCGCTATCCCGACCCGAAGCAGATCAAGCTGGAGCAGCACAACAACCGCATCTTTCTGCCCAAGCTCGGTTGGCTGCGCTACCGCAACAGCCGGGAGCTGCTCGGTGTAGTCAAGAACGTCACCGTAAGCCAGTCATGCGGTAAGTGGTACGTGAGCATCCAGGCCGAGCGGGAGGTGGAGCAGATCGTCCCGCAAGGAGGTACGGTTGGCATCGACATGGGGATCGCCCGCTTCGCTACGCTCTCGGATGGCACGTTCTACGCCCCGCTCCACAGCTTCAGGCGGCATGAGCAACGCTTGGGCAAGGCGCAGCAGTCATTGAGCCGCAGGGTCAGATTCAGCAACAACTGGAGGAAGGCAAAAGCAAGAGTTGGGCGCATCCACGCACGCATCGCCAATGTCCGCCGCGACTACCTGCATAAGACCTCGACAGCGATCAGCAAAAACCACGCTGTAGTCTTCGTCGAGGACTTGCAGGTACGGAACATGTCCGGGTCGGCGGCGGGCACTGTCGAGGCTCCAGGCCGAAACGTTCGGGCCATGTCCGGCCTGAACAAGTCGATCCTGGATCAAGGTTGGTTCGAGTTCGGTCGCCAACTGGACTACAAGCTGGCATGGCGGGGCGGCCGGCTGATCACCGTGCCGCCGCAGAATACGAGCCGCGCCTGCCCGTGCTGCGGACACGTTTCGGCGGACAACCGCCAGACGCAGGCCTGGTTTGCGTGTGTGGAATGTGGTTTCGAGGACAACGCCGATGTGGTCGGTGCAATCAACATCCTCTCTTGTGGGATGCAAATGTTGCGGGACGAAGGGCAGGGCACGCTGCACGCTTGCAGCGGGATGGCGCAAGCCGTCAGCCCGGATGGCCTGTGGATCGAACCGCGCTGGCGGTCGGAAGCAGGAACCCACCGAAGCGACCCAGGAGAGGCGCCATGCCACCCCTGAGCGCCGTAGGAATCTCCGGCCTTCAGGCCGGGGAGGATGTCAATGGTTCTTATCCTTTGCTAACGCATGGTCAGGTAATGGCCTTTTTGCTTGCCGGGTGTATTATCCCCGAAGATTGCTCCTCTTAAAGGGACGTTTACTGCTTAGCCCAGCCTCTCAGATCTAATCCATGCCAAAGAAATCATCCATGGAGCTTTAAGGCAAAATGAGCTGTAGAAATCTCAATAAAGTGAATTGGGCAAGCTCCTCGCTGAAAATACCAAGCTTCGAAAGAGATCTAGCTCTTCTACTATAAACTTGGAGATGAAAAATGAATAAGTCAGCGCTCAAAAGAAATTCTTATTACAGCGATATTGGATCATAGAGATTGTAAGGCAACATCTATCATATCGTTATAAGATTTCAGCGCTATTTCCATAGCTAAAGCCTGAACCAAGCCACGCGCGCTTTTCAAACAATGTTTCTTGATTTATTTCAAGTTTCCCTCAGGACCAAATATATTTCTAAAACCAAGATCACTTCATCAACATGGGATCTCTTCCAGCCGATCTTGTGCCTCTTCTTTGATACATCTGAATGTATCGACACATTCTTTTCCTTTTTCACTCCTCCTTGTTATTTCTTCATTCATATTGGCGGATCTATAGGAAAATCTTTGTTGGAATGTGAAATTTGACTACCCTCTAACACGATTGCACATAAAAAAAATTTTTATGAAAAAATGATCAAACCCCTATTCTTATATAAGGGATTGACTGGATCATACAGTTGAATTTTTCTGCATACATTATTGTCAATTACACTGCATTATATTATGCTTTATACAGTATGAAAAAAATTGCTTTTTCCCTTATTTGCTCACTTTTGGTATCCTTCAATCCTTTCTTTTCTACCTATGCACAGGAAGAGAAGACCGTTATCAAAGGAAAAGTACTAGATATGGTTTGTTATATTGATCATGGGGCCGAAGGAGAAAAACATTTAAAGTGTGCAAAAACCTGTATCGGTTCTGGATTGCCTGTGGGATTAAAGGGAGAAGATGGAAAACTCTACTTGATTGTAGGAGAACACAAGCCCATAAACCAGCAATTGGTTTCTAAAGCTCAACAAACTATTACTGTCAAAGGCAAAGTAGTCAGTAAAGACGGGTTTAACTTAATAGAAAATGCCGAGATAGTTGAGTAAGCTTCTTCCGTAGTTGTCATAAGAACTCCAACTCTATCTAAAGAGAGGTATTGCTTCAGGTCTAGAACTCTGAACAGACCCATGGGTATTTAGCTAGCCCAGAATATCATTCTTGGCCAATGTTTAATAATATTTAATCCTGAATACCTTCGATCTGCTTAAAAAGTTTATCTGATCAATAAAAATTTGGTTAAACATTTCTATTCTCTAAATAGGAATGGAAGTCTCATCCATCCTTTCTCTTTATTGACGCAAAGAAAGATATATTAAACAATAGCTTGAGTTTTTTTATGAATTTTTATGAGCCTTCCTATCCCCCACGGATCATATTTGAAAATGAGGATTTTCTCATCCTAGACAAACCCCCCTTTTTCCTTTCCCATCCCACATACAAAAAGAAAAATCCAAGTATCTTGGAATGGTTGCAAAATCAGCATCCCCATGTCTCCTTCAGACTCATCCATAGATTAGACCGTGAAACAAGTGGACTTTTACTCGTAGCTAAAAATGAGGCTGTTGCCTCTTATTTTGGACGGCAGATGGAAAAAAGGCTTATTCAAAAGGGATACCTAGCGATCTGCTGGGGTGAGCTCAAGGTTGATTTCTTGAAAATAGAAGCTCCTATCGGCTACATGGGCGGATCGAATGGAAATTCAATCGTTATTCGTCAAGGAATAGTTGCTCATGGGGCTAACTCCATATCAGAAGTTTATCCCATCGGGTATGGAGGAGGATATAGTTTGTTATGGATAAAACCGATTACGGGAAAGCTTCATCAGATTAGGGTCCATCTTTCCACAATCAAACATCCTCTGGTAGGAGATAAACTCTATGGACCTAACCCTTTATTTTTTCTAGAATTCACAAAATGGGGTTGGACAGAAGAAATGAGAAAAGTATTGCTCCTACCCCGACATGCTTTACATGCTGCCACCCTTTCTTTCTTTTGGAAGGGAAATAAACAGCAATTCTTTTCCCCCCTTCCCGAAGATCTTGAAAAATTCTTAAGGAATACCAAGAACTTTATCGAGATAAAAAACCCTATGCTGCAAAAAAATAGCTGGGAGATGACACATATCTTGAAAAAATTTTACTAACACTCAGATCAAGCAGGGTTATACTACAAGAACAGCCCGCATGACGATTTCCCCTTTCTTTAGCTTCATCAAAGCTTCAGGGGCATCCTCAAGAGAAAAGCCTTGACATATTGGCTTGATTTTCCCCTCTGCCGCTAGTTGCAGGACTTCTTTCATTTCTTCTCTAGGACCAATCACTGTCCCTAATACCACTTTTTCCTCGACAAAAGAAAAGCTTCCCAACTCAACCTGAACCCCCACAATAACCTTTCCACCAGCTTTGACTAAAGACATAGCCAATTGTGCCACTGCACTGGAAGGGGCAAAAACAATCCCACAATCAATCGCTTGTTCTTTTTTTAATTTTTCCAAAGAGCTTTTATCATTTCCATTTATACACTCATCAGCTCCTAAATCCTTTGCCACTCTCAAGTGCTCTGGATTTCTAGAGATAGCAATGGTTGTGGCTCCCGCAATGCGAGCAAACTGCAGAGCCATATGACCAACCCCTCCAATACCAAAAATGGCTACACGTTTACCCATTATATCTCCTGCCTTTTTTATGGCATGATAAGCGGTAATTCCTGGACAGAATAAGGGAGCAGCTTCTACGGCAGGAATTGCTTCAGGAACAAGGTATAAATGATCTTCTTTGCCAATTACATACTCTGCATAACCGCCATCAACTGTTTCCCCGGTGATTTCCTTTAGCTGACACAATTCCTCTTTTCCCGTCCAACAATAGGAGCATCTACCACATGTAGACCAGAGAGGTTGAAGCCCTACTCGATCTCCTTTCCTAAAATGGCTAACCCGGTTTCCTATTTCTACCACCCTACCTACAATTTCATGTCCGGGAATAATAGGAAGTTTTGCAGGTATGCCTCTTTCCATCCAATCGCCTTCAATCATATGAAGATTAGATCGGCAGACCCCACAGGCTTCAATTTTAACCAACACTTCGTCATCCATGGGATGAGGATCGCCAACACTGGCTATCTTCAATGGCTTCGCTTCTAAGGCTGAAGGACTGGTTAACAATACAGCTTTCATTTTCCAACTACCCTGACAATCAAACTTTATAAGTAGAACTGATTTTCTCTTGATTTATGATCAGAAATACATTAATTACAAAGTTAATACCACAAAAATAGAATTGATTCAGCCTTTTTGCTTAGTTTAGTGAAATTTATAAATTTAACACGTTCCATAGAAATAGGTGCTAATTCATATTTTTTAGATTTTGGTGACGACGGCCACTTAGTTCTTGATGCTGGGCTTCATCCAAAAATTGAAGGTGAACTCGCTACCCCTCACTTTCAAAGCCTGGAAGATTATCCCGTCGATTGCCTCATCATAAGCCATGCACATCATGACCATACTGGAGCTCTACCCTTATTCCTCAGAAAATATCCCAATCTAAAAGTTTTTTTAAGCGAGCCCACCTATCACTTGACCCTTCCCCTACTTCACAATTCGGTCGAAGTTATGCTTAAACAAAGGCTTGCTCTTCAAATCCCTGAATATCCCCTATATACTCACAAGGAAATCGATCATGGGACCGAGCGATGGCAAATTTGTCATATCAATAAAGAATGGTCATTAAATGGTTATCCTAATCCCAAGCATGAACCCCTTACCTTTAGGTTTTACCCTAGCGGTCATATCCTTGGTGCCGTAGGTGTACGTATATTCCACCGAGGCAGGAGGATTTTTTATACCGGAGATGTGAGTTTCAAGGAACAAACCCTTATGCTTCCAGCCGATTTCCCTCAAGATGGTATAGATGTGCTTATCATCGAGTCGACTCGAGGAGCTCAAGAGATGGAAAAGGGTATAACCAGGCAGACTGAAATTCAACGGCTTATCGATCGCATAGAAAATACTTTCGACAGAGGGGGATCAGTCCTTATTCCTATTTTTGCACTTGGTAAAACTCAAGAAATTATCACTACTCTTTTCTTTGAACAACAAAAGGGAAGACTAAGAAAGTGTCCCATTTACATTGGAGGGTTAAGTAGAAGTTTTTCTGAAATATATGATAGGCTTTCTTCAAGATCATTAAGAAGATACCCGGGTTTCAAAATACTGGATACCATTGCACCAATTGTCGTCAATGGGAAAAAAACCCATAAAATCCAACCCGTCAAAGGAGAGCTTTATCTGGTTACTTCAGGAATGATGAACGAAAATACCATTTCTAACATTTTAGCTCAAAAATTCCTACCCAACGAAAAAAACTCCATATTTTTTGTCGGTTATTGTGACCCTGAGTCCCCAGCTGGCCAACTATTAGCTACACCGCGAGGAAATCTTGTGGTACTCAACAGCTCAAGCAAACCTCAACCTGTCCTCTGTGAAGTAGATCATTTTGATCTTACCAGTCATGCCCAAAGGGAAGACATTTTATCCTATATTCAACTTCTGGAACCCCGAACTTGTATTCTTGTCCATGGGGATCCTACTGCCCTCGAATGGTTCAAGCAAAAAATAGAAGAAGAAAGTCCACACATTAACCTCGTCATCCCTCCCCCTGGACAGCTCATAAACGTCTAAGGACTGTATTACTTAGTCTATGCCACTTAATTTTTTTCTGTATCGTTTTCTGCAAAAACAATTCAGTAAAAAACCAACTCGTTGTGTGCTTTAGGGTTTAAATCCATGCGAAGACGAAAAGAAAAAACAAGACTAATTCATTGGGAAAAGGCTAGATAAAAAGAACAACTCACTTCAAGCTTTCTTTCATCAAGGAGCCAAAAAAAATAGAGTTTAGAATTATGCCTAAACTTATTTACCTTTTGCCTCTCATGATATCAACGCAATATATACCAGTATCCTGTACATTTTTCACTTTCCTCATGTATTGAATAATCTGATTGAACTCTTGGTGGCTTTCCTCGGTTATACTGCTTAGACTTTTTCTACTTTAGCTTGGGGAACTTTTGGCCTAACATCGGGTTCCCATTGAGGAGAATAATCTTTATCTGCCCCTGGAACACTATACTCGTAGGGTCCTCTATAAACGGTAAGAGGTTGCAGAAAATTTCCATGTCCTGGAGGCGTCGGTGTCGCCCATTCCAGAGTTGTTCCCTGCCAAGGATTGTCCGATTGAACCTTCTTTCCATAAAACAGGCTCCAGAAGAAATTGATAATGAACGGAATCTGGGCAATAGCGAGCAACCATGCTGAAATGGACATAACATGATTAAGCCACAACACTCCTTGGGCCATCTCCCATCCCTGACCGCCATCATACCATCTTCTATGCACACCTGCAAAACCTTGAATCAACATGGGGATAAAAACTCCATTGAAGGTTATAAAAGTAGGCCAAAAATGAAGTTTGCCCAATAAAACATTCATCTCTCTACCTGTTGCCTTTGGATACCAGTAATATATTCCTGCAAATAGAGCCATAATTGAAGTTGGAGCCATCATATAATGGAAATGACCAATGACATAATAAGTGTCATGCAAAACCATATCCGAAGTAGACCAACCTAAAGGAATGCCTGTCAACCCCCCGATGCCAAACAAAGGAAGCCAGGCTAAGGCAAACAACATAGGCAGATTAAACCGAATGGATGCTCCCCAAAGAGACATGAGGAAAACAGTGCCAATGAGAACAGAGGGGATGGAAATAATGGTCGTGAATAGTTGAAAAAATGCGCTTATGGCTTGTCCCATTCCCGTCATATACATGTGATGGGCCCAGACAATCATGCCCACAAAACCAATTGTCAAAACCGAGTAGACAAGGATCTTGTAACTCCAGAGGGGTTTTCGAGTATTATTAGCGAGAATTTCGGCAACAATACCCATTGTAGGTAAAATCTGAACATAAACTTCGGGATGACCTAAAAACCAGAAAAGATGTTGCCATAATAAAGGAGATCCTCCCCCACTATAATGGGCATGTTGTCCATTGACGATTAACCCGTCTGGAGAAAAGAAACTTGTCCCCGCCAACCTATCCATTAATTGCATGATCGCTGCTGCTTCCAGCGGAGGAAAAGCCAGTAGCATGAGAAAAGCGGTGACCAACTCAGCCCAAATGAAAAAAGGAAGTCTCATCCAACTTAAGCCGGGAACCCTTAATTGAAAAATCGTAGTAATCATATTGATTACTCCAAGCAAGGAACCCGTTATATTAAAAGCCATACCTAAAAGCCACAGGGTTTGCCCGTTAAAAAGAAGATGAAAATGCGGCCCGGAATCAGCCAAGTCAGCAAGAGGAGGATAGGAAGTCCAACCCGATTTCGCTGCTCCTCCAGGAACAAAAAAACTCACCATGATAATCACTACCCCTACAAAAAAACACCAAAAACTAGCCATGTTGAGCCGAGGAAAAGCCATGTCTGGAGCACCTAACTGTAAAGGGACAACAAAATTTCCAAACCCAGCAAAAAGAGCGGGAACAAGAGCCATAAATATCATCACTGTTCCATGGATAGCTCCAAAAGAGTTGTAGCCTTGAGGGGTCATTACCCCACCCGCAAACATCTCATTTCCAAAGATATTTTCCAGAATTTTTCCAAAAAAAGGAATCGGCTTTCCTGGATAAGAAAGCTGCCATCTCATAACAATCATTAGGCCAAAACCAAAGAACGCCACGATCAAGGAAGTAATCATGTACTGTATACCGATAACCTTGTGATCGGTAGAAAACAGGTACTTCCTGTACCAGGGCAAATCCTCATGATGGTTTTGGTTGTGATGCTCTCCCTGCGCACTTTCTACAGAGGAGGGATGAACAGGATGAGAAACATCCTTTTTTTCAGCATTAACGAAATTCTGATTGTCCATATTATTGTCCTTTTTCGTCATTCATTGGGTATTGAGCAGCGCTTCAAAAGAAGTTTAGAATCAAAAGAAGGAAATGAAAACTCAGGAAGAATTGCTAAAAATATGCCCTCAATCTGCGGAGAAGGAGTGTGGAGTTCTTCTATAGATTGTTAATCTTATCCATTAGAAGAAAGACTAATAAATGCGAAGCATAATGGAGTGATTTATTCTTTTTACTGGACTTTTCTACAGAAGAGAAGACAAAAAAGAAATACTTTCTTCTCTCTTTTACAGGAACTATTTTTTATAAAAGGCTTAAAAATTCAAAATAGAAATATCATATGAAACATCTTCTTTTAGCCTTGACCTTATTGACTACGACTCTTTTCTTTTCGGCTAACTGTTCTCGACAACCCTCATCTCCAAGTCCTGAAGGCAAATATACGGGATGTTGGAATGAAGAAAATGGATCTCTGACCTGTATCACTCTTTACCTAAGCAAGGAGGGTAAAGTTAAGGGAGAACGTCGTTCCAAAACAGCTACAAATCCCCAAGAAAAGGATGAATGGGAAGCACAATACAAAGTTGTGGACAATAAAATTATAATCGGAACAGCGGATAAAGTTTTTGCTCAGTTGATCATCCGAGGAGATGAACTCATCGATCCGAACCATAAAGTATTTGGCAAACCCGTTGTTCTTAAAAAGATACCCTAAAAGAAAAACCAAAGATGTTTTTTTTTGCAACTTTATATCTTTAAAGAGGGTTCATATAAGTGTTGTTTTTTCTCTAATCTACAACGAACCCTGTGTCTTATTTAATAATTTTGGGTATTTAAGAATATGACAACGACCCTAACCAATGAAAAATCCCATCAAAACGCAGCGACCATTTTCATCATTTTTGGTGGAGCAGGAGATCTAAGTTGGAGAAAGCTTTTCCCGGCACTCTATAGTTTGTATAGATCAAATTGGCTTCCAGAGAATTTTGCCATAGTCGCTGCAGACAGGAAATCGATGAACCTAGAAGAATATCGGGAACATATTCGAAATGGAGTTGAAACGTTTGCTCCCCAATATGATAGTTCTCTGTGGTCATGTTTTTCTGAAAAAATAGAATCTTATCTCATTGCCGATTTATCTGAAGCAGCTTTCTATGAATCATTAAAACATACCCTTGAACAGATTGGAACAAAGTGGGAAACAAAACCTAACTGGATTTTTTATCTAGCCGTCTCTCCCAGCTTAATAAAAACGGTTGTTTCCCAGATAGGCATCGCTCAGTTATTTCTGGCTCCTGGAGATTCTCGAATTGTTGTTGAAAAGCCTTATGGCCATGATCTTAAGTCCGCCAATGAGCTTGACCAATGCCTTGGAAGAGTGTTTAAAGAATCTCAAATTTTTAGGATCGATCATTATCTTGGAAAAGAAACCGTCCAGAATATTCTTGCCCTGCGATTTGCTAACGCTTGGTGGGAACCGATCTGGGATAGTCGCTACATCGACCATGTCCAAATTACGGTAGCCGAAGAAGTCGGGGTAGAACTTCGAGGAGAGTACTATGAGCATGCTGGAGCCCTTCGGGATATGGTGCAAAATCATATGCTCCAACTTCTTTGCCTTATAGCGATGGAACCCCCGGTTTCCTTTGATTCTGATGAAATCCGCAATAAAAAAGTAGACGTTCTTCATGCCGTAAGAAAAATCATTCCGGACGAGGTCCACCAGATTGCTGTACGGGGACAATACGGCAGGGGATGGATAAAAGGTAAAGAAGTCGTCGCTTATAGGGAAGAACCAGGGGTTAAATCCGATTCTTCCACTGAAACTTTTGCCGCTATCAAGCTTTTTATTGATAACTGGCGCTGGCAGAATGTTCCTTTTTATTTGAGGACCGGTAAAAGGCTAGCCAAAAGGGTTACCCAAATAGTCGTCACTTTAAAGCCCATTCCTCATCAAGCATTCCCAGCTCGGGCTCTTGACCAATGGTTACCTAACAGAATGATCCTGAATATCCAACCCGAGGAGAGTATCTCATTGGTATTCCATGCAAAAATTCCCGGCCCCGTTATTCGTTTAAGCCCAGTCAATCTTCAATTTAAGTACCAAGAGGCGTTCAAGAAAGGTTCTCCTGAAGCTTACGAAACCCTTCTGAGGGATGTTATTATTGGTGATGGAACTTTATTCATGCGCGCTGACCAGGCACAAGCGGCTTGGTCTATTGTTGATCCTATTCTTGAATTCTGGGAGAACACTCCTCCGATTGATTTTCCTAATTATCCAGCTGGAAGCTGGGGACCAGAATCGGCGCAAGTGCTTATAGCTAAAGACGGGAAAAGTTGGTATGAAGGAGGGTACTGAGCCAAAAAAGTCAGCTATATTGCAAGAAAAAACCCGCACCGATCAAATAATTTGCTTCGGTGGCTAAATCAGCTGTAGTCAGCGGGTGGTTTTGAAGCCACCCTTCTGGAAATGTCAGCTTAATGAGGTTAGAGTTCACTTTTATATCTATCTGAGGGATTTCATCATCACTGCGAACTCTATTAAGCAAGACAGCCAGTCTTAATAAAACTCCAAGCTTTCTTAGCGCCTCTCGATCTTCGGGCCTTAACAATTGAAGCTCTGAAAGCGGAAACTTTCTTCTATGGCAGCGTACAAGCAAAGAAAGCCATTGTTGATCTCTAAGAGAAAAACCTGGCATATCCAGGTGATTTAAAAGGTATTGTCCATGTTTGTGATATTGACTATAAGAAACAAACAGACCTATTTCATGAAGGAGTGAAGCCCAAATAATCATTCTTCTTTGAAAATCCCCTTCTATTTTCCAGTCTTTTTTAACTTTTTCATAAAGACTGCAGCTCACAGCACGAACCCTTTCTGCTTGAGCTTTATCAACCTGGAAGCGGTTCATGAGCTCTTTTACCGTTTTCTCCCTAATATCTTTTTGGTAAAGCCTGCCCAACAAATCATAGATTACCCCTTCCCTAAGAGCACCCGACGAAACTTCCATCACCTCCAGAGAAAGAGACTCAAAAATTGCTGAAAGGATAGCAAATCCACCCAGTAAAACTTGCTTTCTGTCAGAGTCCACTCCTTTAAGTGAAAGCTGCTCTAGGCTGCCTGCAGCTAAAAGATGTTTTCTTAATTTTTTCAACGATAAAGCACTAATACCACTCTTCGACCAACCCTCAGCCAGTACAGCTTCTTGAATAGCTAAAATCGTACCACTGGATCCAATCGTCCTCTGCCAACCATGTTTCTTGAAAGTGTTTGCTATCGGTTCTAATTCTTGTAAAGCCATAATTTCAGCATTTCTCAATCGAGAAGGGGTAATGAATCCGTCGGGGAAAAAAGCTTTAGATAAGCTCACACACCCGATATAAAGACTTTCTACTCGACGAGCTGAAAATCCTTCTCCTAATATAAGTTCAGTACTCCCTCCCCCAATGTCTACAACTAGCCTTTTTTGAGCATCATCTTCCATGCAATGAGCAACCCCAAGATAGATAAGACGAGCTTCTTCATGGCCAGAGATGATATCGATTTGATGACCTAAGGCTGGTTCTGCACATTTGATAAATTCTTCTCTATTTTTTGCTATGCGAAGGGTATTTGTACCCACCGCTCTAACTCGATGAGGAGGAATCAATCTTATCCTTTCTCCGAATCGACGCAGAGTATCTACAGCTCTTGATATGGATTCTTGGCTTAGATACCTGTTCTCATCTAAACCTGCTGCAAGAGAAACGGGATCTCTAATTTTGTCGATTGGTCGGATCGATTCGTTTTCCACTTGAACGACGAGCAAATGAAAACTATGTGAGCCTATGTCTACCGATGCAGCCAGATCCATTGGAAAAATATTATAAGAGACTTTTACCCTTTAAAAAAAGCACAAAAGATCTCTTGTTTAAGGCCTCCAGAAACTATCTTTGAAGTTTTTATCCATGAACATGGACAGTACTTTTGCTGATAACCGAAAAAGCAAGAAATAGAAACAAAAGGCCTATTGCAAACATTATAATAAAGAAATAAATATCTCCCGAAGAGATCGTTTTCTTTCGACGATTGGCTGGATCTTCTTTTGATGACATGACATTATGTTAATGTCATTTAAGCAAAATAAAAAGTTTTTTTTACATATAACTTTTTTTGTTTATTACCGAAAAGATCAAGAATACAAAAAGTAGGCCGATCAAAAACATGATAATAAAAAAATAAATATTTTCGGCTGCTACCGCTTTTCTCTTCTGGGGATTATCTTTTTTTTCTGGTTTATCTTCGTTCATAAAAAAACCTGTGCATATTTGTTTTGTGCTTTTAATATGAAAACAAAATAATACGGAAATAAAGTTTAGTTTATACAGCTACCCACTTTTTTCTCTATACGGGATTTTTTTAATTCCTTCCATAGAATCACCCAATCTCCAGGAGGAATTTCCTCTGGTCTTTCTTCTAAAGAAAGGCCTATATTCTTGGCTAATTTTTTCCTTCGCTGAGAAAAACATTTTCTTACAAAAGCATAAAAGGCATACTTGTCGGGCTCAGTCATGGTTAAAGCCGTATCTTTAGGTTCAAGAAAGAGAATGGCTGATTCTACTCTAGGAGCGGGATAAAACACTTCTTTGGGAATTTTTCTAATCCTTCGAATATTAAAAAAATTCTGCATAAGAACAGATAACGCTCCAAAATCTTTGGTTTTTATTTTTGCCATTAGCCTTAAAGCAACTTCATGTTGTACCGTGAAGACCATTCTGGGAAAAGGTTCAGAAAGAAGGGCAAGCTTGGCCAACAAAAGACTGGATATGTTATAAGGCAGATTACCTACCAGGATTTTATCATTTTTAATCTGTGGGAAAAGATAATCGAGAACATTAGCTTCAATAAGTTCAAACCGATGGTTAGCACCATATCTATCGAACAGGACCTTACAAAAGCCCCTGTCTATTTCAATAGCTTTTAGAAAAACATCTTCCTGCAAAAAGAACTCAGTCAAAGATCCTAGGCCAGGACCAATTTCATAGACTTCTTTTGGTAAAGACAATCCTTGAAGAGTTTCCTTGACGATCAATTTGGCCAAGTTTTGATCAATAAGAAAATTCTGACCCCATTTCTTTTTCGGTGAAAGATGATAAGAAGACAATAAACTTTTAATCTGAAACAATGTCACGTTCTCAATTAAAATGACAGGATTTCTCAAAAGGGTAAAATAATATATTTAAAAAATTCCGATACAGTACTTTACAAACAAGGTGGTTATCCTCATATTTTTCATTCAATTATCTTAATTTTAACGGATAGTATCTATGACAAATTCCAATAATCGCCTTCATACTCATATCCTAGGTTATCCCCGAATTGGCTCTCGCCGGCAACTTAAGTTTGCTTTAGAGTCTTATTGGAAAGGGAAAAGCTCGCTTCACGAACTTATACAAACAGCAGAATCCATCAAAAAAGAATCTTGGGAAAAGCAGCATAAGGCCCAATTATCCATTATTTCATCAAATGATTTCAGCTTCTATGACCATGTTCTAGATACTTTATGTCTTGTCGGTGCTGTTCCAAAGCGCTTTAAGAGTAACGGCCCTGTCTCCTTGGATCTTCTTTTTACCATGGCTAGGGGTATGGAAAAATCTCGGCAAGGCCAGGATCCTTCTCTTCTTCCTCATCCCATGGAAATGACCAAGTGGTTCGATACGAATTACCACTACATCGTTCCTGAATTTGAGAAAGATCAGCATTTTTCTTTATCTTCAACAAAACCTTTTGAAGAATTTAAACAGGCAAAGTTTCTTGGCTATCTCTCCAAACCCATACTTTTAGGGCCTATCTCATTTCTTTTCCTGGGCAAGAAAAAAGATCCTTCAATCAAGAATGATGAACTGATCGCAAAAATCATTCCCATCTATGAAGAAATTCTGAAAGAATTTTATAGTTTGGGAGCGGATTGGGTTGAGCTTGATGAGCCCATTTTGACTCTAGATATTTCTTCGGAATGGCAGAAAGCCTTTTATGAAATCTATCCACGACTCAAACTGGCAGCCCCTTCACTCAAAATTCTTTTGGCGACTTATTTTGGTGCCCTAAAAGAAAATAGAGAAATAGTGTGCTCTATTCCTATTGATGGTCTCCATTACGATTGCACCCGTGCCGGTCATGAACTCCAGGGTTTGCTTCAAAGTTGGGATAAAAACAAGGTTCTTTCCCTGGGAATCATCGATGGAAGAAATGTTTGGAAAAATGATTTTTCGCAATCCCTCAAAATTATTCATCATACTCTAGAGTTCATTCCAGCTGAACTTCTTTGGCTAGCCCCTTCCTGCTCTTTACACTTTGTTCCTGTATCTTTGAAGGAAGAAAAAAAGATAAACGCAGAGATCAGGAATTGGCTTGCCTTTGCTGATGAAAAAATAGAAGAACTGAGCACACTCGCCACTCTTGCCTTGAGAGAAAATTACCAGAATGACGATCAATATAAAGAAAACCAAAAAGCTATAGAACAAAGAAAGACAAGTGGATTAATTCATGATCCATCTGTTAAAGAAAGGCTAGCAGCCTTAAAAGAAACAGATCTTTCTAGAAAAAGTCCTTATCGACAAAGAAAAGAACTTCAAGCCAAAAAACTTGGTCTTCCACTTTTTCCCACTACAACTATTGGCTCTTTTCCTCAGACGGCAGAAGTAAGAAAAATACGCTCTCAGTATCGGCTTGGACATATTGCAGAAGAACAATACGATCAGTTCATTCAAGAAGAGATCAGGAAAGTTGTTCAATTGCAAGAAGAGATAGGCCTGGATGTCTTAGTCCATGGTGAATTTGAGAGATCGGATATGGTTGAATATTTCGGTGAAAAGCTAAAAGGTTTTCTCATCACCGAAAATGGTTGGGTCCAAAGTTATGGTTCCCGCTGTGTTAAACCTCCTATTATCTATGGGGATGTTTCAAGGCAGATGCCGATGACCATAAAATGGTCCAAGTTTGCCCAATCGATTACAACAAAACCCATGAAAGGAATGCTTACAGGACCTGTGACCATTTTGCAATGGAGCTTTGTACGAGACGACCAGCCCAGAAAAACAACTGCAAAACAGATCGCTTTGGCAATCAGGGATGAAGTCAAGGAGCTTGAACAAAATGGCCTGGGAGTGATTCAGATCGACGAACCCGCTTTAAGAGAAGGGTTGCCTTTGCGTAAGATCGATTGGAATGACTACTTGCAGTGGGCTATTGAATGCTTCCGCATCGCTTCCTGCTGTGTCGAAGATTCCACCCAGATTCATACGCATATGTGTTACTCTGAATTTGGGGACATTATTGAAGCCATTGCGAAACTCGATGCCGATGTCATATCCCTTGAAGCTTCTCGATCAAACCTTGAACTGATTGATTCTTTTGTACGGTTCAGATATCCTAATGATATCGGTCTGGGGGTTTGGGACATCCATTCTCCAAGGATCCCAACCACTGAAGAAATACTTGCTATCCTGAGAAAAGCCCTTTCTGTTTTCCCAAAGGAATCTTTATGGGTAAATCCTGATTGTGGTCTTAAAACTCGCAGTTATGAAGAAGTCATACCCTCTCTGAAAAATATGGTTGAGGCCGCTCATCTATTGAGAAAAGAAATAGAATCACAAAATCATTCGACTCATTGAGACTAGATTCCCTGCTAGCATTCTCTGAAGAATAATTTTCTTTAAGACTCAATCAAACATCATAATAAAATATGATAAAAAGAGCAGGAGATGGGCTGCACCCTGCAATATATTTGTTTTTGTTCCAGAGAAAGTGATCTGACAAAGAAGAAGAGTCAACAGCAGCAAGGTAGCTTCTACTTGTCCAAGACCCAGTATTATTGAACTGTTGTTTAACAAACCTATGCTCAGAAGCAAGGGAAGGGTTAATCCGATGGTCGCGCATACCGAGCCTAAAAGGATATTCATCGATTTTTGAAGGCTGTTATGAATAGCAGCTTTAATGGCTGTCATGGATTCAGGAAGCAACACAAGCGAAGCGACAATAAAGCCACCAACAACTTTTGGAGTTTTAAAATTTTCTATAGCATAATTGATAGAAAAAGATAATTTTTCAGCAAAAAAAACCACACCTAGAAGCGAAACAATAAGCATTATCCCATGATATAAAGCGAACTTTTTTTCTTTTCTGCTTTCTTCTTTAAGGGCATCAAGATCATCCAAAAGAAAATATTTTCTATGACTTACCGTTTGGACAACCAGAAAAATCAGATAAAGGAAAAGGCAAGCAAAGATATAGAAAAAGGTTTGAAATTTTGAAAATGTGGGCCCAGGACTAGAACGGGTAAAATTAGGAAGAATCAAAATTAAAACGGCCATTGGAACAATAACGCTAAGAAAAGCTTTTGATCCTTCCAGATTGATTTTCTGTTCCTTATGATAGATGCCTCCAACAAGCAGGGTTATACCCACCACTCCTCCCAAGACAATCATTATGATCGAATAAACGGTATCACGTGGAAAAGTTAAATTTTTCACATTTGTAGACATGACATCCCAAATAGAGGAAAATTCAATGGCAGTGGCAGCAATGGTTAGAATCAATGATCCATAGGGTTCTCCAAAATGGTGTGCGAGTTTTTCTGCATGTTTGACAGATACAAACGCATTGGACAAAACAAGGCTAAAAAACCAGATCAATCCCACGAAGAATTCCCAATGACTTTCTATCTTATGAAATTTGTCTTTAATTAAAAAAAACAATACAAGAAAAGAAAAGAGGGAAAAAAAGAGGGCCTTATGAGAAAGGAACAATAAAAGAAATTTTTTTTTGTCCTTGTATTTGAGGGTAACGTTTGTTTTTCCTAAAAATTCCATATAATTTTTGCTGTTCTCTTATTCAAAAAATTCGCAACATTAAAGTTTCTCTTAAGTTTTTATATTAAGTGGCTTATAGTAAAATTCTAAACCATAATTTTTCAATGTTTTCTTTCCTGATTCTCTTGGATAGCAATCAAAAAAAGGAGATCGCCCATGATATCCCAACGCTACCTTTTTCCTGAAATTCCCGAAGAGTTAAAAGGCTTAGAAGATCTTGCCTCAGACATGTTATGGCATACTGTTTCAGGATCAAGAAGGCTTTGGCGAAAAATAGATCCCAAGCTTTGGGACGCAACAAGTAATCCCTGGTTCATCCTTGAAAGTTTATCTAAAGAGAAAATGACAGATCTCAGTCAAGATTCTGAATTCCAAAGCCTATTTAAATGTCAGTTAGAAGAAAGAAAGAAATATTTTGAACATAAAACCTGGTTTGAAGAAAATTTTCCCCATTTTAAAGATAATATTGCTTATTTCAGCATGGAGTTTGGACTTGGCGAAGAACTGCCCATCTATTCTGGAGGATTAGGAATCCTTGCCGGAGATTATTTGAAAGCTGCGAGTGATCTTGGTCTTCCGGTTGTCGGTATTGGACTTCTTTATCAACAAGGTTATTTTCGTCAACTTATTGATTCCAAGGGTGAGCAAATTGAATTTTATCCCTACAATGATCCTGCGCTCTTACCCGTTTTCCCACTAAGAAATGAATCAGGAGAATGGTTTTCCGTAGAAGTGCAGTTGCCCGGAAGAGTTCTCACCTTACGCCCCTGGTACGTCATTGTGGGCAGAGTGTTTCTTTATCTGCTTGATAGCAATGATCCTGCAAATATCCCATCGGATAGAACGATAACTGGTACCCTGTATGGAGGGGATAATGAAATGCGTATTTTGCAAGAAATTGCCTTAGGCATAGGGGGGTGGAAACTTCTTTCCAAGTTGGGTATAAAATGCAATATCTGCCATCTTAATGAAGGTCATGCTGCATTCGCTATTCTAGAAAGAGCCAAGAGTTGCATGCAAGAGATGTCTTTAGACTCTTTCTGGACAGCACTCTGGCTAACCCGCGCAGGCAATCTTTTTACTACTCATACCCCTGTTGAAGCCGGATTTGATCGATTTAGTCCCCCTTTGTTCCTTAAATATTTTGCTGATTTTTGCCAAGACGTTAAAATATCTGCCGATGATCTTTTAGCCTTAGGCCAACAATATAGGAGTAAAGAAGAACCTTTCAATATGGCTTATCTTGCCCTAAGGGGATCAGCAGCAACCAATGGAGTAAGCAAACTTCATGAGAAAGTCAGTCAAAATATTTTTCGAGGCTTATTTCCTCGCTGGCCTGTAGGGCAAATACCCATTGGATCGGTAACAAATGGAGTTCATGTCCCCACTTGGCATTCACAAGAAACCGATGAGTTGTGGGGCAGTATATGTGGCAAGGATCGCTGGAGACAGCCTACCGAAAAACTTGAAGAAAAATTCCGTTCTGCAAGTGACTGTACTCTTTTAGAATGGAGGAAAAAAAATCGTTTGAATCTTATCTTAGCCCTCAGGAAAAGAATTCGCTGTCACTGTGCCATGATGGGAAGGCATCCCAGTGACATGTCAGAGTGCAACTGCTTGTTTGACCCGAATGTTCTAACTATCGGCTTTGCAAGAAGATTTGCATCCTATAAAAGACCTACTCTGCTTCTCCATGATAAAGAAAGGCTAGCAAGGATTCTGACCGATCCTCACAGGCCTGTGCAACTGGTGGTAGCAGGCAAAGCTCATCCTCAAGACCAGATAGGCAAAGCGATGATTAGGGAATGGACCGCCTTTGTTTCAAGGAAGGAACTGCATAACCGTGTGGTATTTGTTGAAGATTACGACATGAGACTTGCCTTGGATCTCGTCCAAGGCATAGATCTCTGGATCAATAATCCCAGAAGACCATGGGAAGCTAGCGGAACAAGTGGGATGAAAGTGGTTGTAAACGGAGGACTGAACATCTCTGAGCTTGATGGGTGGTGGGCTGAAGCCTACTCGGCTGATTTGGGATGGGCTCTTGGAGATGGAAAAGAACATGATGCTGATCCCGCTTGGGATGCTTATGAAGCTGAGCAACTTTACAACCTTTTGGAAAATGAAGTGATTCCTGCTTTTTATGAAAGAGATGAAAGGGGTATTCCTAGAAAATGGGTCAATAAAATCAGAGAAAGTGTATCCCGACTGACCCCCTATTTTTCCGCCAATCGCATGGTCAGAGAATATGCAAACATTTATTATATTCCCCTCTGCTATGCCATTGAGAAGAGAAAATCAAAAGCTGGATATCTTGCTCGAGAACTTGAGAATTGGAAAAATAAAATTACCACGCATTGGAGTTCACTCCATTTTGGAAATTTCAATTATATCCAATCTGAAGGCCAGATCCAATTCAGCGTTCAGGTCTACCTTGATGAAATTCAGCCAGACTGGGTAGCTGTCGAACTTTATGCTGATGAAAGTGGCCAACATCCCCAATTTTGTAATATTATGGAAAGGGCAGAACCCCTTGTGGGTGCTTTAAATGGATTTGTT